>DASPKD010000060.1:0-10840 GCA_035628275.1 Caulobacteraceae bacterium | reverse complement strand
CGCCGAATCCGGCGCCCTTGTATCGTCGGGCGTCCGGCGTCACAAGCTCCGGCCTCGGAGCGAGCGATGCGGCTGACGATCAACGGCGAGGAACGCGAGACGACGGCGGCGACGGTGGCCGACCTGGTCGCCCAGCTGGAGCTGGACGTGCGCAAGGTCGCGGTCGAACGCAACCTCGCCATCGTCCCCCGCTCCCTCTACGCCCAGACGCCGCTGATCGAGGGCGACCGGCTGGAGATCGTGCAGTTCGTGGGCGGCGGGTGAGGCGTTGATATGCGCATCAATGATGCGTATTGTGATGTCACCCCTGCGGAGTAGCTCGCCATGCGCACGACCTTGTCTCTCGACGACGACCTGCTGGCGGCAGCTAGGGATTACACCGGGCTGACCGAGACCTCCGCTCTGGTGAAGGAGGCTTTGAAAGCGCTGGTCGAGCGCGAGGCGGCAAGGCGCCTGGCGCGTATGGGGGGGACCGAGCCGGATCTCCAGCCTATTCCACGCCGCCGCCCGTGATCCTGGTAGATACGTCGATCTGGGTCGACCATCTGCGGGAGGGCGACTCTGGTCTCGCGCGCCTCCTCGAAGACCGGCGCGTACTCGTTCATCCCTACGTAATCGGCGAACTGGCGTTGGGACATCTGAGAGACCGGCGGCAAGTGCTCTTGAGTCTGGGCCGCCTTCCGCAAATCGAGGTCGCGAGGCACGACGAGGTCCTCGCACTGATCGAAGCAGCGAGGCTGGCAGGAACTGGTATCGGGTATGTCGACGCCCACCTTCTCGCGAGCATACGGCTGAGGCCGGGTTCGACCCTGTGGACCGGAGACAAGCGGCTTGCCGCGGTGTCCGCCGGACTGGAGCTAGGGTCGACGCACTGATGCGCTTCCTTGCTCGTGCAGGCAGGGATAAACACTGCCCATGAACGCGCACGCCGCCATCGAAGACACCTGGACCGTCGCCGGCCGCACTTTCCGCTCGCGGCTGATCGTGGGGACGGGGAAGTACAAGGACTACGCCACCAACGCCGCGGCGGCGGAGGCCGCGGGCGCGGAGATCGTCACCGTGGCGGTGCGCCGCGTGAACCTCAGCGACCCCAAGCAGCCGATGCTGACCGACTTCGTGCGGCCGGACCGGTTCACCTACCTGCCCAACACCGCCGGCTGCTTCACTGGCGAGGACGCGATCCGCACCCTGCGGCTGGCGCGCGAGGCGGGCGGCTGGTCTCTTGTGAAGCTTGAGGTGCTGTCTGACGCCAAGACCCTCTATCCGGACATGGAGGAGACGCTGCGGGCGCTGAAGCTGCTGGTGGCCGACGGCTTCGACGTGATGGTCTACTGCTCCGACGACCCGGTCTACGCGCGCAAGCTGGAGGATGCGGGCGCCGCGGCGATCATGCCGCTGGGCGCGCCGATCGGCTCGGGGCTCGGCATCCAGAACCAGGTGAACATCCGCCTGATCGTCGAGCAGACCAAGGTGCCGGTGCTGGTCGACGCCGGCGTCGGCACCGCCTCGGACGCGGCGGTGGCGATGGAGCTCGGCTGCGACGGCGTGCTGATGAACACCGCCATCGCCGAAGCGAAGGACCCGATCAGAATGGCGACCGCCATGCGCCACGCGGTGATCGCCGGGCGGGAGGCGTACCTGGCCGGCCGCATGCCCAAGAAGCGCTACGCCGACCCGTCGAGCCCACTGGCGGGTTTGATTTAAGCCCTCTCCCATAGGGAGAGGGAGGGGCCCGCGCCGAAGGCGTGGGAGGGTGAGGGGTTACAGGGCCGTCCGAAAAGAGCTGTGACTCTCATCCCCCGCGCGAACCTGCGCCCGAGCGCTCCGGTGCGCGGGACCCCCCTTCTCCCGGAGGGAGAAGGGATGCAACTCAGCCCTTCTTCGCCTTCGCGATCGCCTGGGTCAGCGACTCCGGTCCGCGGAACTCCAGCACTTCGCCGCCGACGATGAAGGTTGGGGTTCCGGAGGCGTTCAGCTGTTCCGCAAGCTTGTGGATGTCGCCGATCTGGTCGGACACCTCGGCCGAACCGAGGGTCGCTTTGGCGCGGTTCAGGTCGACGCCGTTGGCGGCCAGGATCCGGTCCACTGTCGGCATGTCCAGCGCCTCGGCCGACATCAGGGCCTGGTGCACCGGCAGGTAGCGCCCCTGCGCCTTGGCGGCCAGGGCGGCCCGGGCGGCGTATTCCGACACCGGCTCGCCGCCGCGATCCAGGATCGGCCACTCCTTGAAGACGAAGCGCACGTCAGGATTGGCGTTCGCCATGCGCACGTAGTCGGCGGCGATGGTCTTGCAGTAGGGGCAACGGTAATCGAAGAACTGGACCACCACGACCTTGGCGTTCTGCGGGCCCAGGGCGAAGTCGCGGGGGTCGCGCTCCAGCCCTTTCAGGTTCTGGCGGATCGCCTTTGCGGCCGCCTCGCGCGCCTGCACGGCCTTGTTCTGCTCCAGCTTCAGCAGCGCCTCCTCCAGCACCTCGGGGTGCTCGAGCAGGTAGGTCCGCACCTTGGCGCCGAACGCCGGGTCGCTGGTCTTCTCGCCCGAGCAGGCGCCCAGGGCCAGGAGCAGGCTTAAGGAGACGGCGGCGATCCGGCGCATCGGGGGTCCTTCAGGGGCGGAGAGGGCGGTCAGCCGGCGCCGATCGCCTTGAGGTCGTCGTCGGTCGGGTCGGAGACCAGCACGATGTCGGTGGCGCGGCGCCAGTCCGGGGTGTCCTTGGCCAGCATCTCGCGTGCACGCATGGCGAAGGTCTTGGCCTCGCGCTTTTCACCCACGGCGTAGTGGTACTCCGCCGCCGCCAGCCGCGCTTGGCCCGGCATGTCCTTGGCGTCGAACGCCTGAGACAGCAGCCGCCAGGCGAAGGCGTTGTCGTTCTCGAAGGTCAGGGCCTTGCCGAGCTCGGCGATCGCCTCCTCGACGCGTTCCTTCTTGTCCAGCGCCAGCAGGGTCTGGGCCAGGTTCACCCGCAGCAGCGGCGCGTCCGGTTTCAGCTCGACCGACTTGCGGTGGGCCGGCTCGGCCAGAGCCGGGCGGGCGCTCTCGAAGTAGATCTGGCCCTTCAGCTCCCACAGGTACGGATTCTCCGGCTGCTCGGCCAGCAGGGCGTCCAGCAGGGTCAGCGCCCGGTCGAAATCGGTGGAGCGATAATAGGCGATGGCGCGCGCGTACCGGGCGGGGAAGGAGGCGTCCTTCTCCTTGTACTTGACGAAGGTCTGCTGCGGCGGGTTCAGGAACCCGTCCAGCTTGGCCTTCACCAGGGCGTGCTCGGTCTGCGCTTCGGCCGTGTCGGGCTTGTCGTAGTTCGGCATCGTCTCGACACGCCGGCGCAGCGCCTCGATACGCTCGGACGACAGGGGGTGGCTGCGGAAGAATTGGTACTTCTTCGCCTCGGAGAACACCTCCTGGTAGCGGAAGTTGTCGAAGAACTCGACCAGCCCCTTGCCCGACAGGCCCGCCTGGTCCAGCGCGGTGGCCGCGGCCTGGTCGGCCGAGCCTTCCTGCACGCGTGAGTAGGTGAGCACGCCCAGGGTGCCGAAATAGCTCGAACTGCCGATCAGGGCGGCGCCCGCGTCGGGCGCGCCCGCCAAGGCGGCCATGATGCCCAGGCCCATGGTCAGCAGGAACGGCTTCATGCCGGCCTTCTGCATCTCGCCCTGGCGCACGATGTGGCCGCCGGAGATGTGGCCCGCCTCGTGGGCGATCACGCCCAGCAGCTGGTTCGGCGTCTCCGCCTCCTGGATCAGGCCGGTGTGCAGGAAGATGTTCTGCCCGCCGGTGACGAAGGCGTTCAGCTCCTTGTCGGCGATCAGGTAGAAGCTGACGTCGTCCGGCCGCAGGCCCGAGGCCTTGAGCACGGGCTCAGAGCGCTTGCGCAGGATCTCCTCGATCTCGGTGTCGCGGATCAGCGACTGCGCCTGGGCAACGGGCGCGACGAGGGTCGCGACCGCGGCGACAGCGGCCGCGAGCAGGACCGAAACGCGTCTGGGGGAGGCCATGATCGACTGCAAGCTCCTCGTTCACCCCCGCCGCGCGGCCGCTCTCGCGACCGCGCCGTCAACTTAGTCCCTCGTCACCGCCGGCGCCACCAACCCCGCTTGGGCTGGGCCGGAGGCGTCGAGATCTCCGCCGGATCGGGCGCACGCGGCGGCGGAGCCGCCTCGGCGCCGACCAGCTCCAGCACCGGTTCCGGCGCGGGCGCCGGAGCGGGCTCGGGCTCCGCCTCGGCCGCGAGCGGCTCCGGTTCGGCGACGGTTTCGACGACCGGTTCCGGCTCGGGATCGGCGGGAGCCTCCAGGGCCGGAGCAGGCGTCAGGTCGACCGTCTCCTCCGTTTCCGACTTTTTGCGGGCGCGCACCCGCCGACGCTTCGGCGGAGCGGCCGTATCCGCTTCCGGCGCCTCCAGCGCGGGCGGCGCTGCTGCGGGCGCATCCTGCGCGATCGCTTCGGGCGCTGCGGCCGAGGCGGGCGCTTCCGCCGCCGGGCGGGCGCCCTGCTGGCCGTTCAGCCGCTCGATCGGGTCGAACCAGACGTAGGGGTCCTCCAGCGACGGCGTGCGGCCGCGCACCCAGAGGTAGGGGTCGCGCTCGCGGCCCTCCTCGCGCATGCGGCGACCGCCCCGGCGTCCGCGGCGGCGGCGGCGGTTGCGGCCTTCCTCCTCGGTCTCGCCGGCCACGGGACGGTCCTCGTCCTCGTCGCCTTCCTCGGCGTCCGCGCCTTCGGCGCTCGCGGGGCGGGCGTCGTCGAACTCGTCGCGCCGTCCGCCGCGGCGACGACGGCGGCGACGGCCGCCGCGGCGGCCCTCGTCGCGATCCCGGTCGCGTTCGCCGCCCTCGCGCGGGGCGCGGGCCTCGCGGGGAGAGGCGTCCTCCGCCTCGTCCTCGTCGCCTTCGGCCTCGAGCGCCTCGTCTTCGACTTCTTCCTCGTCCTCGTCGGCGATCTCGTCGTCCTCGTGGGCGTCGTAGGACACCCGAGCCAGCGGCTCCGGCTTGGCGACGGGGAAGCCTTCCAGCGTCTCGGTGCGGTCGACCGCGTGGTCTGCGCGGCCGAGGCTGTCGTCCACCATGACGGTCACGAACAGACCCTGCGTCTGGTGCAGGCGCAGCAGGAACTCGCGCTTGTGGTTCAGGACGTACAGCGCGACCTCGGCCGGCAGGCGCAGGGTGCAGGCCCCGGCGCCGCCGCGCACGCACTCCATTTCCACCGCCCGCAGCGCCTGCAGGGCGCCGGACTCCACCGAGCGCACCCGGCCTGAACCCTGGCAGTGCTCGCAGACGTGGGTGGTGCCTTCCAGCACGCCGGTGCGGCGGCGCTGGCGACTGATCTCCATCAGGCCGAAGCCGGAGATCTTGCCCATCTGGATGCGCGCCCGGTCGTCGGCCAGGGCGTCCTTCATCCGCTTCTCGACGGCGCGGTTGTTCTTCGACTCCTCCATGTCGATGAAGTCGATGACGATCAGCCCGGCCAGGTCCCGCAGGCGCAGCTGGCGCGCCGCCTCGTCGGCGGCCTCCAGGTTGGTCTTCAGCGCCGTCGCCTCGATGTTGCGCTCCTTGGTGGCGCGCCCGGAGTTGACGTCGACGGCGACCAGGGCCTCGGTCTGGTTGATGACGATGTAGCCGCCGGACTTCAGCGGCACGACCGGCGAGTGGATCTGCTGGAGGACGTCCTCCACCCGGTGCTTGACGAACAGCGGCGTCGGGTCGCGGTGCAGCTGGATCTTCTTGGCCTGCGACGGCATCAGCATGCGCATGAACTCGCGCGCGTCGCGGAAGCCTTCCTCGCCCTCGACGAAGATGTTCTCGACGTCCTTGTCGAACATGTCGCGGATGGCGCGTTTGACGAGGTCTTCCTCCTCGTAGATCAGCGCCGGCGCGATCGACTTCAGCGTGGTCTCGCGGATGCTTTCCCACAGCCGCAGCAGGTACTCGTAGTCCCGCTTGATCTCCTGCTTGGTGCGCTTGGCGCCCGCCGTGCGGACGATCAGCCCCATGCCCTGCGGCACTTCGAGGCTCTGCGCGATGGTCTTCAGGCGCTTGCGGTCGGTGGCGGTGGTGATCTTGCGGCTGATGCCGCCGCCCCGGTCGGTGTTGGGCATCAGCACGCAGTAGCGGCCGGCCAGCGACAGGTAGGTGGTGAGCGCCGCGCCCTTGTTGCCGCGCTCCTCCTTGACGACCTGGATCAACAGGATCTGGCGGCGCTTGATCACCTCCTGGATCTTGTAGCGCCGCATCATGCGACGGCGCAGGCGCGCCTCCTGCGCGGAGACCTCGCCCTCGTCGTCGTCGGACTCGTGTTCGTCGGCGTCCTCGTCCTCGTCGTCGGCCGCGGCCATGATGGCTTCGCGGTCGGCGACCGGGATCTGGTAGTAGTCCGGATGGATTTCGTCGAAGGCCAGGAACCCGTGACGGTTGCCGCCGTATTCCACGAAGGCGGCCTGGAGACTGGGTTCGACCCGCGTCACCTTGGCCAGATAGATGTTTCCGCGCAGCTGCTTCTTGGCGCGGCTCTCGAAGTCGAACTCCTCAACCCGGGGGCCGTCCACCACGGCGACGCGGGTTTCTTCCGCGTGCGCCGCGTCGATCAACATATTCTTGGGCATCAAATAGGTCTCCACGGCGCGCTGCGGACCCGAAGGCGCGGCGCCGGTGTTGTAGGGGGACGGCGCGCGCACGGTCGGCCCGGCCGCTCGTGGCGGCGTGCTCGGCAGGTGACCGGAGAAGGGCGAGTGCGTCGCAGCCCATCAGGCTCTGTTATCCCTAGGCGCGCCGGAAGGCGCGTGTCGGTGACGCCGCGTGTCCGAATGTTCGGGTTGTACGGCGCGGGGCGCGCGATCGTCCGGGGGGCGTCAGGCGCCGCGTCCGGGTTCGCGCGGCCGGAATGTGCAAAACGCCGCGCCCAAATGCAAGGCGCGTCAATTTCTTTCCGCAAATTAACGTTTTATCTAGAGGGGTAGTGCAGAGTACGCGTCCGCCATGTCCTCCAGGATCATCCCAAGACTGCTGAAGGCGCTGTTCGGCGAGCCGAAGCGCGCCGCCCTGACCGGGGTGATCGCCGCGGCCGTGGGCTTCGGCGCGGTCGGCGCCCAGGGCGCCCCGTCCGGCGGGGTCCTGAAGGTCCGCACCGGCGGCGACTCGCAGTCCACCCGCGTGGTGGTCGAACTGGACCGCTCGGTGAAGGGCAAGCTGCTGGCCGACGCCGGCGACAAGGTCGTGGTCGCCCTGCCGGGCGTGCACCCCACCGCCGATCTCCAGGGACGCGGCGCGGGCCTGGTCAAGGACTGGTCGGTCGATCACGCAGCCGGCGCCGCGCGGGTGAAACTGAACCTGACCCGCAACGCGGCGGTGAAGCGCCGCTTCCTGCTGCCGCCCGGCGACGGCGTGAAGGTCTACCGCTACGTGGTCGACCTTGAGCCGGTGGCGGCGACCGCCGCGGTCGTGGCCACCAAGGCGGTGAAGGCTGCGCCGGTTCCGGTCAGGGCGACGTCGCCGAAGAAGCCGTCCCGGCGCGTGATCGTGCTGGACGCAGGCCACGGCGGCAAGGACCCGGGCGCCTCGGGCGCCCACGTCCGCGAAAAGGCGATCACCTTGGCCGCGGCCAAGGCGCTGAAGGCGCAGCTGGAGAAGACCGGCCGCTACAAGGTCGTGCTGACCCGCGACGCCGATGAATACATCCCGCTGGAGACCCGCGTGCAGATCGCGCGTAAGGCCGGCGCGGACCTGTTTTTGTCCCTGCACGCCGACGCGGGGACCGACGCCGCCATGCGCGGCGCCAGCGTCTACACCCTGTCCGACAAGGGCGCCGATCGCGCGGCCAAGAAGGCGCTCGGGCGCGAGGACTGGCTGAAGGACGCGGCGCACACCGGCAAGGACGCCTCGGTCAACCGGATCCTGATGGACCTGACCCAGCGCGCCACCAAGAACCGTTCGGCCGCCTTCGCCAAGGTGCTGCTGGAGCATGTCGACGACGAGGCGCCCCTGCTGCGCCGCAGCCACCGCGACGCCGGCTTCGTCGTGCTGCTGGCGCCGGACGTGCCCGCCGCCCTGCTGGAGATGGGCTTCATCACCAACCGCGACGACGAGAAGCTGCTGACCGACGCCAAGCGGCGCAACCAGCTCACCGCCGCCGTGGCCCGCGCCATCGACGCCTACTTCGAGGGCGAGACGTCCTACCCGTCCGTCGCCGCCGCGCCCTGAACACGGCTTCGCCGCCTTTGCCATCCACGCTCTGACTCGGTAAGACGGATGCTTGGGTGCGGGGTGTCGGTCCCGGAGGGCGTAAGCGGTGAAGTCTGCCGAACGTTGGTTCGCGATGGCGGGCGTCGCCGTGCTCAGCGCCGTGGCGGTGGCGGGTTTCGCCCTGGCCGTCTACGCGGCCTGGCTGTTCCACGACCTACCTGACGCCGGCGAACTGGCCGAATACCGTCCGCCCACCGCCACCCGCGTCTACGGCTGGGAAGGCACCCTGATCGGGGAGTTCTCCAGCGAGCGGCGCATCTTCGTGCCCTACGACGAGATTCCGCCGGTGGTGATCCGCGCCTTCCTGGCCGCGGAGGACCGCAACTTCTTCCAGCACGGCGGGATCGACGTAGCCGGCATGGGCCGGGCCATGGCCAAGAACGCGCTGAACTTCGTTCAAGGGCGCCGGCTCGAAGGCGGATCGACCATCACCCAGCAGGTGGCCAAGAACGTCCTGCTGAACAGCGACGCCACCATCGGCCGCAAGCTGAAGGAAGCGATCCTGGCCCGGCGGCTGGAGGCCACGCTCGACAAGGAGCAGATCCTCGAGCTGTACCTGAACGAGATCTTCTTGGGCTACCGGTCGTACGGGGTGGCCTCGGCGGCCTACAACTACTTCGGCAAGTCCCTGAACGCCCTGACCCCGGCCGAGGCCGCCTATCTGGCCGCCCTGCCGAAGGGGCCTAACAACTACCACCCGATCAAACGCAAGGCGCAGGCGATCCGCCGCCGCGACTGGATCCTGACCGAGATGGGCCAGCTCGGCTGGCTGGACCGCGACGTGGTCAGGAAGGCGGTGGCCGAGGACCTGGTGGTCCAGGACAAGCCCAAGCGCGCCCAGTACGCCGACGCCGACTTCTTCGTCGAGGAGGTGCGCCGCCGCGCCGTCGGCCTGCTCGGCCGCAAGAAGGTGTACGAGGACGGCTACTACATGCGCACCACCCTGGATCCGCGGTTGCAGACCGCGGCACGGGTGTCGCTGATGAAGGGGCTGGAGGACTACGACCGGCGCCACGGCTGGCGCGGCGCCTGGGGCAACGTCCAGATCGCGCCCGGCTGGCAGAAGGAGGCGCTGTCCAAGTCGCCGCCCGCCGAGCGCCGCAACTGGCGCGCCGCCGTGGTCGAATCGGCCGGCTCGGAGGTGCGCGTGCGCCTCGCCCTGGGCGGGGGAGGGCGGCTGGCGTCCGCCGACGTGGCGTGGGCTCGCGCCGGCAAGGGGCTGAAGCCCGGCGACCTGGTGTTCGTCGAACCTAACGCCTCAGGCGAGTTCAACCTGCGCCAGGTGCCCATCGTCAACGGCGCCCTCGTGGCGATCGAGCCGTGGTCGGGCCGGGTGGTCGCCATGGTGGGCGGCTACAGCTACTCGGTCTCGAGCTTCAACCGCGCCACCCAAGCCCAGCGCCAGCCGGGTTCGGCGTTCAAGCCGTTCGTCTACGCCACCGCGCTGGAGAACGACTTCACCCCGGCCAGCATCGTGCTGGACGCGCCGATCACCTTCACCGACCGGGCGGGCAACGTCTGGTCCCCGGAGAACTACTACAAGCAGTTCTACGGGCCCCAGACCCTGCGCAAGGGTCTGGAGCTGTCGCGCAACGTCATGACCGTGCGCCTGGCCCAGCAGGTCGGCATGCGCAAGATCCGCGAGGACGCGATCAAGTTCGGCGTGGTCGAGGACATGGCGCCGGTGCTGTCGATGGCGCTGGGCGCGGGCGAGACCACGCCCATGAAGCTCACCGCCGCCTACGCCGCCTTTGCGAACGGCGGCCGCCGGGTCGAGCCGCACCTGATCGAGCTGGTTCAGGACCGCGACGGCGAGGTGATCTACCGGGCCGAAAAGCGCCGCTGCAACAACTGCCGCCGGTTCGGCGGGGAGGAGTCGCCGCGCATTCCGCCGGGCGGCGACCAGGTGATGGACCCGATCACCGCCTACCAGATCACCTCCATGCTGGAAGGCGTGGTCCAGCGCGGCACCGCCACCCAGGCGCGGGTGCTGGAGCGGCCGGTGGCCGGCAAGACCGGCACCACCAACGAATACCGCTCGGCCTGGTTCGTCGGCTACACGCCGAGCCTGGTGGTGGGCGTGTTCATCGGCTTCGACGACAACCGTTCGCTCGGCAACGGCGAGGCCGGGGCGGTGACCGCGGTGCCGGTGTTCGTGGACTTCATGAAGGAGGCCGTGAAGGGCCGCCCGGTGGAGACCTTCGCCAAACCCAAGAACGCCAAGTTCGCGCTCGTGCGCGGCTTCGAGGAGGCGTTCCGCCCCGGCACCGAGCCCAGCGCCCTGCAACAGCAGCAGGCCGGCGCGCGCGCCACCGGGCCCCAGCCCTACGATCAGGTTTGGAAGGACGGCCTGACCGGCGCCGACAGCGCCGCCGACGCGGTCGCCCCGCCTCCGGCGCAGCCGCCGCCGCCCAAGAAAGTGCCCGAGGACCTGAGCGGGCTTTACTGAGCGGGTTGTGAGCGCGGCCCCGCCGCGCTATCTCCCGCGCCCCTGAGACGGGCGCGCCTGTCGTGCGCCCGCCTTCCACGGAGCTTCATCATGAGACCGGATGTCGAGGCCATGGCGGCCGACATCGAGCAGTCCGCGGGACTGCTCAGGAGGCGACTTTGA
>DASPKD010000059.1:0-4374 GCA_035628275.1 Caulobacteraceae bacterium | reverse complement strand
GCGCCTTCACGAAAGGGTGCGCGTTAAGGGTTGGGTCACCATATCCGGCGGACGCTGCCGGTGTTGGCGGCCCGAACCGCTGAGAGTGACATGCAGACCCGTAATCCCATCCTCGACGAATTCGCCAAGCTGACCACCGGCGCGGTGGGCCTGGCCCAGGCCGCGGGCGAGGAGGCCAAGGCCGCGATGCGCGCCCAGGCCGACCGTTTCGTCGCCGACATGGACCTGGTTCGCAAGGATGAGCTGGAGGCGCTCAGGGCCGAGGTCGCGGCGCTGCGCATGGAGCTGGCGGCCCTCAGGACGGCCGCCGCCAAGGCCCCCCCCGCGGGAACGTCCACAGCGAAAAAGCCTCCGAAGGGCGCAGCCGGTTGAGCCGGCCTCGCCCCACCGCATACCCTCCCTCCGCGGGCGTGAGTCGCGCCCGCTTCACCCCGCCGGCTCCGGCCGGAAGGAAACCCTCATGACCGATCCGCGCCCGGACGACGCAGAGCTGAACATGGATCCGCTGGACGTGGTCGAGAACGTGCTGTCGGCGGAGAACCTGCCGTTCGACCGCACGGAGGACGGCGACCTGGCCTTCGCGCTGGCCGGGGACTGGAAGGACTACGAGCTGTGGTTCGCCTGGCGCCCGGAGGGCGACTGCCTGCAGCTGTGCTGCTCGCTCGACCTGCGCGCGCCCAAGTCCAAGCGCGGCCAGGCCTATGAGCTGCTGTCGCTGATCAACCAGCGGGTCTGGATGGGTCACTTCGAGGTGTGGACCGAGGACGGCGAGATCGTCTTCCGCCACTCCATGGCCTTGCCCGGCGGCGAGCGCCCGACCCTGGCCCAGGCGGCGTCGATGATCGACGCGGCGGTGGAGGCGTCCGACCGCTTCTATCCGGCCTTCGACTTCCTGCTGCGCGGCTCCAAGAACCCGTCGGAGGCCATGGCCGCCTGCATGTTCGAGACGGTCGGCCAGGCCTGATCCCTTCCGCATGGAAGAGGTCGCTCCCGTCCTGCTGATCGGCGCCGGTCGCATGGGCCAGGCGCTGATCTCAGGCTGGCGGCGCTCGGGCGCCCTGCCGTTTGCGCGTCTGATGATCCGCACGCCCTCGCCCAAGCCGGAGGCCGACGCGGCGGCGGCGCAGGGCGCGATCCTGAACCCGCCGGACGAGGCGCTAGCCGGCGTGCGCACCGTCGTCTTCTGCGTCAAGCCGCAGAAGCGGCGCGAGGTCGCCGCCCTGTACGAGGCGCTGCTTCCAAAAGACGCCGTGGTCCTGTCGGTGCTGGTCGGGGTCAGGGCCGCGGCCGTGTCGAGCGACTTCGGCGGCCGGCGCGTGGCGCGGGTGCTGCCGACCACCGGGGTGGCGCGCGCCGCCGGGGTGACCGCGGTCCACGCCCCCGATCCGGAGGCCAGGGCGCGCGCGCAAGCCCTGTTCGCCCCCGTCTCGACCCTGGTCGACCTGGAGGACGAGGCGCTGATGGACGCCGCCGGAGCGGTGTCGGCGTCGGGCGCCGCCTACGTCTACGCCTTCGCCCAGGCGCTGGAGCGCGCGGGTCTCGCCGCCGGCCTGCCGCCGGAACCCGCCGCCGTGCTCGCCCGCGCGACCTTGGCCACCGCCGCCGCCCACCTGGCCGAGAGCGGCGCCGATCCCCAGACCCTGATCGACCAGGTCGCCTCACCCGGCGGCACCACCCGCGCCGCCCTGGCCGTGCTGCAAGCCGAAGCCGGCCTCGACCCGCTCCTGCGCGACGCCGTCGCCGCGGCGGTCCGGCGCGCGCAGGAACTGGCGGGTTAGAGCGCGGCCTCGGCTCGGAGCCAGCTCCACACCGCCGCCGGGTCCTCGACCATGGCGTTGTGGCCGAGGCCGGGGAGGATCGCGGCGTCGGGGTCCCAGCGGCGCAGGTCGTCGAGTCTGGACATCGGGTCGCGCTCGCCGGCGGCGAGGCGGAACGGGACCCGGGCGGCCGCCTTGAGCGCGTCCATCGGCGGGGCGCCGACCTTGGCGGCGGCGGGGTCGCAGGCGAGCCGCCAGGCGCCGTTCTCGGCGACGACGCCGCTCCTCGCTTCGGGCGAAGCCGGATCGATCAGGCCGAACAGGCCGGACACCTTCAGGAAGCGTTCGACCGCGTCGGCCTCGGTCTCGAAGAAGCGCGCCGGCTGGGAGGCCAGCGCGGCCATGCGCTCCAGCTCCGCCTCGGTCCAGACGACCTTGACGCCCAGCGCCAGCACCCAGGCGGGCGCGACGCCGAACCAGCCCGACGCCAGCGCCAGGCCGATCGCGCCGCCCATCGAATGGCCGAGCACGACGAAGTCCCGCTCGATCCCCTGCGCCAGCAGCAGCTCCGCCACGCAGGCGGCGTGGTCGCCGAGGCCGTAGCCCAGCCCCCAGGGCGAGGCGCCGTGGCCGCGCAGGTCCGGCGCCACGATCTTTCCAGGCCATCGCTCCGCCTGCGCCAGCATCCCGGCCCAGACAGCGCGTGTGGCACCGAAACCGTGCAGCAGCACCAGGGCGGGCGCGCCCTCGCCCCGGATGTCGGCGGCCAGTTCCGCCATCAGATCGCGTTCATCGTCAGCAGGTCGTAGGTGGCGACCGTCTCGCCGTCCTGATTGGTGACCAGCACGTCCCAGCGGACCTCGCCGTACTCCTCGTTGCGCTGCGACTTGGACTTCACCGCCAGCCGCACCTGAATGCTGTCGCCGGGCGAGACGGGTTTGAGGAAGCGCAGGGAGTCCAGGCCGTAGTTGGCCAGCACCGGCCCCGGCGCGGGATCGACGAACAGGCCCGCGGCGAAGGACAGGATCAGGTATCCGTGCGCGACCCGGCCGGGGAAGAACGGATTGGCCGCCGCCGCCTCCTCGTCCATGTGGGCGTAGAAGGTGTCGCCGGTGAATTCGGCGAAGTGCTCGATGTCCTCCAGCGTGATCACCCGCGGCGCGGTGACGATCGCCTTACCGATCTCGGCCTCGCCGAAGCGCAGGCGGAACGGGTGCGGCGGCTCCGCGTCGACCGGGGCGCCTGCGATGTAGCGACGGGCGATCCCGGTCAGCATGCGTGGCGAGCCCTGCAGGGCGGTGCGCTGCATGTAGTGCAGCACGCCGCGGATGCCGCCCATCTCCTCGCCGCCGCCGGCCCGGCCGGGGCCGCCGTGGATCAGATAGGGCAGCGGCGATCCGTGGCCGGTGGACTCCCTGGCGCAGTCGCGGTCGACGATCAGCACCCGGCCGTGCCAGGCGCCGGCGCCCATGACCACCTCGCTCGCCACCGCCGGATCCCAGGTGAACAGCGACATCACCAGCGAGCCCTGGCCCCGGTTGCACAAGGCGATCGCGTCGGCGAGGTCGCGGTAGGGCATCAGGGTGGAGACCGGCCCGAACGGCTCCACGTCGTGCACGTCGTTCGCGGCCCAGGGCGTGTCGCAGCGCAGCAGGATCGGGCTGATGAAGGCGCCGGCCTCGGCGTCGGCTCCCCGGGTCTCGACCTGGTCGGGATCGCCGAACACCAGCCGCGCCTCGGCCTGAAGGCGGCGGACCTTGTCGCGCACGTCGGCGCGTTGGGCCTGGCTGACGAGGGCGCCCATGGTCACGCCCTCGACGGAAGGGTCGCCCACCACGACCCTGGACAGGCGGCTTTTGAGCGCCTCCTCGGCGGCGTCCAGCAGGGCGGCGGGCACGAAGGCGCGGCGGATGGCGGTGCATTTCTGGCCCGCCTTCACCGTCATCTCGCGCACGACCTCCTTGATGAACAGGTCGAACTCGGGCGTGTCGGGCGTGCAGTCGGGGCCCAGCACCGTCGCGTTCAGAGAGTCCCGCTCGGCGATGAAGCGTACCGACTCGCGCGCGATCACCGGGTGGGCCTGGAGCTTCATCGCCGTCTCGGCCGAGCCGGTGAAGCTGACCGCGTCCTGGGCGGTCAGGTGGTCGAACAGGTCGCCGGTGGAGCCCACGATCAGCTGCACCGCGCCCTTGGGCAGGACGTTCGCCTCGATCAACACCCGGAAGGCGGCCTCGGCCAGGTAGGCGGTGGCGCTGGCCGGCTTCACGATCGCCGGCACGCCCGCCAGCAGGGTCGGGGCCAGCTTCTCCAGCATGCCCCAGACGGGGAAGTTGAAGGCGTTGATGTGGATGGCCACGCCCTGCAGCGGGGTGAACACGTGCTGGCCGACGAAGCCGCCCTTCTTGGACAGGATCTCCGGCGGGCCGTCGACCAGGATGCGGTCGTTCGGCAGCTCGCGCCGCCCGCGCGAGGAATAGGCGAACAGTGTGGCGGCGCCGCCCTCGATGTCGATCCAGCCGTCGGTGCGGGTGGCGCCGGTGGCGGCGTTGAGCTCGTAGAGCTCCTCCTTGCGCGCCATCACCGCCTCGGCCAGGGCCTTGATCATCCGCGCCCGCTC
>DASPKD010000058.1:0-7932 GCA_035628275.1 Caulobacteraceae bacterium | reverse complement strand
CGGCGGCTGCGTTCGGCGTGGTAGATGTGGGCGAGCTCGGCGTAGGAGCGGTCGAAGTCCTCGTTGACCACCACGTAGTCGTACTCGCGCCAGCGCTCGATCTCGCTCTTGGCCTTCTCGACCCGGCGCTCGATCACCTCGGGCCGGTCCTGGGCGCGGGCGTACAGGCGCCGGCGCAGCTCAGCGATCGACGGGGGCAGGATGAACACCCGCACCGTGTCCAGCGGCGCCTTCATGGCGATCGAGCGCGCGCCCTGCCAGTCGATGTCGAACAGCACGTCCTCGCCGCCCTGGAGCGCCTGCTCCACCGTCAGCCGCGGCGAGCCGTAGCGGTGGCCGTGGACCTCGGCCCATTCCAGCAGGGCGTCCTGCTCGATCAGCCGGTCGAACTCCGGCTCGGTTATGAAGTGGTACTCGCGCCCGTGCTCCTCGCCCGGACGCGCGCCGCGGGTGGTCACCGACACCGACAGCACCAGGTCCGCGTGGTCGGCCATCAGCCGCCGACACAGCGAGGTCTTCCCCGCCCCCGACGGGCTGGACACGGCCAGCATCAGGCCCCGGCGGCGGCGATCACTCGACATTCTGGGCCTGTTCGCGCAGCTGCTCGATCACCGCTTTGAGTTCCAGCCCCGTCGCGGTCAAGGCCGTCGTCGCCGACTTGGAACACAGGGTGTTGGCCTCGCGCATGAACTCCTGCGCCAGGAAGTCCAGCCTGCGCCCGGCCGGGCCCGCGCCGCCGATCAGCTCGCGCGCGGCGGCGACGTGGCTGGTCAGGCGGTCCAGTTCCTCGCGCACGTCGGCGCGCACCGCCAGCACGGCGGCTTCCTGGAACGCCCGTTCGGCGGCCTCTGGCGTGTCGCCCGCCAGTTCGGCCATGCGGCGGGCGAAGCGGTCGCGGATCGCGGCGACCTGGGCCTCGGCCTCCCGCCCTGCGTCGGCGATCAGCTGCTCGATGCGGTTCAGGTGCTCGCCCAGCACCGGCCGCAGCGCCGCGCCCTCCTGCCCGCGCGCGGCCTTCAGCGCGTCCAGCGCCGCCTCGACCGACGCGGCCATGGCCGCTTCCACTTCGGCGCGCGCGTCGGCGTTCTCGTCCTCCTCGGCGGCTTCGATCACCCCGCGCAGCGACAGCAGTCCGTCCACCGTCGCGGGCGCGGCGCGGCCGGTCTCGACCAGCCCGCGGCCGAGCTCCAGGTAGCGAGCCAGCACCTCTTCGTTGATCCGAACCGAGGCGGCGGTCTCGTTGCGGCGGGCGTGCAGGCCGATGTTGATCTGGCCGCGCTGGAACCGCGCTTGCGCCGCGTCTCGGGCCACCCGCTCCAGTCCGTCGAAGCCGTTCGGTCCCTTGAACCGGGCCTCGAGGTTGCGGCCGTTGACCGAGCGCGCCTCCACCGCCCAGGTCCAGTCGCCGTGCGCGCCCTCCACCCGGGCGAAGCCGGTCATGCCCGACAGCGGCATCAGCGGGCCGGCGCGGCTGCGGGAGCGGCGGGCGCAGCGGGCGCGGAATAGACGGGCGGCGCCGCCTTCTCGATCTGCCGCCAGCGCGCGACGTTGGCCAGGTGCTGCTCGTACGTCTGGGCGAAGGCGTGCCCGCCCGAACCGTCGGCGACGAAATACAGGTCGGTGGTCTTCGCCGGGTTCAGGGTCGCGGCGATCGCCTCGCGCCCCGGATTGGCGATCGGCGTCGGCGGCAGGCCCGCGATCCGATAGGTGTTCCAGGGCGTGACCGCCTGGATCTCCGAAACTCGCAAGCCCCGCCCGAGCGGCCGGCCCTTGGTGATGCCGTAGACGATGGTCGGGTCGGAATCGAGCCGCATGCCCATCCGCAGGCGGTTGACGAACACCGCCGCCACCCGCGCCCGCTCCGACGCCACCCCGGTCTCCTTCTCGACGATGGAGGCCAGGATCACCGCCTGCTCGGGCGTGGAGATCGGCAGGTCCGCCGCCCGCTTGGTCCACAGCTCGGCAAGCGCCTTCTCCCGCGCCTGCTGCATGCGCTCGACCACCGACGCGCGGGTGTCCCCGCGAGTGACCTCGTAGGTGTCGGGCAGCAGCGAGCCCTCGGCCGGGACCTCCACCGTGCCGACCAGCACCGGCGAGGCGTTCAGGATGTCGATCACCTGCACCGACGAGCGGCCCTCCGGCACGGTCACGAACCACCGCACCACGTCGCCTTTACGGACCGCCTCCAGCACCTCGGCCAGCGATGCGCCCGAGGGGAACTGGTACTCGCCGGCTTGCAGGGTGCGGTGGGCGCCGGTCAGGCGCGCGGCGATCTTGAAGGCGGCGGCGGACTTGATCGCCCCGCCCTCCTCCAGCGTCTCGGCGATCTCTGACACGCCCGAGCCTGTACGAAGCACGACAACGGTCTTGTCGCCGTTGGTAGCCGCCGGTCCCGCTCCGTAGTAGGCCATGTACAGCCACGTAACCACGGCCATACAGACGAGCAGCAGCAGCGCCGCCGCCCCGGCGATCCGCCGCTTAGGCGAGGCCCGCTCGACGCTCACGAGACGCGCTGGAAGACCAGCGAGGCGTTGGTCCCGCCGAAGCCGAAGCTGTTGGACAGCACCGCGTTTATCTCCATCGGCTTGGCCTTGTGCGGCACCAGGTCGATGGGGGTCTCGACCGACGGATTGTCGAGGTTGATGGTCGGCGGCGCGATCTGGTCGCGGATCGCCAGCACGCTGAACGCCGCCTCCACCGCGCCCGCCGCGCCCAGCAGGTGGCCGATCGCCGACTTGGTCGACGACATGGTGGCCTTGCCCGCCGCGTTGCCCAGCAGGCGCTCCACCGCGCCCAGCTCGATCTCGTCGCCGAGCGGCGTCGAGGTGCCGTGGGCGTTGATGTAGTCGATGTCCGACGGCGAAAGCCCGGCGTCGCGCAGCGCGCCCTGCATCGCCCGGAACCCGCCCGAGCCGTCCTCGGCGGGCGCGGTGATGTGATAGGCGTCGCCGGCCAGGCCGTAGCCCTTCACCTCGGCGTAGATCTTGGCGCCGCGCGCCTTGGCGTGCTCGTACTCTTCCAGCACCAGCACGCCCGCGCCCTCGCCCATGACGAAGCCGTCGCGGTCCTTGTCGTACGGGCGGGACGCCTTCTCAGGCGTGTCGTTGAAGCCGGTGGACAGCGCCCGGCAGGCGATGAAGCCGGCGATGCCGATCGGCACGATCGACGACTCGGCGCCGCCGGCCACCATCACGTCGGCGTCGCCGTACTTGATCAGACGGTAGGCGTCGCCGACCGCGTGGGCGCCGGTGGCGCAGGCGGTGACGACGGAATGGTTCGGTCCCTTGAAGCCGTAGCGGATCGACACGTGGCCCGAGGCCAGGTTGATCAGGGCGGAAGGGATGAAGAACGGGCTGATCCGGCGCGGGCCCTTCTCCTGAAGCTCCAGCGCGGTCGCGGCGATGGGGCCGAGGCCCCCGATGCCCGAGCCTATCATCACGCCGGTGCGCTCGCGCTCGTGCTCGTCCTCGGGCGTCCAGCCGGCGTCCTTGACCGCCTCGTCGGCGGCGGCCACGGCGTAGAGGATGAAGTCGTCGACCCGGCGGCGGTCCTTGGCCGACATGGTCTGGTCGGGATCGAAGGAGCCGGGAACGTCAGGCCCGCCGCCGCCGCGCCCGGACACGGTCGGGACCTCGCAGGCCACCTTGCAGGCGTACTCGGCCGTGTCGAAGGCGGTGATGGGGCCTGCGCCCGATTCGCCGGCCAGCAGCCGGCGCCAGGACGTCTCGACGCCCCAGCCCAGAGGCGTGAGCAGGCCCACGCCGGTGACGACGACACGACGCGTCATGCGGACTCTCCCGACCCGGATTCCAAGGAGGGGCGCGACCGGGACCGGCCGCGCCTCACGCTCGGGATCAGGAGCCGGTGCGCTCCGAGATGAACTTCACCGCGTCGCCCACCGTCTGGATGTGCTCGGCGGCGTCGTCCGGAATCTCGATGTCGAACTCTTCCTCGAAGGCCATCACCAGCTCGACGTTGTCGAGGCTGTCGGCGCCGAGGTCGTCGATGAACGACGCCTTCTCGGTGACCTTGTCCGGATCGGCGTCCAGGTGGTCGATCACGATCTTGCGCACGCGTTCCAGAACGTCAGACATGAAGCTCAAAGCCCCTTCTTGCAGGTTGCCGTTACGGCGGGTTCGCGCCGCGAGGTGTCACGCCGACGCCTCCGAAGCAAGAGCCCGGATGAACGAAGCGTGGGTTCGGCGCGAGGTCTAGCACGCCCCGAAAACGCGAAAAAGCGGCGTTCGGCCGCTCAGATCATCGCCATCCCGCCGTTCACGTGCAGGGTCTGGCCCGTCACGTAGGCGGCTTCGTCGGACGCCAGGTAGACGGCCGCCGCGGCGATCTCGTCGCCCGTGCCGAGCCGCCCCGCGGGGATGCGCGAGAGAATCGTCTCGCGCTGCTGGTCGTTCAGCACGTCGGTCATGGGCGAGGCGATGAAACCCGGCGCGATGCAGTTGACCGTCACCCCCCTGGAACCCACCTCCTGCGCCAGCGACTTGGAAAAGCCGATCATGCCGGCCTTGGACGCCGAGTAGTTGGTCTGGCCGGGATTGCCGGTGACCCCCACCACCGAGGTGATGCCGATGATCCGGCCCGTGCGCCGCTTCATCATGCCCTTCAGCGCCGCGCGCGTCAGGCGGAAGTAGCTCTCCAGGTTGACCTTCAGGACCGTCTCCCAGTCCTCGTCCTTCATCCGCATCAGCAGGCCGTCCTTAGTGACGCCCGCGTTGGCGACCAGCACGTGCAGTTCGCCCGCCAGCGCCTCGGCCTGGCCGACCAGGGCGTCGACCGCGGCGGCGTCGGACAGGTTGGCCGGGGCGACGTGCGCCCGCTCGCCGAGCTGTCCCGCCAGCTCCAGCAGCACGCTCTCGCGCGTGCCGGACAGCACCACGGTGGCGCCGCGAGCGTGCAGGGCGCGCGCGATCGCGCCGCCGATGCCCCCGGTCGCGCCGGTGACCAGGGCGTTCTTGCCGGTGAGGTCGAACATCGAAGAAGCTCCAGTGGCGAGTGGCGAGTAATTAGTGGGTAGCGGCTAGGGACTTAGCGGCTGGTGGGCGCGCGGGCCTGTTCCGCATCGCCCCCCTACTCGCCACTCGCCACTAGCCACTAGCCACTCAAAGCGAAGCGGCGAACGCCTCCAGGTCCGCGGGCGTGTTCAGCGCCACGGCTTCGGCGTCGGGGACGATGCGCTTGACCATGCCGGTCAGCACCTTGCCGGCGCCGGCCTCGGCGAAGCGGGTGACCTGGCCGCCGTCGGCCAGCCACAGCACGCTCTCGCGCCAGCGCACCCGGCCGGTGACCTGCTCGACCAGCAGGCGGCGAATCTCTTCGGGCGAGTGGACCGGGCGGGCGGTGACGTTGGCCACGATCGGCACGCGCGAGGCCCGGATGTCGGCGCCCGCCAGGGCCTCGGCCATCTCCTCGGCGGCCGGCTGCATCAGCGGGCAGTGGAAGGGCGCCGAGACGTTCAGCGGAATGGCCCGCGCGCCCAGCTCCTTGGCCTTCTCGATCGCCCGGTCGACGGCGGCCTTGGCGCCGGAGATCACCACGTTGCCCTGGTTATTGTCGTTGGCGACCACGCACACGCCCAGCGCCGATCCGGCCTCCGCCGCCTGTTCGGCCAGCGCCACGTCGGTCTTCGGCCCGATCAGCGAGGCCATCGCCCCCTCGCCCACCGGCACGGCCCGCTGCATGGCCTGGCCGCGCAGTTTCAGCAGCCGCGCGGTCTCGCCCACGCTGATCGCCTCGGCGGCGGCGAGCGCGGAGTATTCGCCCAGCGAGTGACCGGCGGCGAAGGCGGCGCGGCCGACGTCCACACCGAACTCGGCCTTCAGAGTGCGGATCACCGCCAGGCTGACCGCCATCAGCGCGGGCTGGGCGTTTTCGGTCAGGGTCAGGTCGCCCTCAGGGCCTTCGCGCATCAGCTGGAACAGCTTCTGCGACAGGGCGTCGTCCACCTCCTGGAACACCTCGCGCGCGGCGGGAAAGGCGTCGGCCAGTTCGGCGCCCATGCCGACCGCCTGGCTGCCCTGGCCGGGGAACAGGAATGCGAGGCTCATGCGTCCATCCGTGGTTCTGAGGGCGCGAGGGTTAGGCGAAGAACGCGCCTGCGACAAGCCGAGGGGCTACCCTTCGCGGGCGCGGGGCGCTAAGGCCTTCCGGGATACGGCGCACGTGGGGCGGGCGCCCGCGAGAGCTTTCGCATGACGTCATCTGATCTTCGCGCATCGGTGGTGATCGCGGTCCTGAACGAGGCGGAGAACGTCGAGGCGGTCTGCGCCGAGGTGCTGGACAAGCTCGCGCCGGTCGCCCCGTTCGAGGTGGTGTTCGTCGACGACGGCTCCACCGACGACACGCCGAGAATCCTCCAATCGATCGCCGAACGCGATCCGCGCGTGCGCCTGGTCCGCCACGACCGCCGCTGCGGCAAGTCCCAGGCGGTGCGCACCGGCGTGGTCGCCGCCCGCGCGTCCTGGGTGGCCACCCTGGACGGGGACGGCCAGAACGATCCGGCCGACCTGCCCGACATGCTGAACGCCGCCTGGAGCGCGCCCGGCGCCCCGCCGCTGGTGGCCGGCATCCGGGTGCGCCGCGACGATCCGGTCTCGCGCCTGGTCGCCACCCGGATCGCGAACGGCTTCCGCTCGGCGGTGCTGGACGACAAGTGTCCCGACACCGGGTGCGGGGTGAAGGTGTTCCGCCGCGACGACTTCCTGCTGCTGCCCGTGTTCGAGGGCATGCACCGCTTCCTGCCGGCGCTGTTCCAGCGCTACGGCCGGCCGCTGATCAACCATCCGGTCCGTCACCGCGCCCGGATGCTGGGCCAGTCGAAGTACACCAACTGGGGCCGCGCCCTGGTCGGGATCTTCGACACCGCCGGCGTGATCTGGCTGGTGCGCCGCACTAAGGCGCCGGGGAAGGTGACCGAGGCGTGAGCGTGCCGGGCGCCGAACCGAACCGTCTGAGCTGGCGCGAGTACCTGCTGCTGGCGCTGCTGGCGCTGGTCATGGTCGTGCCGGGGCTGTCCAGCGTCCCTCCGGTGGACCGGGACGAGTCGCGCTACGCGGTCGCCACCACCCGAATGCTGGAGACCGGCGACTACGTCGACATCCGCTTCCAGGACGTGCCCCGCTATCTCCAGCCCGCCGGCATCTACTGGCTGCAGTCCGCGGCCGTCTCGGCGCTGAGTTCGCCCGAGGCCAAGCAGATCTGGGCCTTCCGCGTGCCGTCGATGCTGAGCGCGGTGGCTGCGGTGCTGATCACTGGCTGGCTGGGCGCCTGGCTGTTCGGGCGAAGGGTCGGCCTGACCGCCGCGGCCCTGCTGGCCGCCTGTTTCTCCCTCGGCTTCGAGGCGCGGATCGCCAAGATCGACGCCACCCTGCTCATGGTGATCCTGACGGCGCAGGTCGCCCTGATGCGGCTCTATCTCGACCGCATGAGCCGGCCGCGCGCCACCGCCGCCCTGTTTTGGGGCGCGCTGGGCGTGGGCCTGATGCTGAAAGGGCCGATCATCCTGATCGTGGTCGCCACCACGGTGCTGGCCCTGCTCGCCTGGGACCGCAAGGTCGCCTGGCTCAAGCGGCTGAACGCGCACTGGGGCGTACCGCTGATGCTGGCGATCGTGCTGCCCTGGTACGTGGCCATCGGCCTGGTCAGCGACGGCGAGTTCTTCGCCCGCGCCATCGGCAAGAGCATGATGGGCAAGGTCGCCACCGGCCAGCAGGCCCACGGCGCGCCGCCCGGATACCACACCAGCATCTTCACCCTGGCCTTCTGGCCGGGCTCGCTGTTCGCGGTGCTGGCGATCCCGTTCGTCTGGCGCAACCGCATCCGGCCCGAGGTGCGGTTCCTGATCGCCTGGATCGTGCCGACCTGGATCGTCTACGAGCTGATCGCCACCAAGCTGCCCCACTACGTGCTGCCGACCTA
>DASPKD010000057.1:0-6614 GCA_035628275.1 Caulobacteraceae bacterium | reverse complement strand
CGCCATCGCCGAAAAGCTGGAGAAGGCCGGCGTCTCCGCCCGCGTGTTCGGCCGCGAGAAGACGCCCTATTCGATCTGGCGCAAGCTCCAGCGCAAGTCGATCGGCTTCTCCCAGATGTCCGACATCTACGCCTTCCGCGTGATCGTCGACGGCGAGGAGGACTGCTACCGGGCCCTGGGCGTCATCCACCGCGCCTGGCCGTGCGTGCCGGAGCGGTTCAAGGACTTCATCTCCACGCCCAAGCGCAACAACTACCGCTCGCTGCACACCACCGTGGTCGGCCCCAAGGGCATGCGCATCGAGATGCAGATCCGCACCGAAGCCATGGACCGCATCGCCGAGGAGGGCGTCGCCGCCCACTGGCGCTACAAGGACAAGAGCTACGGCTTCGACGCCGAGGCCGCCGCCGCCGACGGCGGGCGCGACCCGCTGATCAACCTGCGCCACCTGGTCCAGGTGCTGGAGCACGGCGGCGACGTGGACGAGCTGGTCGAGCACGCCAAGCTCGAGATGTTCCTGGACCAGTCGTTCGTGTTCACCCCCAAGGGCCGGCTGATCAGCCTGCCGCGCGGGGCCATGCCGCTCGACTTCGCCTACGCGGTCCACACCGACGTCGGCGACACCACCATAGGCGCCAAGATCAACGGCGAGCTGCGCCCGCTGCGCACCCAGCTGCAGAACGGCGACGTGGTCGAGATCATCCGCGGCTCAAAGCCCGACATCCCGCCCGACTGGCGCTCGCTGACCGTCACCGGCCGCGCCCGCTCGGCCATCCGCCGCCACATACGCCAGAGCGAGCGCGAGGAGTTCGTGCGCCTGGGCAAGGCCACCATCGCCCAGGTGTTCGCCAAGGCGGGCAAGGATCTGTCCGGCCTGTCGCTGCGCCCGGCGCTGGAGCAGTTCTCGTTCCAGTCGGAGGAGGAGCTGTTCGAGGGCGCCGGCCGCGGCCGGGTGTTCCCGACCAAGGTGCTGGAGGCGGTGTTCCCGGGCCTGAAGGCGTCGGAACGCGACGCCGCCGCCGCGCGCACCCGCATCGAGGACGGCAAGGCCGGGCGGCTGTTCATCCGCGGCGGCGGGCTCACGCCCGGCGTGTCGGTCCACTTCGCCGACTGCTGCAGCCCGGTGCCGGGCGACCGGATCGTCGGCATCCTCCAGCCCGACCAGGGGCTGAACGTCCACACCATCGACTGCGCGCGCCTGGCCGAGTTCGAGGACCGCGAGGAGCTCTGGCGCGACCTGCAATGGACGCCGGAGGCCGAGCACAGCTCCACCGCCTCGGCGCGCCTTAAGGCCACGATCAAGAACGCGCCCGGCGTGCTGGGCCAGGTTTCGACCATCATCGGCGAGGCCGGCGGCAACATCCTGAACCTGCGCATGACCCATCGTCAGTCGGACTTCTTCGACGTGCTGTTCGACGTCGAGGTGCTGGACGCACGCCACCTCACCCACATCGCCGCCGCCCTGCGCGCCTGCCCCTCGGTAGAGACCGTCGACCGCGTGAGAGGGTAGGGGACCTCCACCCGCCCCGCCCCGGCCGAAGCTCCGCCATTTTTTCGCCGGACGGCGGGCGGTTCATCTCGTCTGCGGCGGGGGCCGCCGACGAGGAGGACTGCGATGATCCGTTCCCGCCTGCTGCGCGCGAGCGCGACCCTGATTCTGGCCGCGAGCCTGGCTGCGCCGGTGACCGCCGCCCCGCCGCGCTACGCGCCCGGCGACGGAGAGCCGACCGAGCAGGCGTGCCGCGAGGCCGGGTTCGAGCCGAACCGGCTCGTCTCCGACGACGGGCGCCGCCGCGGCTGGCGCCTGCCGGTTCCGTCGATGGCCGGACCTCCGCCCCCGCCTCCGCCGCCGCCTCCGCCGCCGCCGCCGATGTACGCGCCGCCTGCGCCGGTGCAGGCCGCGCCGTCGCAGGAGGTGGTGGTCAGCGGCACGCGCGTCGGCCGCCAGACCTACGCCGCCGCGCCCACCGTGCCCGGCGGTCCGCCGCCCGGCAGCGTCGAGACCGAGCGCTATCCCGACGCCATGCCCAACCCGGTTAAGCGGGTGGCCGAGCAGCCGGTCTCCACCTTCTCCATCGACGTGGACACCGCCGCCTATTCCAACGTCCGCCGGTTCCTGAACGAGGGCGCCGCCCCGCCGCGCGACGCGGTCCGGGTCGAGGAGCTGGTGAACTACTTCGACTACGGCTACCCGCGGCCGGACTCGAAGGCCCAGCCGTTCCGGCCCTTCGTGGCGGTGGCGCCATCGCCGTGGTCCAGGGACAAGGAGATCGTCCACATCGGTCTTCAGGGCTACGACGTGCCCGAGGCCGAGCGGCCGCCGCTGAACCTGGTGTTCCTGGTCGACGTGTCGGGCTCGATGGGCCCGGAGGACCGCCTCCCGCTGGCGAAGAAGGCGCTGAACGTTCTGATCGACGAGCTGCGGCCGCAGGACCACGTATCGATGGTGGTCTACGCCGGCGCCGCGGGCACGGTGCTGCCGGCCACCTCCGGCAAGCAGAAGCTGAAGATGCGCTGCGCGCTGCAAGCGCTTGAGGCGGGCGGCTCGACCGCCGGCGGTCAGGGCCTGGCGCTGGCCTACAAGGAAGCCGAGGCGCGGTTCCGCAAGGACGCGGTCAACCGGGTCGTGCTGCTGACCGACGGCGACTTCAACGTCGGCATCAGCGACCCCGAGAAGCTGGAGGACTTCGTCGCCGAGAAGCGCAAGACCGGCGTCTATCTGTCGGTCTACGGCCTCGGGCGGGGCAACTACCAGGACGCCCTGATGCAGACCCTGGCCCAGGCCGGCAACGGCACGGCGGCCTATGTCGACACGCTGCAGGAAGGCCGCAAGGTGTTCCGCGACGACTTCTCCGGGTCGCTGTTCCCGATCGCCGACGACGTCAAGATCCAGGTCGAGTTCAATCCGGCGCGGGTCTCGGAATGGCGGCTGGTCGGCTACGAGACCCGGCTGCTGAACCGCGAGGACTTCAACAACGACCGGGTCGACGCGGGCGAGGTGGGTTCCGGCGCCTCGGTCACCGCCGTCTACGAGATCACGCCCGTGGGCGCGCGCGGCTCTGTCGACCCGCTGCGCTACCAGGACGAGCGGCGCCCCGCCGGGCCGGGGCTGGAACTGGCCCATCTGAAGGTGCGCTGGAAGGCGCCGGGCGGGCAGGACTCGCGCCTGATCGAGCGGCCGATCACCGACGCCGACGGCTGGGCGGACCTCGACCGCGCACCGGTGCAGACCCGCTGGGCGCTGGCGGTGGCCTCCTACGGCCAGAAGCTGCGCGGCGACCCGTGGATGGACGAGAATGTCGGCTGGGACGAGATCGAGCGCCTCGCCCAGGGCGCACGCGAGGGCGACGCCTTCGGCCTGAAGGCGGAGTTCGTCGATCTGGTCAGGAAGGCGAAGGGCGCGCCGACCCTGGCGGAGCGCTGATCGCCGACGCCGTGATGCGGTTCGAGGAGCACGGGGCGGAGCGGGTCGCTGGCGCTTTGACGGCGGAGGAGGTCGCGATGGTGGCGGCGGCGCTGTCGGGGCTGCCGGCGGGGCGCGCCGGGGTGCGGGTGGCGGGGATCGCGGCGCTGCGGCCGTTGCTGGCGACCGACGGAGCGGTCGGGCGGCTGGCGGCGGAGCGGCTGGGCGCCGGCGCCCGGGCGGTCAGGGCGGTGCTGTTCGACAAGGGGCCGAGATAGGTTGTGCGCGGGCTGGCGCCAGGACCGCACGGTGGCGGTGCGCGAGCGCCGCGAGGTCGAGGGCTTCGGGGCGTGGACGGTCAAGGCGGGCCTGCCGCACGCGGCGCCGCCCTGGGCGGTGCTGGAGCGGATGGTCGGCCTGCGCGTCCACCTGGACCCGGTCAGGCCGGAAAACGCGCCGCTGCTGGTCGCGCCGGGCTCGCACCGGCTGGGGCGCGTGCCGGTGGACGAGGTCGCGGCGGCGGCGGAGCGCTGCGGCACGGCCGTCTGCGAGGCGGAGGCCGGCGACGTGTGGCTGTACCCGACGCCGATCCTGCACGCCTCGAAAGCGGCAACCGTACCAGCGACGCCGAGGGAGCCGCGCGCCATATGGGGAGAAAGCCGCGCCCGCGCGAGCGGGGGCGGCTTTCGTAGGGCTGCGTGCGGTTACGAACTGCTGGCGGAAGCGGGTACGGCTGACGCCGTCGCGTGATGCTTCAGTACGGCTTCGATCCGCTTCAGAAGGGGGTTAAAGCCGGTCCAATCGATTGTGCCTGCGGCAGGTCCGATGACCTTTTTTGCGAAGTACACCTTCCCGATGTGCTTGTCCTTGTCGAACTTCTTACCGTCGGGTTGGAAGGTCTTACCGTTCAGCGGCAGGTCCAAGGTCGTTTTATCAAACAAGCTTTCGATGCAGGAAACGCCACTAGGACCGTGCTCCGGCGTCTTCACTAAATAGAGGTTGTCCGTGAGGTGATGGAACAAAGTCGGTCGTTTGCAATCCAAGGGATGTGCCGTACTTCTTGTTGATGGCTGATGCATTTAAGCCGGAGTCGTTGTCCACCACCAGGACGACCGGGTACGCCATAGGCTTGTGTGAGTATCGCGTAAGTCGATCGCGATAGCTAACGATAAACGCGGTTAACGGCGACCCCCCAGTCAGACCGAGTATGCTGTGCGCAGAGTTGCTATAATTGAAAAAGCGGACCGCATACCTGAAACCATCAGGTGTCGGCAGCCCCAAAACAGGTTGAAAGGCTGGCAGCCTGAAAATAGCATTTCTCAGGTAGATGGGGTCGGTAATACCTTCGGTCAGGATGAGGGGGCGATCGAGGGCCACGAAGTAGTTGTAGAACCAAAAGTTCTCGTGGTCCTGCTGCCCGAAGACAGCATCCTTCCTTCCTAGGTGGGGGTGAACACCACTTTCTCTTTTCACGTAGTGAACGTGACTCAGCATGCCCGCGAGGGGAGTCAAACTTGTTAGGACCTCCGGACCCTTCGCTTTCTCAGCGGGGGTGGTAAGAGGGCGATAGTATGCACCCGTACGGTACAGCGAGTGGCACATTGAGCGGAGTCCGCGCCAGTAATCTTGTCGTATATTCACCTTCTCATTGACAGTCAGACCGGTAACCAACTGGCGACTCGTCCTCACTTGCATGCGTGTCTTGGTGGGATTGACCGCGAACCCGCAGCCGTGGATGACCTTGATCAGAGGCGGCCCCAGCTCCCAGCTGTCGGTGGGCTCACTTCCTCCTGTCGCTAAGGCCTCAGGGAACGTTTTGGCGTTGGTGGAAAACGTCAGATCATCTGCATAACGCGAGTAGGTTAGGCCGTGCTTCTTGGCGAAGGTCACAAGGCGCCTGTCAAGAATATGAGCAATCAAGTCAGCGATAACAGGAGAGCAGGGGCTTCCCTGAGGCAGCCCGCCAGCGTCCATACAAGCGATTGTCGCTATTACTGTCGCGGCCTTATCACTGAGTTGAAAGGCATTATCTTTTAAGAAAAATCCACGAACTCTGCCAAAGTTGAAGGCTGGGAAGAAGTGGCCAGATCAAGCTTTAAAACGTAGCGGCGGTGCTTGTGGCGCTGGGCGTTAGTAACAATTGAGTGCGACTTTCTGAATCCGTGCGACAATGATCGCCTCGGCGTAATCGCCATTATCTCCGCATGGCACTCATAAAGAAGGTTGGCGAGTCTTCGTTGTGCGACCTTTAGCTTGCCCGTAGGGGCATGAATGTGCCGTGTGCCGCCACCCTTCTTGGGTATACCAAACTGCGTGTACTTCTGCGCAGTCGTTAGCTTGTAAAGGACGTACGAAAGCGTACTCGGCGCGATATCTAGGAGATCGGCGACATCTCCTAGGGTCGATGCGCTTTTGAGAGCCGAAAGTTTTGACACACTGACCCGCCTGAAGAGTGAGTGGCTTACAGGCACTCCTATGCATGACCATTGGCCATTCGCATTTCGCTACTAAGCGTCATTGGGCTGGTGCCCTGACGTTGTTTCATATGCCGCAATGACGCGACAACAAGTCTGCCTGTAAGCCTCACCCTAGGTACAGTCGTAATGGTCACCTGTCCAGAAACGAACTGCAGGTTGTGCCGTGACGCAGCGGTTAATGCACCGCCGCCTTCCCGATCGTCAGCCCGTCCTCCCCGGCGCTCACCGCGATCACGTCCCCGTCGGCGAGGTCGCCTGACAGAAGCAGGCGGGCGACCTTGTCGGTGAGTTCCTTCTGGATCACGCGCTTCAGCGGGCGGGCGCCGTAAACCGGGTCGTAGCCGCGGTCGGCGAGCCAGGCTTCGGCGGCGGGGTCGAGCGCGATGGCCATGCGGCGGTCGGCCAGCAGGGTCTCGAGCCGGCCCAGCTGGATGCGGACGATGTCGGCCATGTGGGCGCGGGCCAGGCGGTGGAACAGGATGATCTCGTCGATCCGGTTCAGCAGTTCGGGCCGGAAATGGCGGCGCACCGCCTCCATCACCAGCGGGCGGACGGCGTCGGAGTCCTCGCCCTCGGGCTGGGCGGCCAGGTGTTCGGCGCCCATGTTGGAGGTCATCACGATCAGGGTGTTGCGGAAGTCGACCGTGCGCCCCTGGCCGTCGGTCAGGCGGCCGTCGTCCAGCACCTGGAGCAGGACGTTGAACACGTCCGGGTGGGCCTTCTCGATCTCGTCG
>DASPKD010000056.1:0-65610 GCA_035628275.1 Caulobacteraceae bacterium | reverse complement strand
GGTGCCGACCAGGGCGCCGCCGATCATGCCGCCCAGCACCTCGGGCGGCTCGGTGATCGCGCCCATGGTCTTGATCACCCCCAGCACCGCCGCGACGATCCCCAGCGCCGGCAGGGCGTCGGCCAGGTTCTGCAGCGCGTGGCTGGGCATCTGCGCCTCGTGGTGGTGCTTCTCGAGCTGCTTCTCCATCGCGTCCTCGACCTGGTGGGGGTC
The DNA here is from genome assembly GCA_035628275.1 of Caulobacteraceae bacterium. Classification (GTDB taxonomy): domain Bacteria; phylum Pseudomonadota; class Alphaproteobacteria; order Caulobacterales; family Caulobacteraceae; genus DASPKD01. The sequence goes on along the minus strand of DASPKD010000056.1, from coordinate 65,397 downwards.
CTCCAGGTTCATGGTCATCATCCGCAGGGTGTCGCACATGAAGTCGATGGCGAAGTGGTCCTTCATGATCTTGGGAAAGCGGGTGAAGATCGTGCTCTCGGCCGGCCGCTCGATGTGGCTTTCCAGGGCGATCACGCCCTTGGACTTCATGGTCTTGGTCAGCAGGAACAGCAGCGAAAGGAGGTCGCGGTAGTCGGACGCCTTCCACTTCGGCCCGCCGAAGATCTTGCCGAAGCCGCCCATGGTGCCCTTGATGGTCGAGACCTTGTTGCCGATCAGGAAGGCGGCGACGCCCGCGCCGCCGATGGCCATCATCTCGTGCGGCAGAGCGTGCAGGATCACCCCCATGTTGCCGCCCGCCATCAGGTAGCTGCCGAACACCATGGCGAACAGCACGACGATGCCGATGATCTGGAACATGGGAGAGGACGCCCGCGCGGTTTGTTCGAGCGCGAGCATCTCCGTTAATCATTAAGGGCGCGTTGCCCTCGGCCTCACCGCTCGAGCGGGTCGCCGTTCGCGTCGACGATCCCGGATCGCTCCAGCATCAGCCGCAGCGGTTCGAGCTGGGCGGCGTAGCGCCGCCATCCGCCGACGGACTTGCGGCTGATCGGCTCGCGCACCTGCGAGGCGCTGGATGTCGTGACCGCGCCTTCGGTTTCGTGCGGGGACAGGCACGCCTCCTCGAACGGCAGGCCGCACCGGTCCAGCAGCCGGCGGATCTCTGCCTCGGGATTGGCGGTCAGCGCTTCGTATGAAACTTCGATCAGTCCGTCGCCCAGACAGGCGCGCCAGTGATCCATCAGCCGCCGGTAGGCCAGGAAGTGGTCGTGCAGGCCTTGAAAGCTGTAGGACCAGGGGTAGGCGCGCCCGAACAGCACCTTGTAGGCGCCGAACAGCGAGTCCATGGGATCGCGCCTGACATGGATGATCGCCGCCTCGGGGAAAGCCAGGCGGATGGGGCCGCAGAACAGATGGTTCTGCGGCAGCTTGTCGATCACCTGGGGCGAACGGCCGGCGAGAAAGGCGGTTTCTTTCCAGTAGGTCTGGGCCACCTTGGCCCAGCGGAATTCCCGGTCCAGCGCTTCCGGGGAGATCAGGTCCGCTTCATCGACGCCGTCGCCTTTCATGATGACGCGGAACGTCTGCAACTCGCCCATGGCCGACACGCGGCTGTGCGCCGCCAGGATACGCTCGATCAGCGTGGTTCCCGATCGCGGGAGCCCGACGATGAAGATCGGCCGCGGACCGCCTTGGCGCGGCGGCGCGGGTTTGAACATCGCCGGAGGAAAGGCGGACTCCAGGCGCTCCACCAAGCGCTGTTCCCGCTCCGTGGACCAAGGTCGCAACGATGCGACGGCTGACGCCGAATGCTCGAGCGCCGTCCACGCCTCCTCCTTCCGCCCGAGATCGTCCAACTCCTTGAACAGGGCGTAGCCGAGCCGGGCGCGATCGATCGGGGCGGAGGCGGCGCCGCGAGCCGACCGGATACGGTCCACGTGATTGCTTACCGCGGTCCAGCGCTTCAGCTTGGACAGGGCGAGGTAGGCTGGGGCCATGTTAGGAGCGCGGTGGATAGCCTGTTCGAACGCGGCCTCCGCGGCTTCGATCCGCCCCATATAGAAGCGGGCCAGGCCGCAGTTCATCCAGAAGTCGGCACGATCGGGCTTGGCCGCGACGGCGGCTTCCAACCGGTCCAGCGCCGGCTCCAGCCGCTTGATGCGGGTTAGGACCAGCCCAAGCAGGTTGTTGACCTCCGGGTCCGTCGGCCCGAGCGCGATCGACTGGCGCGCCGCCTCCGCCGCCTCGGCCCACCGCCACGCCCCCACCAGGGCGCGGGCCTTTTCCGCAAGGACATGCGCTCTGGCGGCGGGGGGGGAGGGCGTCAGGTCCGCTGATCGTTCCAGCGCGGAAACGGCTTCCTGGTACCTGTTAAGTTCGCTCAGCGTCGATCCGTAAAGGAACCAGCCTTCGGGGCGGGCGGGCGCCGCTTTCACCGCCTGCTCCGCCGCAACCAGGGCGTCGTTCAGCCGCCCTGCGCGACGCGCCGCATAACCCGAGCTGATGGCCGCTTCAAAGGCCGCGCGGGGCCCGGGCGCGGCGAGAGGCGTTCCGGGGGTCGAATAAAGCCTGGACATTCTGAGATCCGACGCGAAGGCGGCGACCCGTCGAGGATCGGGCGCCGGCGATGATCGCGCCACAAAAAAAAGCGGCGGGCCGAAGCCCGCCGCCGATAAGCAACTCTTACGTGTTCCTCAGAACTTCACGGTGCTGCTGAGGAAGAAGTAACGCCCGACCACGTCGTACAGGCCCGGCGCCGTGTTGTTGCCGGTGTTCAGCACGAACGGCGGATCCTCGTCGAAGACGTTGGAGACGCCGAAGGTCAGACCCACGTTCTCGTGGCTCCACCGCACGGCGAGGTCGTGCAGGTAGTACGAGTCCGGGCCGTAGTAGTTCAGGACGTTCGGAACGGCGATCGACGCACCGCCGGCGCGGAAATCGTCCATTCCCGAAATGAACTGCGTGCTCCACAGAGCCGAGAAGTCCATGAAACGCCATTCGGCGTCGAGGGTGGCCTTCCACTCGGGAACCGCGAACACGGTGCCGCCGGTGGTGATGCCGCCGACGATTTCCGAACCGTTGGAGTCGTAGGACTCGACCCACGAACCACGGAGTTCAAGATCCAGCGAGCCCGGCAGGAACGGGATCGCGTCGAACTTGTAGCCGACCATGAAGTCGACGCCCGAGGTTTCGATGTAGTTCAGGTTTTCCTGAATGTTGACCAGGGTGGTCAGGTTGCCCGACGCCCGCAGATCCTTCTGGTAGCAGAGGTTCGTCGGGTCGGCGGCCGCCGCTGCGAACGCGGCCGGAGCCAGGTCGTAGCAGTTGTTCAGGACCGTGGTCAGGCTCTGGGAGCCGACCGCGCCGTCCACGCGGAACTGATAGTAGTCGATCGTGGAACGGAAGCCCGGCAGCAGGGTCGGGGTGATCACCGCACCGAGGGTGAAGCTTTCGCCCGTTTCCGGCTGCAGGAACGGGTTGCCGCCCGACTCGGCCCGCAGCTGGGCCGCCGGCTGCGCGTAGGGGTTAGGAGCGCCCGCGTTGGTGCAGTTGATGTCGCGGTTGCTGCCGACGACACGCGACGGACCGCTGTTGCAGGGATCGGTGATGAACGCGAAGGTCTGGACGGCGCCGCCGTACAGTTCCACCACGTCCGGCACGCGGAAGGAGGTGCCCACCGCGCTACGGATCCGCAGGTCGTCGTTGACCTTCCAGTTCAGGCCGATCTTGTACACGTCGGCGTTGCCGAAGTTCGAGTAGTCGACCAGACGGCCCTGCATGTTCAGGGTCAGGTCCTGGAACAGCGGCATGTCCGCCAGCAGCGGAACTTCGATTTCCAGGAAGGCTTCCTTGGATTCGAAGGCGCCGCGGGTCGGCTCGGTCGCGTTGGCGATCGACTCGCCGCTGGAGGTCATGGCGTCCGGCGTGTTCGCGCCGGTTTCCTGACGATATTCCAGGCCGAAGGCGAATTGCAGGTCGCCGGCCGGCAGGGCGAACAGCGGGCCGCTGATCTGACCGACGGTCTGGCGCGACTCGAACTGGGTCGTGGTCTGGCTGGTGTAGAAGATGTAGTTCCGCTGACCTTCGGTCAGAGGCGTCGTCTGCGACAGCAGGTCGTTGATGTTCGAGATCGGCCCGACGGTCGGGCTGCTGCAGACCGGGTCGGCGGCGCACTGCGCCGGGTTAAGGACCCGCGACAGACGAACCACGTTGAACACGTTCTCGGTCTGCTGGTTGCCGTTGGTCTTCGACCAGGTGTGGTTCACTTCCCAGTTGTACCGGTCGAAAACCTTGCCGTTCAGGCCGACCGAGGCCCACAGCTGGCTGGCGTCCACGTACTGGTTGCGGATGCCGTAGCGGGTCGGGCGCCAGGTGATGCTGACGTCCTGGCCGTAGGGGTTGGTCGAGCTGGAAGCCAGCACGTTGATGCCGGACACGTACGGACCGGTCGGCGAGTTGGCGCTCATCGGGTTGGCCGACAGGTTGAAGTCGTCCTCACGCACGCCGTAGATCACGTCCGCGGTCAACTCGATGCCCATGCCGAGATCGTAGTCGGCGTGGAGAGCCATGGAGTAGACGTCGCGCGCGCCGACCAGGGTCTGGTCCGCCGAGAAGTCGTAGCGCGGGCAGTTGGCCGGGACGCCGGCGCCCAGCGAGGGGCCGCCCGCGTTCGGGAAGCAGGCCAGCAGGCTGGCGGCCGTGCCGGTGGCGGGGTTACGGTCGACGATCTGACCGCCCGGCGCCAGGCCTGAGTTGATCGTGAAGGTGCTGCCGCCGATCGCTTGGACCGGGCTGGTCGCCCAGTCGCGGTCGGCTTGGCGGATCTGGTCGCGGTGCTGGAACTCCAGCCCCATCACCACGTTGCCGCGGTCCGAGCTGGCGCCCCACAGGCCGCTGATGCGGTACTGCGCGCCGTCGCCGTCGTCGGAGACGCCGGCCAGGGCGTTCAGCTGCAGGCCTTCGTAGCTGTCGCGGATGATGAAGTTGACCACGCCGGCGACGGCGTCGGCGCCGTAGGCGGCCGAGGCGCCGTCACGCAGGATTTCGACACGCTCGATCATGCCGATCGGCAGGAAGCCCAGGTCCTGGGACTGGTTCTGCAGCGAGTCGGTGAACAGCGAGTAGCGCTTGGCGTTCACCATCACCAGGGTGCGGTTGGTGCCGAGGTTGCGCAGGTCGATGGTCGAGGCGCCGCCGCCCGACAGGATCGAGGACTGGCCGAAGCCGCCCGCCGACACCGCAGGATCCTTACGTAGGACCTCCGAGATCGAGATCTGGCCGGACTGCTGCAGTTCTTCGCCGGTGACGACCGTCAGGGGCGAAGCCGCCGTGACGTCGGAGCGCACGATGCGCGAGCCGGTGACCACGATCTCTGCCGACTCGGCTTCTTCCTCCGCGGCGTCCTGCGCGAACGCAGGAGCGGCCGCGAACGCCATGAGCGCCGCGCTGCAGATCATCGTAGAGGCCAGCAGGCGCTCCCGAATGGTTTGCTTTTTCAACTTCATTCCTCCTGAGCCCGGCGATGAGGCGGAACGGGTGATCCGTCCTTCGTCAGCACCTGAGCGACATTGGCCCGCAGGCGCACAGCCCCCGGATTACGGAAGCGTAAGGAACTCACATCCCGGCGGTCAACGAACAAACTCCACCCCGCCTCCGATTCGTCGCAAAGCTGTCGCATCCCGGCCACAGGCCAAGGGCGGCAAGGAGTTGACGCGAAATCAACCTCCGGTGTTCGAACGCCCCAAGCAGAGGTACCGGGTGCGGTGCTTGTCGACGATGTTGTCGACCCAGCCGGTCACGCGCGTGTTCACCAGGTTCTTGTTTACATAGTAGAAAATCGGCGCGATGGGGGCGTCGTCGAGCATGATCCGCTCGGCCTCGGCCATGTACTGCGCCCGCCGGGCGGCGTCCGGCTCATTGTTGGCCTTCGCCAGCAGGGCGTCGAACGCCGGATTGGCGTAGTCGCCGTAGTTCTGGGGGCCGGTGCTCGAGTCCTGAAGGTACAGGAAGCTCATGGCGTCGTTGTAGTCCGCGATCCAGGCGGCGTCGGCGATGTCGAAGTCGCGGATCCGGTACGACTGGTAGGCGATCTGGGTCTCGTTCTGCACCAGCACCGCCTGCACGCCCACGGCTTTGAAGTCGGCCTGGATCGCCGGCATCATCAAGGATGGGTCGGGCGTGTTGCGGTGCTTGATCTCCAGCTTCAGCGGATTGTCCGGGCCGTAGCCCGCCTCAGCCAGCAGCCGGCGCGCCTCGCGCTGGCGCTTCTCCAGCGGCCAGCCCGCGTAGAAGGCCTTGGGCCCGTTCGACACGTAGTTGGCCACGCCGGGCGGAACGAGGCTGTAGGCGGGCTGCTGGCCCCCGCGCAGCAGCTTCTTGGTGATGAAGTCGCGGTCGATCGCCATGGACAGCGCCTGGCGCACCCGCCTGTCCTTCAGCGCCTTCACCTGCGACTTGGGCCCGGAGTTGAAGGCCAGGTAGGCCGTGCCGAGGTAGGTGTGCACCCGCACGAAGGGCGCGGTTTTCGGGTTCTCCCGCAGGAAGCCGATCTGGTTGGACTGGATGTCGGTGTTGACGTCCAGCTCGCCCGCGAACACCCGCCGCTGGGCCGAGATCGCGTTGTTCGTGGGATAATAGTAGACCTGATCGATGCAGACGTTCCCGGCGTCCCAGAAGCGCGGGTTCTTGACCGTCTTGACGTGATCGCCCAGCCGCCAGGCGGCCAGAGTATAGGGGCCGTTGGAGACGTAGTTGCCCGGCTGCACCCAGGCGTCGCCCAATGCTTTCACCTTGTGACTGGGCACCGGATACATGGTGTAGTGCGTCGCCAGTTCGGGCAGGAACGGAGCGGGGTTCTTCAGCCGGATCTCGAGGGTCAGCGGATCGACCGCGCGCACGCCGAGCCGTTCGGGGGGCAGCTTGCCCTCGTTGACCTCCTGGGCGTTCAGGATCGGATACAGCAGCGAGGCGTACTCGGCCGCGGTCTTCGGATCCATGATCCGGCGCAGGGAGAAGACGAAGTCCTCGGACGTGACCGGGGCGCCGTCCGACCACACCGCGCCGGGGCGGAGCCTGAACGTCCAGGTCAGTCCGTCGGCGCTGGTGGTCCACGACTCCGCAGCGCCAGGGATCGGCTTTCCTGAAGCGTCGTCGGTGGTCAGGCCCACCAACATGTCGCTGATGATCCGGTTCTCCCAGGTGCCGGAGGCCTTGTGCGGGTCCAGCGACACCGGTTCCGAGGCGTTGCCGATGTGGAGGCACTGCTCGCCGGCCGGACAGGCGGGGCGCACGGCCTCGGTGCGGCTGCAAGAGATCGCTGCGAGAGCGACGGCGGCGAGGAAAAGATTGCGGAACTGGCGCATGTCTTCTTCTATGCGGGCTCGAGGGTCAGGGAGTCGAACGCATGCGTCACCATTTGCCCGCCGCCGCTGCGGCGACGATCTGCGGCTTCAGCCTCCTGGCGTTTCCGGCCGCGGCCCAGACCGACATCAAGGCTAGGGCGGCGGCGTTCGAGCGTCTCACCGCATGTCGAATCATCGACGACGCCGGGCGGCGCCTCGCCTGTTACGACGCCGCGGCGGCGGCCCTCGATCAGGCGGAAAAGGCTGGCGAACTGGTGGTGGTCGACAAGGGGCAAGTCCGCGAAGCCAAACGCATGTCGTTCGGCTTCGATCTGGACGCCTTGAACATCTTCGACCGTGGAGACCGCCCCGAGCAGGTCGAAAAGGTGACTCTCGAGGTCCGCTCCGCGCGCCAGGGCGAAGGCGGCAAGTGGATCATGGTCATGACCGACGGGCAGGTCTGGCGTCAGCTCGAGCGCGACCAGGGCGCAAGCGCCCCCAAGGCGGGCTCCCGCGTCGAAATCCGGCGCGGCATATCCAACAGCTACCTGGCCAGCATCGACGGCCGGGCGCTGGTGCGCGTGAAGCGGGACAAATAGGCTCATCGGTCCTTCGGATCGATCGCGTCGCGCAGGCCGTCGCCCAGGAAGTTGAAGCACAGCAGCGTCAGCACCATGGTCAGCGACGGGAAGATCAGCTCCCAGGGCGCGATCTCCATGTTCTGCGCCCCGCGCGAGATCAGGGTGCCGAGCGAGGTCAGCGGCTCCTGGATGCCCAGGCCGAGGAAGCTGAGGAAGCTCTCGGCCAGGATGATGGTCGGGATGGTCAGGGTGACGTAGACCACCACCGGCCCCAGCAGGTTCGGCACGATGTGCTTGCGCACGATGGCGCCGTCCGACATGCCCGCCGCCCGCGCCGCCTCGACGAACTCCTTCTGCTTCAGCGACAGGGTCTGGCCGCGCACGATCCGCGCCATGGTCAGCCACTCCACCGCGCCGATGGCGGCGAAGATCAGGATGAAGCTGCGGCCGAAGGTGACCATCAGCAGGATGACGAAGAAGATGAACGGCAGCGAGTAGAGCACGTCGACGATGCGCATCATCAGCTCGTCGGTGCGCCCGCCGACGAACCCTGCAGTAGCCCCCCACAGCACCCCGATCACCAGCGACACGAGAGTGGCGACGATCCCCACCGCCAGCGAGACCCTGAGCCCGATAAGGGTGCGGGCGAACAGGTCGCGCCCCAAAGACTCGGTGCCGAACAGGTAGGTCCCGGTGAAGGGCTTCGCCCAGACGTCCTCGCGGTTGATGGTGTCGTAGCGGTGCGGGGTCAGCTCGGGGCCGAAGATCGCCGCGCCGACCAGCACGGCCAGCACGATCATGCTGAACACCGCGGCCTTGTTGCGGAACAGCCGGCGCCGCGCGTCGTCCCAGAGGCTGCGCCCCTTCAGGGCGGCCTTGGTCATGGCCTCCGCCCCCGCGGGCGAGCCGATGGTCATGGGGGGACGGTTCACGACAGCCTCACCCGAGGATCGAGCACGGCGTAGAGCAGGTCCGCGATCAGGTTCAGGACGATGATCAGGGTGGCGTAGAGGATCACGACCCCCATCACGACGGTGTAGTCGCGCTGGAGCGCGCCGATCACGAACGAACGGCCCAGCCCCGGCAGCTGGAATATCTGCTCCACCACCAGCGAGCCGGTGATCAGGCCGGCCATCGCCGGGCCCAGGTAGGAGACCAGCGGCAGCAGGGCGGCGCGGAGCGCGTGCTCGGTGACGATCCGGCTCTCGGGCAGACCCTTGGCCCGCGCGGTGCGGATGTAGTTGGAGCGCAGCACCTCGATCATGCCCGCCCGCGTCAGCCGCGAGATGATCGCCACCTGCGGCAGGGCGAGCACCGTCACCGGCAGGATCATGTTCAGCAGGGCGCCCTCGTTCCAGCCGCCGCTGGGCAGCCAGCCGAGCATCGAGCCGAACAGCAGGATCAGCAGCGGCGCGGTGACGAAGGTCGGGATGGTGACGCCCAGCACGCCGACGGCGGTCGCGGCGTAGTCGGCGCCCCGGTTCTGGCGCAGGGCGGCGAACACCCCGACGGCGACCCCGACCACCGCGGCCAGCGCCAGGGCCGTCAGGCCGATCTTGGCGCTGATCGGAAAGCCCTCCTGCACCAGCTGCCACACGGTCTTGTCGCGATACTTCAGCGACGGGCCGAAGTCGCCGCGCACCACGTCGGACAGATAGTTCGCGTACTGGACCGGCAGCGGCTTATCGAGGCCGTACTTGGCCTCGACGTTCTTGAGGATTTCGGCCGGCAGCTTGCGGTCGCTGTCGAAAGGACCGCCGGGCGCGGCGCGCATCATGAAAAAGGCGACCGTAATCACCAGGAACAGGGTGGGTATGGCGACCAGCAGGCGACGGAGAAGGAAACGCAACATGACGCGGCCCTGACGACCCCTCGCGGCGGCCGGGGTTGCGACCCTTCCACCGGCCCCTATGGTTGTCAATCAAACAGCCTTAGCCGCAGAGGACCGCCATGGCCGAGTTCCGCAAGGTGACCGACAGCTTCTCCGTCGCGCCGCAGATCGCGTCGGAGGATCTGGCGCGTGCTGCGGCGATGGGGTTCCGCACCGTGATCAACAACCGGCCGGACTTCGAGGAGCCGGGGCAGCCCGAGGGCGAGGCTCTGGCGCAGGCGGCGCGGGCGGCGGGCCTGACCTATGTCGCCGTGCCGGTGCGCGGCCGGCCCACGGCCGAGCAGGCCGAGGCCGTGCGCGCGGCGGTCGCCGAGGCGGACGGCCCGGTGCTGGCCTGGTGCAAGTCCGGCACCCGCTCGATCATGACCTGGGCCATGGGCCAGGCGGCTTCCGGCGAGCGGTCGCGCGAGGAGCTGCTGTCCCTGGGAGCCGGGGCGGGATACGACCTGTCGCCGGTGGTTTGACTTCCTTCTCCCGTCCGGGAAAAGGAGGGTCCCGCGCACCGGAGCGCGCCGGCGCGAAGGTCCGCGCGGGAGGATGAGGGATACGGCGGCTCCTCGTCCTGAACCCGCCGTCGCCCTCGCCCTGGCTGAGCTTACGCTCAGCCTTTCCCTCTCCCGTCCGGGAGAAGGAGGAACATCACCGCGTGATCGGCACCCGGGCGCCGTACAGGCCCAGCGACGGCTCGGGCGTGCAGCTGGCGACGACGAACTGGAGCGCCGTGAGACAGAAGAAGGCCGCCGTGATCTTCTGGAGCCGTTTTGAGACGAAAAGGGTGGCCGCGATCGCCATGAAAGCCTCCGGGAACTGGGTCGAGGCGTCTGATCGCAAGAGCCGGGCCGCGCGCCCATGATCCCTTTCGTGCGCGATTTCGACTTCGCCTACGGGCGCGCGGACCAGGTCTCGCCGCTGATCAGGCGGGTGGTGGCGGACAATCCCGGCCCGTTCACCTTCACCGGCACCGGTACCTACATCGTCGGACGAGGGGAGGTGGCGGTCATCGACCCCGGCCCGGACGATCCCGCCCATCTGCAGGCGCTGCTGGCGGCGGTGGAGGGCGAGCGGGTGACGCACGTGCTGGTCACCCATACGCACCTGGACCACTCGCCCCTCGCCCGCCCGTTCGCCGAGGCGACCGGGGCGACCGTCTACGCCGCCCGTCCGCCCGCGGCCCCGAGCGCCCACGGCATGACCCTGGAGGAAGGCGACGACGGCGGCTTCCGGCCGGACGTGACGATCGGCGACGGCGACCGGTTCTCAGGGCCGGGCTGGACGCTGGAGACCGTCGCCACCCCCGGCCACGCCTCCAACCACCTGGCCTTCGCCCTGATCGAGGAGAACGCCCTGTTCAGCGGCGACCACGTGATGGGCTGGTCCACCACCGTGATCGGCCCGCCGGACGGCGACATGGCCGCCTACTACGCCAGCCTGGAGAAGGTGATCGCGCGGGGCTTCTCGACCCTGTGGCCGACCCACGGCCCGCCGGTGACCGAGCCGGAGCCGTTCCTGAAGGCCTACCTCGCCCATCGCAAGGCGCGCGAGGCGCAGATCGTCGAGCGGCTGAGGGCCGGCGACCGTACGATCGCGCAGATGGTGCCCGTGCTCTACGCCCAGGTGGACCGTCGGCTGTGGCCGGCGGCGGCGCATTCGGTGCTGGCGCACCTGATCGGTTTGGTGCGTACCGGCGTGGCGGCGACGGACGGCGAGCCTGAGATGGGGAGCGCTTACCGGCTGACCCGCGATCCGCTCATCCCCGCGGAGTTATTTCCCAGATAGCGCCTGCACGATTTTCGTCACCCGCCCGCAGTTGGCGCCCAGGTCGGAGCCGCCGACGCGGCTGACCGAACGGACGTCGGTGCGGCCCGGCCGCATGCGCACGATCACGTCGTCCTTGAAGCCGTACCAGAGGCTTTCGTGCGTGCCCTCGACGCGCCAGGGGGCCTGGCCGATCACCTGCACGCCGTTCTTCTCCAGCACGCGGGCGACCTCCTCGGGCTCGACCAGGCGCGGAACCGGCCGGGCGCCCGGGCAGGTCTCGGCGTTGATCTCGGCGATGCGGCGGCCCTCCCATTTCTTGAAGGCGGGGCGCTTCATCAGCCCGACCACCGGGTCGGGCTCCACCGGGTTTGCGGCGCCGGCGCGAGCCTTCATCATCGTGTCGGAGAAGCTGAGCGGTTCCGCCCAGTCGGTGGACACGTCGTGGATCGGCGGCAGGCTCTCGGCCTTGGCGCGGAACCGCTGGAAGCCCAGCAGGGTCAGGCCCGGGATCAGGACGGCGACCACGGCCAGGGGCAGCAGCCGCTTCGGCGCGGCGAAGGCGAACAGCACCGCCAGCACCCCCGCGCCCAGCCCGACCATCGCCGCCTTGGGCGCCCAGTCGACCGTCCAGACGCCGAAGCCGGTCTTCCAGTCCACCCACCCGGCGCGGGTGGCGATCGCGCCCGCCAGCACCAGCAGCGGCGCGATCAGGGCTATGGCGAGCGCGGTGCGGACGAGGTGGCGCGCGCCCTTGCTGGTGTCGGCCATGGTGTAGCTCCCCTCCCCGGACGCCCGTCCGTCCTCAGCGGACCGGCTCGGGCAGCTTGTGGTCCTTGAACCGCTCCCGCATCACCTTCTTGTCGATTTTGCCGGTGGCGCCCAGCGGGATGTCGTCCACGAAGGCCACGTCGTCGGGCATCCACCACTTGGCGATCTTGCCCTGCAGGTGGTCCAGCATCTCCCTCTTGGTCGGCTGCTGGCCCGCGCGCGGCTTGACGATCAGCAGCGGCCGCTCGTCCCACTTGGGGTGGGGCACGCCGATCACGGTCGCCAGCTCCACCTTGGGGTGACCCATGGCGATGTTCTCGATGTCGATGGAGCTGATCCACTCGCCGCCGGACTTGATCACGTCCTTGGCGCGGTCCGTGATCTGCATGTAGCCGGCGGTGTCGACGGTGGCGACGTCGCCGGTGTCGAAGAAGCCCTCGACGTCCAGGATGGTCCCGCCCTCGCCCTTGAAGTAGGCGCCCGCGACGGTCGGACCGCGCACCATCAGGTGGCCGAAGGTGGAGCCGTCGTGCGGCAGGGTCTTGCCGGCGTCGTCCTTCAGCTTCAGCTCGATGCCGACCGGCGGGCGGCCCTGCTTCAGCCGGGTCGGCATCTGCCTGTCGAACGGCAGGGCGGCGATCTCCGGCGTGAGCGCGCAGACGGTGCCCAGCGGCGAGGTCTCGGTCATGCCCCAGGCGTGCATCACGTCCACGCCGTAGTCGTCGTGGAAGGCGCGAATGATGCTCTCCGGACAGGCCGAGCCGCCGATGGTCACCTTCTTAAGGGTCGACAGCTTCAGCCCGCTGGACTGGAGGTGCTGGAGCAGCATCTGCCACACGGTCGGCACAGCCGCCGAATAGGTGACTTTCTCGGTCTCCAGCAGTTCGTAGATCGACTGGCCGTCCATCCGCGCGCCCGGCAGCACCAGCTTGGAGCCCACCGCCGGCGCGCCGAACGCCACGCCCCAGGCGTTGGCGTGGAACATCGGCACCACCGGCAGGATGGTGTCCTGCACCGAGGTGCCCAGCACGTCGGTCTGGAGGCCCAGCAGGGTGTGGATGAAGTTCGACCGGTGCGAGTACAGCACCCCCTTCGGGTTACCGGTCGTGCCGGAGGTGTAGCAGAGCCCGCAGGCCGTATCCTCGGGGAAGCCGCCCCAGGCGCAGTCGGCGCTGCTCTCCTTCACCACCCGCTCGTAGCAGTCGGCGCGCGGCAGCTTGGTCTGCGGCATGTTCCATTCGTCGGTCATGACGATCACGCGCTCGACCGTGGGGCAGTGCGGCAGCACGGCCTCCAGCAGGGGCACGAAGGTCAGGTCGACGAAGATGATCCGGTCTTCGGCGTGGTTGATGATGTAGACCAGCTGCTCGGGAAACAGGCGCGGGTTCAGGGTGTGGCAGACCGCCCCGATGCCCATGATCCCGTACCAGGCCTCCATGTGCCGGTGGGTGTTCCAGGCCAGCGTCGCCACCCGGTCGCCGAGCTTGATCCCCCAGCCCTTCAGCGCGGTGGACACGCGTTTGGCGCGGTCGTGGATCTCGGCGTAGGTGGTGCGGTGGATCGGCCCCTCGACCGTGCGGGTCACCACCTCTCGATCGCCGTGCCAGATCCTGGCGTGGTCCAGGATCCTGTCGACGGTCAGCGGCCAGTCCTGCATCAACCCGCGCATACGACGTCCTCCCGTGCGCCCGTCTGACCTCGGCGCTTGACCTAGAAGCTAGAGGGCTGAACGGCGATAAGCAACGGAACGGTGGCGCGCTCCGCGTTCAGAGACGCTCCAGCAGCCTCAGCCCCAGTTCGGTGCGCGCGCCCTCGCGCTCGACCAGCAGGTCGACCACCGAGCCGGCCGGCCCCTGCAACGCCCACAGCAGCCCCTCGTAACCGCCCTCGCCGGCGAAGGCGGCGATCACGTCGCCCTGCAGCAGTCCGGCCCGATGGGCGGCGCTCTTCTCCTCCACCGCCGTCACGGTGATCCGGCCTTCGACGCGCTCGAGCGACAGGCCGGAGCGGTCGTAGCGGATCGGCTCGGCGAAGGCGGCGTTGGGCTTCAGCCAGACCTTCTGGTCCTGCGGGTCGGTGGCGAAGGAGAAGCGCCGCAGGATCTCCGTCCCGATCACCCCGTCGGCTTCCTTGAACCCGTCGCGGCCCACGTCGGCCGGATCGCCCAGCAGCATGACCGGGCGCGAAATTTGGAACGAACCGAGCTTCAGGTTCACGCCGCGCACCAAGCGGGTTTCGAACAGCCCCGCGATGCCCGAAGAGACCCCCTCTCGCCAGCGCGGGTAGCGGTCCCACAGCCCGGCCCGCTTCACGTAGTCGGGAAACAGGAACAGGGCGGAGTCCGCCCCGGTGTCGAGCAACAGCTTGACCGGCGCGCCGTCGATTTCGGCCCTGATCGTGGGGCGCGGGTCGTAATCTTCCGCCAGGGTCTGGACGTGGCCGGCCATCTGGCCGGACATCTCCTCCAGCGCCACCCCGCCCTTGCCCAGGATCGGCCTGGACACCGAGGGCAGCTCCTCGTGGTCGGGCAGCTTGAACGAGCGCGGCGGCGCTACGGTCATGGTCCCCTTGTCGAAGTCCATGCCCATGCTGGCCAGCGCGAACAGCGATGCGGGCACGATGCCGACGATGAAGGCGTCCTCGGGCACGTCCCATCCGAGCACGTAGATGTCGCGGTCCTTCACCGCCCCGCCGACCACCACCTCGCGGACGTTGTAGCTGGACATCCTCACCTTGCCGACCGCCGCCTGGGCGGTGACGGTGCGCGACACCGGCAGTTTCAGCCGTCGGGCGATCGCGTCGCTGATCGCGAACCCGCTCGCGCCGGTGTCGATCAGGCAGCGGAACGGACCCTCGCCGTTGATCGTCAGCGCCGTCCAGGGCCGGTTGAGCGTGACCTTGAATGGAATTTCCAGTCGCCGGCCGGCCGAGAAGGCGGCTGTGGGAGCGGCCGCCAGGGCGGCGCCTCCGAGCAAGGCGGCTCGCCGCGTGAACGCCTGCATCGACTCCCCCGTCGCAAGACCGCCAGATGACTACGGCCCAGGCCTGCGCGTCCAGCGGATTTCGCCGGGATCGCGGGTCAGTTGTTCTTCCAGCACCGCCCCGTCGGCGTCGGAGGCGTCGCCGGTGCGGGCGTCGATCCGCGCCCGCATCACCTGGGGCGGCGCGTCCAGCCACACGCCCTCGAAGGGCACGCCGTGATCCCGCGCCAGGGTCTCGGCGGCGTCGCGCTCCTCGGGCCGCAGGAACACCGCGTCCAGCACCACGGCCCGGCCGACGGTCAGGCACAGGGCCGCCTCCTCGAACATCCGCGCGTACACCCGTCCGCTTTCCCCCGGCGCATAGGCTTCGGGCGGCAGCCGGTCGAGCGGGCCGGCGCCCCACATCCGCTTCCTGATCTCGTCCGAACGCAGCAGCATCGCCCCGGGCGCGGGCCCCAGGTCGGGCGCGCGGGCGCGGGCGAAGGTGGTCTTGCCCGAACCCGACAGCCCGCCCACCGCCAGCACCGACGGCGGAGCCGGCTCCAGGAACGCCCGCGCCGCCTGCAGATAGCGCCGCGCCTGGGCCGGATCGTCGGCCTTCAGGCTCACGTGAGCGCGCACCCCCGCGCGTACCGACAGCAGCAGCGGCAGGGCCATTAGCCCCGTGAACCCCGCCTCGCCGAAGCTCCTCGCCGCCTCGTCGGCCCAGGCGTTCATCACCCGGTTCGCCGCCTCGAGCCGACCGACGAAGCACAGGTCCATCAGCAGGAAGGCCAGGTCGTACAGGACGTCGATGCGGTTCAGGGTGTCGTTGAACTCGATGCAGTCGAACAGCACCGGACGCCCGTCCTCGACGAAGATGTTGCCCAGGTGCAGATCCCCATGGCAGCGGCGCGACAGGCCCGCGGCGCGCCGGCGCTCCAGCAGCAGCGCGACCCGCTCGAACGCGGCGCGGCTGTCGACGACCAGAGCCTCGACCGCCTCGGAGCCCAGCACGTCGCCCCCCTCGCGCAGGAGCCCGGCATTGGAGCCCAGCACGTATTCGATCGCGCCCGCGCCCCCCTCTTCGGTGACCGGCGCCTGCCGGTGGAAGCGGGCGACGGCGCGGCCCAGCGCCTCGGCGAGCGCGCCGTCGCAGGCCTCGGGCCGGTTCGCCAGCACCGCGGCCTCGTCGAACCGGCGCATGCGCACCACCGGCTCCCCCTCGACCTCGATCACGCCCAGGTACACGTCCGGCGCGGTGGCCCGGTTGAACTCCAGCTCGCGCCCCGCCGCCCAGCGCCGCCGTTCCAGGGTCGAGTAATCCAGAAAGCCGAAGTCGACCGGCTTCTTCAGTTTCAGGGCCTCGCCGCCGGTCAGGAACACCGCCGCGCAGGGCGTATCGATCACGCGCTCGGCCTGTGCGCTCAACCGGGCGAAGGCGCGCTCGTAGCCGTTCTGAGGGGCAGGCGAGGTCATGCCGCCGCTCTACACGGCGTGGCCGTGCTGCACCACTCGCGCCTTCGTCGTGGCGGGCGAGCCACTGTCGGCTTGCGGACACTGGCCGGGTGAATAAAAGTTAATCTCAGGGCTTTCAGGAGAGAGGGCCGTCGCAAAGCGCGCTCGGGGGAGGCGCCGCGGCGGTGGAAGGACATGGCCTATTGCGACGGGCGCGACCTGCGCTCCGAGCGGAAGCGCGGCGACATCCTCGCCGCCGCACGCCGCCTGTTCATGCTCGAGGGATATTCCGGGACCGGGATGGAGGCGGTGGCGCGCGACGCCGGCGTCTCCACCGCCACCCTCTACGCCTACTTTCCCGGCAAGGCCGACCTGTTCAAGGCGGTGGTCGAGGAGGCGGCGAAGGAGTTCTCGCGCCTGATCGATCAGGCCGCCGGGATCGGCGGCGACGGGATCAGCCAGCTGCGCGGCTTCGCCATCGCCTACGCCCGGTTCATGAGCGACCCGTTCGTCCGGTCGGTGTTCCGCCTGGTCGCGTCGGAGCGGCGGCGCTTCGAGTCGGTGGCGCGCCACTTCTACGACCGCGGGCGCAGCGAATTCGGCGGCTACCTGATGACCGTGCTGAAGCGCCTGCAGGACGAGGGCCGCGTGCGGGTGACCAAGCCTTCCTGGGCGGCCGGGCAGCTGATGGGCATGATCGAGCACCCCTGCTTCGTGGTGCCCATGGTCACCGGCGACGAGACCCGCGCCGAACGCCCGATCGAGCAGATCTGCGACGAGGCGGTCGAGACCTTCCTCGCCCGCTACGCCGTCCGCGCGCCGGCCGAGGCGGCGGCTTAAGGGTACAGCCGCTCCCGCGCCCAGGCTTCGCTCGTGGAGGCCCGCCGGAACGTCAGCCGGTCGTGCAGGCGGAACGGCCGGTCGCGCCAGAACTCGAAACTCAGCGGCGCCACCCGGTAGCCGGACCAGTGCGGCGGGCGCGGCGGCTCGCCCAGGCCGAACTTGAGCCCGTACTCGGCGATGCGCTTCTCCAGCGCGAAGCGGCTCTCCAGCGGGCGCGACTGGTCCGACGCCCAGGCGCCGATCCGGCTGTCGCGGGCGCGGGTGCGGAAGTAGGCGTCGGCCTCCTCCGCGCTCACCGGCGACACCGGCCCGCGAATGCGGACCTGCCGGCGCAGCGACTTCCAGTGGAACAGCAGCGCCGCCTGCGGATTGCCCGCCAGCTGCCGTCCCTTGGCGCTTTCGGTGTTGGTGTAGAAGACGAAGCCGTCGGTGTCGAAGCCCTTCAGCAGCACCATGCGCACGTCCGGCAGGCCGTCGGCGTCGGCGGTGGCCACGGCCATGGCGTTGGGGTCGTTCGGCTCCTTCTCGCGCGCCGCGGCCAGCCACTGCTCGAACAGGGCGAACGGCTCCTGCAGGGCGAAGATCGACTCGTCGGCGTTGCCGACGTGGGCGGCCTCGTACTCGCGTTCGGAGGGGCTGGGCGGCAGCAGGGAACGGCTCATGACCGGTTATGTGCGCCCGGCGGGCCGTCCGGCAAGTTTGTCGGCCGCGCGCGGGTCGGCTAAGCCGGGGCGATGTCGCACAACACCTTCGGACGTCTGTTCCGCGTCACCACCTGGGGCGAGAGCCACGGGCCGGCGATCGGCTGCGTGATCGACGGATGCCCGCCCGGCCTGCCGCTGTCGGAAGCCGACGTTCAGGTCGAGCTCGACCGCCGCAAGCCCGGGACCAGCCGCTTCGTCACCCAGAGGCGCGAACCCGACCAGGCCCGCATTCTGTCCGGCGTGTACGAGGGCGTGACCACCGGCCACCCGATCTCCATCCTGATCGAAAACGTCGACGCACGGTCCAAGGACTACTCGGAGATCGCCCGCGTCTTCCGCCCCGGCCACGCCGATTACGCCTGGGCCGCCAAGTACGGCGTGCGCGATCCGCGAGGCGGCGGCCGCTCCTCCGCTCGCGAGACCGCCTGCCGCGTCGCCGCCGGCGCGGTGGCGCGTAAGGTGCTGGGCGCGGACGTCGCGGTGCGCGCCGCCCTGGTCCAGATCGGTCCGCACCGGATCGACCGGGCGCGCTGGGACTGGGCGGAGACCGCGAACAATCCCTTCTTCTGCCCGGACGCGGAGACCGCGCACGTCTGGGAGTCGTTTCTCGACGAGACCCGCAAGCGCGGCTCCTCCGCCGGCGCGATGGTCGAAGTCGTGGCGCACGGCGTGCCGCCCGGCTGGGGGTCGCCCGTCTACGGCAAGCTGGACGCCGACCTGGCCGCGGCGCTGATGTCGATCAACGCCGCCAAGGGGGTCGAGATCGGCGCGGGCTTCGCCGCCGCCGAACTCTCCGGCGAAGACAACGCCGACGAGATGCGCGCGGGCGAAAACGGGCCCGTGTTCCTGTCCAACCACGCGGGCGGCGTGCTGGGCGGCGTCTCCACCGGCCAATCGGTGACGGCCCGCGTCGCCTTCAAGCCCACCTCCTCCATCCTGACCCCCCGCCGCAGCGTCGACGTGGACGGAAACGAGGTCGAGGTCTCCACCAAGGGCCGCCACGACCCCTGCGTCGGCGTCCGCGCCCCGCCCGTCGTCGAAGCCATGACCGCCTGCGTCCTCGCCGACGCCTTCCTGGCCCACCGCGCACAGGTCGGCTGAGCGCTCGCTGCAACTAACGGATCGGCGGCCGACAAGCGGGGCTCTGGCGAGTTCCGGGTTTATCGTGGTAAACGTGCGGTTAAGCTCGGGGGAAAGAGCTGGAGGGATAGTTCATGGAAAGCGTGCAACCTTATCTGGGCGGAGCCTACGACTTCCTGCAGACCGGCTTTGCGACGGTCAACTCGCAGGTCGCGGCCCTGGTCATCGCCCTGATCGCGGCGGTGCTGATGAAGCAGTGGAAACAGATCTGGGCGATGGCGCTGGGCGCGGTCGTGTTCCAGATTCTGGTGGCGGTGATGATCCCGGTGCTGGGCGGCGGCCGCTTCCAGCTGCCGAACCTGATCT
Source organism: Caulobacteraceae bacterium (assembly GCA_035628275.1). Classification (GTDB taxonomy): domain Bacteria; phylum Pseudomonadota; class Alphaproteobacteria; order Caulobacterales; family Caulobacteraceae; genus DASPKD01. The sequence continues at coordinate 46,086 of DASPKD010000056.1, read as the reverse complement.
CGCCGGAGTTCCTGATCTCGACGGCGGCGACCTTCGTCGGCTTCCTGATCGTGATTTCGGTGTTCTTCTTCGTGAAGAAGAACGTCCTCAAGGCCGCCTGACGCGCAGCCTTAAGAACAGACACTCAGGACCGGAGCGGGCGGGGAGCGATCCCCGCCCGTTTCCTTATCTGAACCCCAGCACGTCCTGCATGTCGTAGAGCCCCGGCGCGCGGCCCGCGGCCCACAGCGCCGCCTCCACCGCGCCGCGGGCGAACAGCGAGCGGTCGCGGGCGGAGTGGGACAGTGTCAGGATCTCGTCCTCGGCGGCGAACACCACCGCGTGTTCGCCCACGATCCCGCCGGCGCGCATCACCGAAAAGCCGATGCTCCCCGCCTGACGCGGGCCGGTGATCCCCTCGCGCGGCCCCGCGCGCAGCGCCTCCAGCGCCTCGCCGCGTCCTCGTGCGGCCGCCTCGCCCAGCATCAGGGCGGTGCCCGACGGCGCGTCGGCCTTGCGCCGGTGGTGGGCCTCGAACACCTCCACGTCCCACGCCTGCTCCGACAGCTTGCGCGCCGCCTGCTCGACCAGGCCGATCAGGGTGTTCACGCCCAGCGAGAAGTTGCCGCTCTTGACGATCGCCAGGCGGCTCGCGGCCTCGGCCACCGCCGCGTTCTGCTCGGGCGTGAAGCCGGTGGAGCCGATCACCAGAGCCGGACGACCGGTCGCGGCGCAGCGCTCGGCCAGGGCGACCGAGGCTTCGGGGGTGGTGAAGTCGATCACCACGTCGCAGTGGTTCAGGTCCGGCTCCTCGCCGCGGTCGAACCGCAGGGCGACGATCGAGCCGTCGCGCTGTTCCAGCACCTGGGACACCGCGCGGCCCATGCGCCCGCGCGCGCCGGCGATGCCGATGTGAACGGGGGCGCTCATGCGCGCGCCTCCGGCGCGTGCGATCTCGTTGGTGCTGTGAGCGTCGGTTGCAAGCGGCTCCCCCGATGAAGCTCTGCCGCGCATTGCGCGCGTCTGGCGGTCTACGCCAAAGGCGCGCGGGTGGAAATCTCCACCGGGCCGGAGCTCTAGCCGGCCGAGCAGCTGGCCCCGCCCAGCACGCAGAACGTGGCGCAGTGCGGGTGGTTCAGCGCCACCGCCCCGGCCGCGTGCCTGAGCGTCGGCCCCAGCTCGAACGCCGGGTCGTAGGGCAGCAGGGTGCAGGCGACCACCGTCGGGGCCGCGGCGCCCTTGCGGCGGACCACCATGCGGCTGGAGGCGCACATCACCTCGGTGGGGCGCTTGCCGAGTATGCCCCAGCAGGCCTCGGTGATCTCCGGCACGTCGACGCGCGCGTCCATCTCGGGAAACAGCACCAGCCGCCCGGGGTCGAAGGCGTCGACGGGCAGGTCGAGCCCCCGGAACAGCTCGTCGTACGCGGCGCGGGCGGTCTCCTCCCGCTCGCCCGGGGCGCTGCGGCCGGCGATCGCCAGGGAGAAGCCGTTGCGGGCCAGCCAGGCCAAGCCGTCGATGGCGGGCTTCCAGCTGCGCGGGCCCCGTTCGGCCTCGTGCAGGGCGCGGCCGTGGTGGTCCAGGCTGACCCGCAGCGTCAGGCGCGAGCCGTGGCGGGCGTTCAGCGCCAGCAGCCCGGCCTCGAACCGCCGCATCGGCCGCATGGCGTTGGTCAGCACCAGCGCCTGGAAGCCGCGCGACAGGGCCGCATCCAGCATCGGCAGGATGTCGCGGTTCATGAACGGCTCGCCGCCGGTGAAGCCGATCTCCACGGGCGGCGGGTCCAGCGCCGTCGCCTCGTCCAGGAAGGCCTCGACTTCGGCCAGGCTCAGGTAGGCGAGCGCGTCGTTGCGGGGACTGCTCTCGATGTAGCAGTTCAGGCAGGTCAGGTTGCACAGGGTGCCGGTGTTGAACCAGAGCGTCCGCAGGGCCTCCAGGGCCACCCGCGCGCGCGGCTCGCCGCGGGCGGTGATCGCGGGGTCGCGGAACTTGGCCGGGTCCAGCGGCCGGGGAGCTTCGACCACGAACGGCGACAGGCGCAGGAGCTGGTTCATGCGCCGTCATACGTACGTCAGCCGCGGGCCGGACGCACGCCCGGCTTTCAGCGGCTCAGGCCAGCACGCCGAACACCAGCGCCAGCAGGGCCGCGCCGCCCACCAGTCCGATCGCCACCGCCGGGCTGAGCCGCCGCTCGGAGCCCTCCTCGTGGGCGATCTGGCCGGCGGTGGAGGACACCGCCCCGTCCGAGGCCCAGCCGCTCATGTCGGTCGGCGCGAAGGACTTCTCCTCCGGATCGCGGCGCTCCTGCTCGCGGGCCAGGGCGATGTCCTGCGGCCGCATCGGCGCGCCGCCGGCCTCGTCGTCCGTACCCAGCGGCGACATAGCCGGATCGAACACGTCGACCTTGTCGGCGCTCCGGCCCGAATTGATGTCCGCCTTCAGCTCCGCCGCGTTGGCGCCCGGCCGGTCGTTCGGCCCGGGCTGCGGCGCGCGGTAGGTCTCCTCGTTCGCCATGGCGCTTTAGTCCTCGCTCGCTTTCGACCGAACGGTCGGGGCGAGGGCGGCGTTCCGGGAAGGCGCGGAGAGAGCCGGGACTGGAGCGGGTGAGGGGAATCGAACCCCTGACATTCAGCTTGGGAAGCTGACGTTCTACCTCTGAACTACACCCGCGTTCCGTCGAGGAGGCGCGAACTTAGCGGATCGGGCGGCGGCTTCAAGAGCAGGAAAAACGGCCCGGCGAACCGTTGCGCCGGGCCGTTCCACGGTGAGCGGATCAGTGGCGCTTCGCCTCGATGCCGCGCTTCTTCAGCTGGGCCTGGACGCTGTCCGGTCCGGCCAGGTGCCCGGCGCCGACCGCGACCAGGTGGGTGCCCGAGCCGTCGAGCAGCTGGTCGATCTTCTCGGCCCAGCGGATGTTCCGTTGCGTCAGCAGCAGGTCGTAAACCTCCGGCGCGTCGGCCTTCATCTCCTCGTTCATCACCTTGCCGATGGTGTCGACGTCGCCGGCCGCCCAGGCGTTCGCCAGCTGGTCCAGCACCGCCACGCCGCGGTCCGCGTCGTCCAGCGCCGACTCCATGAAGGCGATCTGCTCGGCTTCGTCCATGCCGGCGAAGAAACCGATCTGCTCCTCGGTCGTCTCGAAGGCGGCGATCTTGTCGCCTTCCTTGACCGCCGCGGCCTTCAGCACCCGGTCCACCCCGGCGTTCGGATCGAAGCCGGCCTTCTGGATCGGCAGGACGCTGAAGGTCAGGCCGACCAGCCAGGGCTTCAGCGGCTCGAGCTGCGCCGGGTTGAGGCCGTACTTGGCGGAAACGGCGGCCAGCTTGGCCTTCTGGGCGTCGGTCAGCTTGGACGACAGCGGCTTCTGCTGGTCCACGCCGTGCTTCATGATCAGCGGCTGCATGGCCGCCTCGTTGTCCACGTCGACGATCTCCAGCCAGAGCTCCTTGGAGTCGGCCAGCGCCTTTTCGATCTTCGGCGTTTTCCAGGCGGTCTCCTGGCGCAGCAGGTGGACGGTGCCGATCATGTAGATCGTGGAGTCCTTGTCCTTGACCACCCACATGGCCGGTTCGGCCCGGGCGGCGCCGGCCATCAGGCCTGCGGACATGACCGCGCCGAGCGCGAGGCCGAGCGCCCGGTGGGCGACGCGGGAGGCGAGCAGCTTCTTCATCGTCTGTACTCCTTGAAAGTCGGGGATCAGGCCTCGTCGGCCTGGAAGATGGTTTCGATCGGCATGTCGAACAGCCGGGCGATCTTGAAGGCGAGCGGCAGGGACGGGTCGTACTTGCCGGTCTCGATGGCGTTGACGGTCTGGCGCGAGACCTGCAGGCGGAGGGCCAGATCGGCCTGGCTCCAGGCTCGTTCGGCCCTGAGCACGCGGAGGCGGTTCTTCATCGGATCACCGCCTGACCAGCCACCACCAGGCCCAGGCGACCAGGTAGCCGATCATCTGGGCGGCGGCGCACAGCAGCAGTCCGGTCGCCACCAGGCCGGCGTCGCCGTCCCCCAGGCGCCAGGGCATCGGGGTCTCGGGCCGCGCCAGGAACACGCCGGTCACGACGCCGGCCACAGCCAGGCCGGCGGAGCCGCCCCAGTACCAAGCGGCCTTGTGCGCCTCGCGCGCGGCCTCGTCGAGGCGGCGCCAGTGCAGCAGCGTCAGCCAGATCGCTCCGGCGGCGCTCGCCAGCGCCATGACGCTACCAGCGCCGCGTAGCAGCCCGTCGGCGTCGTCGGTCAGGGCGCCCACGGCGCCGCCCACGGCCGCGACCCCGACCGCCAGCCCCAGCAGGGCCGCAGGGCTGAGCCTTCGTCTCGGGATTTCGTCGGGCATCTGTAAAGCTCCCCCGTCGTGTTGACAAAGGTGCTTTACAGGTCCGCCGGCGCGGTGTCAAGCATGCTGTACAGCCTCGCCTACTGCACCCGCTCCACGGTGAACCCTCGGGCCTTCATCAGGGCGGGCAGGCCGTCCTCGCCGACCATGTGGGCGGCGCCGACGTTGACGATGGCCACGCCCTCGCCGCGCATCTCCCGCTCCAGGGTCTCTGCCCAGCGGTGATTGCGTCCGCGCAGGATCGCCTCGTACAGCTCGGGGCGCTCATGGCGCATGGCTTCGACGAACAGGGCGACCATCTCGCTTTCCGAGCCCGCCACCCAGGCGTCGGTCATGGCCTGGGCGGCCTCCGCCCCCGTGTCCATCTCTTCCAGCACGTCGTTCAGGAACTGCAGCTCGGCCTCGGGCGACAGGTCGGCGAAGAACCGGATCTGCTCCTCGTTGGTCTCGAAGTAGCGCAGCGGCTTGCCGGTCTCCGCCGACGCGGTTTCGATCTGCTGGTCGGCCCCGGCTTCGGGCGACAGCCCCTGCTCCATGTATCCGGAGAAGGTGATCATGAGCCCAGCCAGCCATGGCCGCATGCCCTCCAGCGTCTTCTTGTCCATGCCGAGCGGCTTCAGCGCCGCGGTCACCCGCGCGTAGTCCTTGCGGCTAAGGCGCTTGGACAGCTTGTGCTCGAAATCGTAGCCGTAATCGACGATCAGCGACTCCATCGCCTGACGCGCTTCCGGACTTTCGCCGACCGGCGTCTCCAGCCAGACCGCCTGCGCTTCGGCGTAGGCTTTGTCGTAGGCCGGCGTACGCCACTGCGTGCCTTCGGGCAGCAGGTGCACGGTGCCGAACAGGTAGATGGTGGAGTTCTCGTCCTTCACCGCCCACAGCGGCGGAGCGGCCGCCGCCAGCGACGGGGCGAGGGCGAACAGGGCGGCGGCGGCGAAACCGAGCCCGGTGCGGAAAAGCTTGCGGAGCGACATGGACGACCTCGACCGGCGAACGGCCACGCTAGCCGCGCGCCTCCCGCGCGCCTAGCGCCTCGAGGCCACAGTCACCAGGCGCGGAAATGCTTGGACAGCTTCAGCCCCTGCCGCTGGTAGTGGGAGCCGTCCTGACCGTAGAGCCGCGCGGGGCGGTCGGTCAGCGGTTCGTAAACCAGCCGCGCCACCGTCTGGCCGTCCTCCAGCAGGAACGGAGTCTCGTGGCTGCGCACCTCCAGCACCGCCTTGGAGCCGCGCCCGGCCGCCTCCTCGGTGCCAAAGCCGGGATCGAAAAAGCCCGCGTAGTGCACCCGGAACTCGCCCACGGCCGGGTCGATCGGGGTCATCTCCGCGGCTTCCAGCACCGGGATCTCCACCGCCTCCTTGGACGCCAGGATGTAGAACTCGCCGGGATCCAGCAGCAGCTCGCCCCCGCGCGGCTCCAGCGGCTGCCAGTAATCGCGCGGGTCGTGGCCGTCCTCCAGGTCCAGGTCCACCACCGGCGCGTGCCGCCGGGCGCGGAATCCCGCCAGATCGCCGGTCAGATCCACTCCGACGTTGCGGGTCGACAGCTTGGCGGGCTCCCCGCGCTTCAGCCGCAGCTGGTTCAGCCGCGTGCCGGTGCGCACCAGCACCGAGAAGGTCTGGGGCGCGATCTCCACGTACATCGGGCCGGCGTAAGCCTCGGCCACGTCGTCGAAGGATGAGGAGAAGTCGGTCAGCAGGCGCACGAACACGTCGACCCGGCCGGTCGAGCTTTTCGGATTGGCCCGCGCGCAGACGCCGGGCGGCAGCTTCAGCCCTTCCTGCAGCTCGGCGATGTAGACGCAGCCTTTCTCCAGCACCGCGCCCTGCGTCAGGTCGAGCTGGTGCATGGCCACGTCCTTGACCCGCTCGGCCACCGCGCGGCGGCCGGGCAGAAACGAGGCCCGCACCCGCCAGACGCGGCGGCCCAGCCGCAGGTCCAGGCTGGCGGGCTGCACCTGGTCGTGGTCGAAGGGGGTCAGGGTCGTGATCGCCTGATCGCCGATCAGGGCCTCGATCGACTGGCAGGGCAGAATCCCGGCCGAATGCGCTTGCTGAGTCATCACCGGACTTCAAGCCGAGCCGCGCCCCGGCGGCAAGCCCTGTCGGCGAGGAGCTGAGCGAAGCTGAAGTCGGGCCGCGGCTAGGCTCGGTCCCGCGCTGTCGGCCCTCGACCCGTTCGTTCGTCCTGGGGTAGGTGAGCCGCAGACGGGGGATCCGCGATGACGACCGAACCGGCCGGGAAGGCCGCCGCCCGACCTGGGGACGTGGGCCGCGCCGCCTGGCTGGCGTTCGCGACCCTGTGCCTGGGCGACATGATGATCGTGCTCGACTCGACGATCGTGAACGTGGCCCTGCCTTCGGTGCGCACCCAGCTGGGCTTCGACGAGGCGGGGCTGAGCTGGGTGGTCAACGCCTTCCTGCTGACCTTCGGCGGCTTCCTGCTGCTGGGCGGGCGGCTGGCGGACCTCTACGGCCAGAGGCGGCTGTTCATCTACGGGGTGATCGGCTTCACCATCGCTTCGCTGGCCTGCGGCCTGGCGCCGACGCGCGAGGTCCTGATCGTGGCGCGCGCCGCGCAAGGGGTTGTCGGCGCGGTGGTGGGGGCGGTGGCGCTCGCCTTGATCATGCAGCTGTTCCCAGACGGGCCGGCGCGGGTGCGGGCCATGGGCTACTTCGGCTTCATATCGGCCGGCGGCGGCAGCGTGGGCGTGCTGCTGGGCGGGCTGATCGTGGGCCTGCTCGACTGGCGCTGGGTGTTCCTGATCAACCTGCCGGTGGGCCTGGCGGTCTGGGCGCTGGCGCTGAAGCTGCTGCCGCCGGACCGCGCGCCGGAGACCCGGCCGCGGCTGGACGTCGTCGGCGCGGCGCTGGTCACCGCCGCGATCATGCTGGCGGTCTACGGCATAGTGGGCGGCGAGCAGGTCGGCTGGGCCTCGCCCGTGACCTGGGGGTTCATCGCGGCGGGGGTCGTCCTGCTGGGCGCTTTCCTGGCCTGGGAGACGAAAACGCGCGAACCGCTGATGCCGCTCGACGTGTTCGCCTCGCGCAACGTCGCTACCGCCAACGTGGTCGCGGTGCTGTGGGCGGCGGCTATGTTCGCCTGGTTCTTCCTGTCGGCGCTCTATCTGCAGCTGGTGCTAGGCTACACGCCGATGCAGGTGGGCCTGGCGTTCCTGCCGGGCAACCTGATCATGGGCGCCTTCTCATACAAGCTGTCGGCGATCACCGTGACCCGGTTCGGCATCCGCTGGCCGATGGTTACGGGCCTGCTGCTGGCGGCGGCGGGGCTGGGACTGTTCGCGCTGGCGCCGGTCGAGGGCGACTTCTGGATCCACGTGCTGCCGCCGATGCTGCTGCTTGGGCTGGGCGCCGGGCTGGCGTTCAACCCGGTGCTGCTGGCGGCGATGAACGACGTGGAGCCGGACCGCGCGGGGCTGGCGTCGGGCGTGGTCAACACCGCCTTCATGATGGGAGGGGCGCTGGGGCTGGCGATCCTGGCCAGCCTGGCGGCCTCGGTCACCGGCGATCTGAACGCGGCGGGGGCGGAGACCCGCGCGTCCCTGAACGGCGGCTACCGCATCGCCTTCATGGCGGGCGCGGTCTGCGCGGCCCTGGCGGCGCTGATCGGGGGAGTGTTCATCCGGCCCAAGCCGCAAGGCGAGGGCGCGCCCGACCTGGCCCACTGATCAGAAGCGCCGCACCAGCAGCACGCCGCCCGCCACCAGCGCCAGACCCAGCAAGCGCAGCGGCGTGATCTCCTGCCGGGGCACGCCCAGCGCGCCGAAGTGGTCGAGCGCGGCGGCCATGACGAGCTGGCCCGCGACCAGCAGGGTCAGGGTGGCGGCGACGCCGATCCGGGGCGTGGCGAAAGCCGCCGCGGCCACGAACACAGCCCCGTACAGCCCGCCCAGCCACGCCCACCAGGGCAGGCCCTTGACCGCCGCCAGATCGGGGCGGACGCGCAGCACGAAGGCCGCCACCAGTAGGGCCGCCGTTCCGACCGCGAACGACACCAGCGCCGCGTTCACCGGCGAGTTCACCGCCCGCGCCACCACCGCGTTGGTCGGCGCCTGCAAGGCGACCAGGGTCCCGCTGATCAGGACGACGAGAACCGCGACCCAGGCGTGCATGCGCTTTCTCCGAGACCTGCGAGCGGCATAGCCTCGGCACGCGTTTCGGAAAAGCAGGGCCGCTTCCGCAGCCGCGCCCCGATGCTAAAAGGCGGGGGATCAGGGAGACCGCGGATGAGCGCCACGCACGAGAGCCGGGCCCAGGGCGGCCGTTACTCGACGGTGTCGATCCTGTTCCACTGGACCATCGCGGCCCTGCTGATCACGCAGGTGTTCGTGGGCGGCTGGTTCTCGGACCTGGATCGCGGACCCGCGCGGACACAAGCGTTCGGCCTGCACTTCTCGCTGGGCGTGACCATCCTGCTGCTCAGCCTCGCGCGGCTCGGATGGCGGGTCGCCCACCCCGCGCCGCCCCTGCCCGACCATATGCCGCGTTGGGAGAAGCTGCTGGCCCGCGCCACCCACGTCGGCTTCTACGTCGTGCTGCTGGGCATGCCGCTGACAGGCTGGGCCATGGCCTCGGCGGGTTCTGGGCCTCTGGAAGTTTGGGGCGTGCTGCCGTGGCCGAAGATTCCGGGGATCGACCGCGACGGGCGGGAGCTGTTCGACACCCTGCACCACGAAGTGATCCTGAAGCTGTTCTGGGCGCTGTTGGTCCTGCACGTGGCGGGCGCGCTGAAGCACCACTTCCTGCAGCGCGACGAGGTGCTGTGGCGGATGCTGCCGATCGTCGGGCGCCCGGACCGCAAAGGGTGAGCGGCGACACGGTCGAGGCGGCGGTCGAGGCGCTCGAAGCCGGCGAACTGGTGCTGCTGCCGACGGAAACGGTCTACGGCCTGGCCGCCGACGCCTCGAACGCCCTGGCGGTAGCCAAGATCTTCGAGGCCAAGGGGCGCCCCCGCTTCAATCCGCTGATCGCCCATGTCGACAGCCTGGGGGCCGCCGAGCTCATCGCCTGTTTCGACGCGCGCGCCCGCGCCCTCGCCGCCGCCTTCTGGCCCGGGCCGCTGACGATCGTTACGCCGGTGCGGGAAGGCGCCGCGGTCAGCGACCTCGCCCGCGCGGGGCTCGACACGGTGGCGGTACGGGCGCCCGCTCACCCGCTGGCCCGCGCGGTGATCGCCCGTTTCGGCCCGCCGGTGGTCGCGCCGTCTGCCAACCGCTCGGGACGGCCGAGCCCCACCACCTTCGCCGACGCCCTGGAGGAGACCGGCTTCGCCGTCCGCGCGGCCCTGGACGGCGGTCCCTGCACGGTCGGGCTGGAGAGCACGGTGGTGTCGGTGCTGGACGGGCGGGTGCGGTTGCTCAGGCCCGGCGCGGTCACTCGGGAGGAGCTGGCCGGCGTGATCGGCGAATTGCTGGACGATGACGGAGAAGCGCACCGCTCGCCCGGCCGCCTGGCCGCGCACTACGCGCCCGACGCGCCGGTGCGGCTGAACGCGGAGGCGCCGCGACCGGGCGAGGCCTACCTGGCCTTCGGCGCGGCCCCGCGAGGCGAGCGGGTGTTCCAGCTCAGCGCCGCGCGGGATCCGCGAGAGGCCGCCGCCAACCTCTTTCGCCTGCTGCGCGAAGCCGATCGCACCAAGCCGTCGGCCATAGCCGTCGCGTCGATCCCGCTCGAAGGCTTGGGCGAGGCGCTGAACGACCGACTCCGCCGCGCGGCGGGCCACGTCGGCTGAGCCGCTACTGGGCCGTCCAGCCGCCGTCGACGGAGTAGGCGGCCCCGGTGGCCGAGGCGCCGGCGTCGGAGACCAGGTACAGCAGCAGGCCGGTCAGCTCCGGGTACTCGACGAAACGCTTGTTCGGCTGGGCGGCGAGGATGACGTTCTCCATCACCTCCGCCTCGCTGATCCCACGCGCCTTGGCCTGATCGACGATCTGGCCCTCGACCAGCGGCGTCTTCACATAGCCCGGGCAGATGGCGTTGCAGGTGATCCCGGTCCTGGCCAGCTCGACGCCTACGCCCTTGGTGAGGCCGACCACCCCGTGTTTGGAGGCCACGTAGGGCGCCTTGAACGGCGAGGCGACCAGGCCGTGAGCCGAGGCGATGTTGACGATCCGCCCGCGCCCCTGCGATTTCATGATCGGCACGGCGGCGCGGATCGCGTGGAAGGTCGCCGACAGGTTCACGCCGATGATCAGGTCCCACTTCTCCGGCGGGAACTCGTCGATCGCCTGCACGTGCTGGACGCCGGCGTTGTTGACCAGGATGTCGAGCCGGCCGAACTCCGCCTTGGCGAAGCCGATCAGCTCCGCGATCTCGGCCCCGTTCAGCATGTTGGCGCCGTGGTAGCGGACGGCCGTGCCGGTCTGCTCCTCGAGAGCCGCGCGGGTGCGCTCGATCTCGGCCGCGTCGCTCAGCCCGTTCAGCACCACGCGCACGCCACGCTCGGACAAGGCCTTCGCGATCGCCAGCCCGATGCCCGAGGTCGAACCGGTGACCACGGCGACCTGGTCTTTCAGGCTGGCGAACGGGTCGGCGGGCATCGGGCGGGGCTCCTCGGTCATGTTGCGCTGCGGCATAGCTTTTCCGCGTCCCGATGTCTTGAGCCAGCCGAACATGGAATTTCACTCGCCGATGAATTCCACGCGACCATAGCCGCCAAGGCCGCGCTTGGCGAGGCTCAGGCCGGCGAAGGCGGCTGCGGCCGGCTGAAGGTCCATGCGCGTTCCGAGGAGGCGTCGGGTCGGAAGCGGTATCCGGCGCCGTCGAAGCGCTTCAGCTCATCGGCGCGCTCGGCCCGCTCGTCGATCGCCCAGCGCGCCATCAGGCCGCGCGCCTTCTTCGCGAAGAAGCTGATCACCCGGGCCTGGCCGTCCTTCTCCTCAACGAAGCGCACGTCGATCACCGGCCGCTTCAGCGCGCGAACGTCCACCGCCTCAAAGTACTCCTGGCTGGCCAGGTTGATGACGGTCGGGTCGGCGTGACCCTCGGCGTCGGCGCGCAGGGCCTTGGCGATGCGGTCGCCCCAGAAGTCGTAGAGGCTTTCACCGCGGCGGGTCTTCAGCCGCACGCCCATCTCGAGCCGGTACGGCTGGATGCGGTCGAGCGGGCGCAGCACGCCGTAGAGGCCCGACAGGATGCGCAGCCGGTCCTGCGCCCAGAGGAGCGCCTCGGGGTCCAGGCTGCGCGCGTCGAGCCCCTGATAGACGTCCCCGTCGAACGCCAGGGCCGCCTGCACCCCCTCGTCGGACGCGGGATCGAAAGCCTGGAACCGCTCGCGGTTCAGGGTCGCCAGCTTGTCGGAGATCGACATCAGCCGCTTCAGATCCGCCGCCTTCAGCCGCCGCGCCGTCGTCGCCAGCCGGGCGGTCTCGTCCGCCAGCGTCGGCCGCGTGGCCGGCAGCCCCTCGGGCGCGGGGGTGAAGTCGAGCGACTTGGCGGGGGACAGGACGAGCAGCATCGCAGGGCCAGATAGGACGGAGCGGAGCGGTTGGAAAGCTCAGGCCGCGCTTCGCCGCGACCGCTGGATGCCGAGCCCCAGGCGCGCGGCCTTGAGGAATACGCTCGGCAGATCCGACAGCCCCTCGGGCGCGGTCCAGATCACGCCCGGCGGCGTCGCTTCGGCGCGCCGCACCCGCAGCGTCAGAGCGAAGTGGGTGAAGACGTGCTCGACCGCGCCGACCTCGCGCCAGTCGCCCGGCGCGAGCGGAGCGGCCTCGACCGGCGCCGCGGTCCAGTCGGAGGTGGGCAGGCCCAGCATTCCGCCGAGCAGTCCCTTCGGCGGGCGGCGGATCAGGGCCACGCGCCCCTCGTTCAGCGCCAGCCAGGCGATCCCGTAGCGGCGCGGCTTGGCCGCCCTCGCGATCCTGCGCGGCCACGCGTCGGGCGTTCCGCTCGCGAAGGCGGAACAGCCGTCGCTCATGGGGCACCGGTCGCAGAGCGGCGCTTTCGGTCGACACACGGTCGCGCCCAGGTCCATCAGCGCCTGGGCCCAGTCGCCGGGACGGTTCTCGTCCGTCAGCCCGGCCGCCAGGCGGGTCAGTTCGGGCTTGACGGCGGGCAGCGGCGTCTCCACCGCGTACAGCCGCGCCACCACCCGCTCGACGTTGCCGTCGACCACCACGGCGGGCCTGCCGAAGGCGATCGCCGCCACCGCCGCCGCCGTATAGGCGCCGACGCCCGGAAGTCCGCGCAGGCCCTCCTCCGAATCGGGGAACACGCCGCCGTGCCGCTCCGCCACCGCCCGGGCGCAGGCCAGCAGGTTTCGCGCGCGGGCGTAGTAGCCGAGCCCCGCCCAGGCGGCCATCACCTCCGCGTCCTGGGCCGCGGCGAGGTCGGCGACGGTCGGCCAGCGCCGGAGGAACTTCAGGAAGTATGGCGCGGCGTGCGGCACGGTGGTCTGCTGCAGCATCACCTCCGACAGCCACACCGCATAAGGATCGGCGCGCACCCCCCGCGACGCCTCGGCCGGACCCACGCGCCAGGGCAGGACGCGGGCGTGGGCGTCGTACCAAGCGAGCAGGCCGAGGCGGACGTGGGCGGCGTTCATCCGTCCTCTCACGATCTTCTTACGACCGGTCGTGGGAAACCTCGCCTCGTTCGAGGGTTGTAGGCGCCATGGACGGTCTCGTACCCGCCGAAGCCTCGCGTGCGGCGCGCGCCCTGCTGAAGTGGTCGGTGCAGGACCTGGCCGCGGCGGCGGGCGTGAGCGCCAGCACCGTGACCCAGCTGGAGGCGGGGCGCACCGTGCGGCGCGAGGTCGAGACCAAGGTGTTCGCCGCCCTGACCCGCGAGGGCGTGCGCATCGTCAGCGACGAGGGGGTGGGGGCGGTGCTGGATCGCCGCGACTCCTGAGGGCGCGCGGCCGGGCCGAATACCGGAGTCCACTTTTCGGGGCCGCGCTCTAGACCAACGCCCGCGCGCCGATCCGCTCCAGCAGCTCGGCGGCGAACTGGGACAGGGTGTCGTCGCGCGCGCCCATGACCACGATCCGGTCGCCGGGCCGCGCGAGGCTCAGCAGCCGCTCGCCGCAGGCGGCTCGGTCGGCCAGGGCCTCGGCCCGACGGCCGCGCGCGCTCACGCCCTCGGCGATGTCGCCGCTGCCGACGCTGCGGTCGGTGGTGCCGCCGTAGTAGACAGGCTCTGGCATCAGCAGCACGTCGTCGGGGTTCAGCCGCTCGGCGAAGCCGTCGACGAACTCCGCACGCATCTTCTTTAGCGGACCGAAGCCGTGCGGCTGGAACATGATCAGCAGCCGCCCCGGGAAGGCGTGCAGGGTGTCCAGGGTGGCGCCGATCTTGTCGGGGTTGTGCCCGAAATCGTCGATCACCGTCACGCCCTCGGCGGTCCCGACCACCTCCAGCCGCCGCCGGATTCCGGTGAAGCCCTCCAGCGCCGCGGCCGCCTCGGCCAGCGGCACGCCGCAGGCGACGCACGCGCCCAGCGCCGCCAAGGCGTTGGCGACGTTATGCGCGCCCGGGACCTTCAGCCGGACCGGCAGGCTCTCGCCGTCCGCGCGCGCCGTCACCCGAAACGCGACGCCGTCTGGCGCGGGAACCAGATCGCTCCCCAGCAGGTCGGCCGCCGGATCGGACAGGCTGTAGGCGATCAGGCGTTCGCGCGGCAGGGCGGCGGCCAGGGCGGCGGTCTCGGCGTTGTCGAGGTTCAGCACCGCGGTCTTCGCCTTGGCGACATAGGCGCCGAACAGGGCGCGCAACTCGTCCATGGACTTGTGGTCCAGCGAGACGTTGTTCACCACCGCCACCGTCGGGGCGTACAGGGCGATGGAGCCGTCGCTCTCGTCCACCTCGCTGACGAAGGTCTCGCCCCGCCCGACCAGGGCCGAGGCGTAGGGACTGTCGGCGGTGACGAAGTTCTTCATCACCGCGCCGTTCATCACCGTCGGGTCGAGTCCGGCTCGGTGCAGGATCAGGGCGATCATGCCGGTGGTGGTCGACTTGCCGCTGGTGCCGGCGACGCCCACGCCTGTCGGCGCGGCGTTGAACAGGCGGGCCAGCAGCTCGGCGCGGGACATGACCGCCGCGCCCACGCGACGGGCGGCCTGGATATCGGGCACGGTCTCCTCGATCGCACCGGAGGCGACGAGGATCTGGTCGGATCGGGTGACGCCGCTGCCGTCCTGGGGATGCAGGCCGACGCCGCGCGCGGCCAGCCATGCGAACTTGTCGCCGGTGCGCCCCTGGTCCAGCGCGCGGTCGGAACCCTCGACGGAGGCGCCGCGGCTCTGGACGATCAGGGCCAGGGGCGCCATGCCGCTGCCGCCGACGCCGCAAAAGAAATAGGATGGACCCTGGCTCATCCGTTCAGCCTATAGGCGCCCGGACCGCCGCTGACAATCGAACGCCGGAGCAAGCCGCTGAACGGTAAAGACGAATACAGGATCGGCGTGGTCGCGCCGGGCTGCCGCATCGAACAGGAGACCGCCGACCGGGTCCAGGCCCTGGTCCGCTCGTTGTATCCGCGAGGCGGCGTCGAGGTCTGGTTTCACCCGCAGTGTTTCCTGTCTGAGGGCCATTTCGCCGGGCCGGACACCGCGCGGATCCAGGCTTTTCTCGACGTGGCGAACGACGAAAGCTTCGACGCGCTTTGGTGGGCGCGCGGCGGCTACGGCGCCTGCCGCCTTGTGGAGGCCGTCATGCCGCGTCTGGAGGCGGGGGCGCGACGAAAGGCCTACCTCGGCTACAGCGACGCCGGAACCCTGCTGGGCGCCCTCTACGCCGCCGGCTTTCCGCAGGTGGCGCACGGACCGATCGTCCAGGACGTCCGGCGCGAGGGCGGCGAGGCGGCGATCGCACGCGCGCTGGCCTGGCTGACCCGGCGCGACCCGGCGGCGCTGGAGCCCAGCGTCGGCCGCGACGACGCCCCGACGGCGGCCTTCAACATGGTGATCCTGACCCACCTGCTGGGCACGCCCTGGGCGCCGGACCTGGGAGGCCACGTGCTGATGCTGGAGGAGGTGGCCGAGCACATGTACCGGATCGACCGGCACCTGTTCCACATCACCTCCCAGCCGGCGATGCGGCGGCTGGCCGGCATACGCCTCGGCCGCTGCAGCGCGATTCCGGAAAACGATCCCGACTTCGTCCTGACCGAGGAAGCGGTGGTGCGCCACTGGTGCGCCGCGTCCGGCATCCCCTACCTCGGCCGCGCCGACATCGGCCACGACGCCGACAACAAGGTGGTGCCGTTCGGGACGTGAGGTTCCCGGCAAGCGCCTGCGCGCTATCCCGGCTGACAAGGGCGTGGGCGAAGGCATCCGCATCGATGGGCCGGAGTTCCGAAGGGGGAGGCGCGGAGCGCTCGGCGACCGCCGAATCGATGTCCCTCGCGGTGCCTACGCTTGCAGCGCCTCGGCCAGCAGGCGGCCTTCGGGGGCGCGGCTGGAGCCCTGGCGCCAGGCCAGGACGATCTCGCGCTTGGGCTCCTTGGCTTGGAGCGGGCGCACGGTGACGCGGGCGGTTTCGGCCAGGCCCGCCTCCACCGCCATGGCCGGGACCAGCGAAACGCCGAGGCCCGAGCCCACCATCTGCATCAGGGTGTGCAGCGAGGTGGCGGCGAAGGCCTTGTCGGCGGACGGGCCGTTCAGATTGCAGGCCGCCAGCGCGTGTTCGCGCAAGCAGTGGCCGTCCTCCAGCAGGATCAGCTCGTCGCCTTCCAGGGCCTCGGGGCTGACCCGCTTCATCGCCGCGAACCGGTGATTCGCCGGCGCGGCGGCCAGGATCTCGTCGTCGCGGACGAAGGCGTGCTCCAGCCCCGTGGTGTCGTAAGGGAGGGCGATCAGGGCCGCGTCCAGGGCGCCCGATTTCAGCGCCGCGATCAGCCGCTGGGTCAGGTCCTCGCGCAAGAACAGCCGCAGCTGGGGGAAGCGCAGGCGCAGGCGCGGCAGGGCCTCGGGCAGCAGGAAAGGGGCGACGGTCGGGATCACCCCCAGGCGGAAGCGGCCCGACAGCGGCTCGCCGGCCTTGCGGGCGAAGTCCATCAGATCCTCGACCCGGGCCAGCACGTCCTGGGCCCTGAGCACCGCCTCCTCGCCGATCGGGGTCAGGATCACCCCGCCGCGAGCGCGCTCGACCACCGGCGAGCCCAGCGCCGCCTCCAGCTCCTGGATGCCCGCCGACAGGGCGGGCTGGCTCACGTGGGCGGCGTCGGCGGCGCGGCTGAACGAGCGGTGCTCGGCCAGCAGCTTCAGGTACTGGAGCTGGCGCAGGGTCGGGAGCATGGGTGCGACGTATAGGGGTTCTTTATCGCGGACCCAAGAACAATCGATTTGATCTGGCGAGCGGACGTCCCTACATGCGTGCCTCGCGGCGGCCTCGCCGCACCGAAACACTCCCAGGAGAAGAGCGAATGATCGGCGTCGGTGAGAAGCTTCCGAACTTCAAGATCGTGGGCGTGAAGCCCAAATTCATGAAGCACGAGGAGAACGGCCAGAGCGCCTTCGAGCCCGTCACGCCCGAAAGCTTCTCCGGCAAGTGGAAAGTCATCTTCTTCTATCCGAAGGACTTCACCTTCGTCTGCCCGACCGAGATCGCCGAGTTCGCGCGCCTGGGCCGCGATTTCGAGGACCGTGACGCGGTGGTGCTGGGCGGCTCGACCGACAACGAGTTCTCCAAGCTGGCCTGGCGCCGCGACCACCCGGATCTGGCCAACCTGCCGATCTGGCAGTTCGCCGACAACGGCGGCCGCTTCGCCCGGGCGCTCGGCGTGCTGGACGAGGAAGAGGGCGTGGCTCTGCGCGCCACCTTCGTCGTGGATCCGCACAACGTGGTGCAGCACGTCACCGTCAACGGCCTGAGCGTCGGCCGCAATCCGCAGGATACCCTGCGCGTGCTCGACGGCCTGCAGACCGACGAACTGTGCGCCTGCAACCGCCCGGTGGGCGGCGAAACCCTCAAGCCGGCGGCGTAATCCTCCTTCCCGCCGAAGGCTTGACCGCTCGGGAGGCGCGCCCCTCCCCCCTGAATGCGCTTCCCGAGCACCCCTTTTTCTATCCCTACAGATTGGACCGACCATGTCGCTCGACGCCCTGCGCGAGGCGCTGCCTTCCTACGCCAAGGACCTGTCGCTGAACCTGTCCTCGCTAGCCACCGAGACGGTGCTGAACCAGCAGCAGTTGCAGGGGACCTTCCTGGCGTCGGCCTACGCGGTGGGGACGCCCGCCGTGGTGCAGGCGGTCGAGGCCTGGGCCGACGCGCTTACGCCCGAGGCCAGGGACGCGGCCAAGGCGGCGGCGGCGATCATGGGGATGAACAACATCTACTATCGGGCGCTGCACCTGATGCACAATCAGGAGTACCGGACCCTGCCGGCCAAGCTGCGCATGAACGTCATCGCCAATCCCGGCGCGCCCAAGCTGGACTTCGAGCTGTGGTCCACGGCGGTGTCGGCGATCAACGGCTGCGGCGCCTGCCTGGACGCGCATGAGAACGAGCTGCGCAAGCACGGCGCCACCAACACCCAGGTGCAGGCGGCGCTGCGGATCGCCTCGGTGGTCCACGCCGTCAGCCGCGTGCTGGCCGGCGAGGCGGCGGCGAAGGGCTGATCCGACTGCTTACGGTCCGACGTCGTCGGCGACGGCGTCCTCGGCCGAGGCGCCGGGAAGCTTGACGTCCAGGCCGAGCGCCTGGGCGAGCTTCATGTCGCGGCCGTAGACGTCCTCGCGGAAGGCGACCTGGCCCTGGCCGTTGACGAAGGCGGTCCAGTACAGCAGCCGCACCGGAATCGAGCGCGACAGCTCGACCCGCTTGGTCTCGCCCGACGCCAGCTGCTCCTCGAACTTCTGCGCGGCGAGCGGATCGACCGACAGCAGAAGGCGCGCGAACTCGATGGCGTCGTGCACCCGCACGCAGCCGTGGCTCTTGTGGCGCTTGGCCAGGTTGAAGGTCGACTTGGACGGGGTGTCGTGCAGGTAGATGGCGTAGCTGTCCTGCAGCTCGAACTTCACCAGGCCCAGCGCCGCGCCCGGACCGGCGCGCTGGATCACCCGCCCGTCGGCGGTGACGTACATGTTTTCCTTGGCCAGGTACTCCGGCCCCTTGGGCAGGATCTCCTTGGCGGCGATGCCGGCCGGCACGTACCAGGGCGGATTGGCGACCAGAGAGTTGAACGGCTTTTCCAGGCTGGGCGTCTGGTTCTTCGAGGTGCCGACGACCACGCGGCGGGCGTCGACCGGCTGGCCGTCGCGCCAGTAGACCATGATCGCCGCGGCGGTGTTCACCTCGATCCGTTCCGGCGCCAGCTGGCGCGGCAGCCAGCGGCGGCGCTCCAGGTTCAGCGCGATCTGGCGGGCGCGGTCCTGGGCGGTGGTGGCGAGCGCGGTCTGGGTGTCGCGGCCGATCACCCCGTCGGCGGCCAGGCCGTGGCGGGCCTGGAACTTCTTCACCGCCTCGGCCAGCACCGTGTCGTAGATCTCGCCCTCGACCGGCTGTTCGAGGTCGCCCTCGATCATCAGCCGCTGGACCAGGGCGGGCACCCGCGCGTCGGTGTCGCCGGGCTTCATCGGGGCGCCGGGCGCGAACGCCGGCCAGCCGCCGCGGGCGACGAGGTCGAGGTAGTGCAGATAGGCGGTGGACAGGCCGGTGTAGCCGCGATCGCTCGGCGCCAGGCCTGCGAACCAGCCGCCGAAGTCGCCGGTCTTGAGCGCCTGGTCCAGGCCCAGCGGCGCGTCGACGGCGTTGCGCTTCAGCTCCCACAGCCCTTCCATCTCGGTCGGGTCGACGCGGCCCAGCGCCAGCGCGCGGGCGTAGGACAGGGCCGCGGTCGTCAGCGCCAGTTCGCGCGCGACGGGGTCCTTCAGGTCGGCCTGCGGGTCCAGGAAGTCCCTGGCGTCCAGGCCGTGGCGCTGGGCGTCGGCGAGCGCGCGGGCGAAGGCGCCCTGGGCGTCCTTGGTCCAGACCCGCTCGTAGCCGCGCAGGGCGTAGAAGCGCTGGAGGTCCGGGCGCACCGCCTCGGGCGTGTCCATCAACGGGCCGGTGACCGCGGCGAAGAAAGCCGGGTCTTTCTGCGCCGCCGCTGGGGCCTGGCGCTTGTCGGCGGGCTTGGTCGCCTGGGCGTGCGCCTGGGCGCCGAGCGCCAGGACCGCGAGCAGGGCGAGACTGAGAGGCGTGCGCTTCATGCCCGATCCGAAACCATGAGTCTGAGGCGGCCGTGTGACCGGCGAGACGCCCCCGTTCCGTTCAGGATAGGGCGGAGCGCGCATAAGCAAAAGCGCCGGCCCTTGCGGGACCGGCGCTTGCAGGCTCGCCGTTGCAGGCGCGCCTCACTTCTTCAGGAAGCCGCCGTACTTGGCCGCGAAGCGCGACACGCGGCCGCCGCGGTCCAGCAGGGTCTGGTTGCCGCCGGTCCAGGCTGGGTGCGTATTCGGATCGATATCCAGGTTCAGGGTCGCGCCTTCCTTGCCGTAGGTCGAGCGGGTTTGGTAGGTCGTCCCGTCGGTCATGACCACGGTGATGAAGTGGTAGTCGGGATGGATGTCCTGTTTCATCGCTCGGGTCCGGACAAGTAAGGTCGCAAAAACGGAAAACCCGCCGGCGGTCCCGGCGGGAGCGCGGGTCTATACACTTCCGGCGCGTAGAGAATCAAGAGGCCCGATGAGTTCCGAGGACCCCGCCTCCGCCGCCGCCGACGGCCGTCCGAGCACGGGCGCGGTGCTGGTCCGCGAAATGGCCGACGCCGCCGCGCGCCGGCCCAAGGCGCGCGACGTCCGCCCGCTGGCGCGGCTGGTCCCTTATCTGCTGCGGCACAAGGGCGACGCCCTGCTGGCGGCGGTGTTCCTGCTGATCTCCACCGGCGCGACCCTGGGTCTCACCGGGGCGGCGCGGCTGCTGGTCGACCATGGGTTCACCACCGTCAGCGCCGGAGGGGGCGAGGCGCTGGACCGCTGGTTCCTGCTGCTGGGTTCGGTGGCGGTCGCCTTGGCCATCGCCACGGCGCTTCGCTACTTCTACGTCACCAAGCTGGGCGAGCGGGTGGTGGCCGACGTGCGCCAGACGCTCTACGCCCACGTGCTGACGCTCGATCCCTCGTTCTTCCTGAAGATGCGGACCGGCGAGGTGCTGTCGCGCCTGACCGCCGACATCCAGCTGATCGACACCCTGGTCAGCACCTCGATCTCGGTGGCACTGCGCAACATCCTGGCGCTGGCCGGTTCGCTGGTGCTGCTGACGGTGGTCAGCCCCCGCCTGACCGGCATGGTGGTGCTGATGTTCCCGCTGCTGATCCTGCCGCTGTTCGTGTTCGGCCGGCAGGTGCGCAAGCTGACCGTGACCACCCAGGACCGCTTCGCCCAGGCGGTGGGCCTAGCCGGCGAGAGCCTGGACGCGCTGGAGACGGTGCAGGCGTTCGGACGCGAGCAGAGCGCCACGCGGCGTTTCCGCGAGGCGGTGGAGACCGCCTTCGCCGCCTCGCTGACGCGGGTGCGGGCGCGCGCGGTGCTGACCGCGCTGGTGATCGGCCTGACCTTCGGCGGGGTGACGGTGGTGCTGTGGCTGGGCGCGCGCGACGTGCAGGCCGGGGCGATGACGCCCGGCGCCCTGGTGCAGTTCGTGTTCCTGGCCCTGCTGGCGGCCGGATCGGTCGGGGCGCTGGGCGAGACCTGGGGCGACGTGCAGAAGGCGGCCGGCGCCATGCAGAGGATCGACGAGCTGCTGCGCGAGCGGCCGGTGATCGCAGCGCCCGCTGACCCGAAGCCCATGCCCTTCCCCAAGGGCGAGGTCGCGTTCGAGAACGTCACCTTCGCCTATCCCGGCCGCCCCGACCTGCCGGCGCTGCGCGGCTTCGACCTCAGGGTCGAGGAGGGAGAGACGGTGGCCCTGGTCGGCCCGTCGGGGGCCGGCAAGAGCACGGTGTTCCGCCTGTTGCTGCGGTTCTACGACCCGCAGTCGGGACGGGTGACCATGGACGGCATCGACCTGAGAGACGCCGACCCGCGCGAGGTCCGCGCCCGCCTGGCGCTGGTCGCCCAGGAGGCGCCGCTGTTCTCCGGCTCGGCGCTCGACAACATCCGCTTCGGCCGTGAGGAGGCCGACGAGGTCGAGGCCGTGCGCGCCGCCGAGGCCGCCCAGGCGCGGGGCTTCGTCGACGCCCTGCCCGAGGGGTTCGCCACGCCGCTGGGCGAGCGGGCGCGCTCCCTGTCGGGCGGTCAGCGCCAGCGGCTCGCCATCGCCCGGGCGCTGCTGCGCGACGCGCCGGTGCTGCTGCTGGACGAGGCCACCAGCGCGCTGGACGCGGAGAACGAGCGGCTGGTTCAGCAGGCCTTGGAGGAGGCGGTGAAGGGCCGCACCACCCTGGTCATCGCCCACCGTCTGGCCACGGTGCTGCGGGCCGACCGGATCGTGGTGATCGACCAGGGACGGGTGGTCGAACAGGGGACCCACGCCGACCTTGTCGCCCGCGACGGGCTCTACGCCCGCCTGGCGGAACTGCAGTTCGAGACCGACGGCCGCCCCGCGCCACAGGCTGTCGAAAGCTTAAGCTGACGCCGCGGGGACGGCGCCCTAAAGCCGGTTCATGCCCTGCTTCGCCCGCGCCGCCGCCGCCCTGACCGCCCTGCTCGTCTGCGTCTTCGCCGTCTCGCCAGCCGAAGCCTCCGCGCCGCCCCCTGAGCCCTCGGTCGAGGTGACCCTGCGCCCGGCCGGAGACGGCGAGTGGATCGCCGATTACCGGTTCCGCCGTCCCGCCCCCGCCTGGGTGTTCCGCCGCTCGGCCACGACCGAGGAGGAGAATCTCCCCTGGCGGCCGCGATCGTGGACGGTCGAGACGCGCGGCGTACGGCTGGAGCGGCGCGGCGCCCACGACGTCCTGACCGCGGGCGGGCGGCCGCTGACTCGCGTGCGGGTTCGGATCAAGCCGTTCGGCGAGCCGCTCAGGGCCGACTACGTGCCGGTGCTGCACTTCACCGACGGCGGCCGGGCGCACTTCGTCGGCCAGTATGCGGTGGCGCCGCTGGTGAGCGCGGCGCAGGCCGAGACGCTGCCGTCCGACCTGAACGTGGCGGCGCTGGAGGACGCGCCCGGCCGGTTCACGATCCGGAGCCGCGAGCCGATGCTGCTGGACGGGCGGGTGTTCCAGGGCCGGGTGGAGACCGACTTCAGCCGCGACCGCTACGTCTACGTCGGCCGCACGCCCCTGACCGAGACCGAGGTCATAGCGGTGGTCGCCGACCCGGGCCTGCCGCCGTGGCTGCGCGCCGAGATCGACCGCCTGGGTCCGCTGCTGCTGGCCGAGCACGCGCGGCGGCTGGGTCCGCGCACGGGCGGACGGCCCACCGTCTACGCCGGCTGGGGCGGGGCGGAGACGCCTGGCGTCTCGTTCAACGGCGGGGCTCTGTCCGGGCTGATCGTGCTGAACATGCGCGGCGCACAGGCGACCCGGCCGCTGCCGGCGTTGGTCGACCTGATGCGCTGGTTCGTGGGCCATGAGGCGGCGCACTTCTGGGCAGGGCAAGAGGTCCGCACCGGCCGCGCCGCCGACGCGTGGATAACCGAAGGCGGCGCCGACCTGCTGGCCGTGCGCGCGATCCAGGCGATCGAGCCCGCCTTCGGCGCCAAGGCCAGGCTGCAGGCCTCGGTGGACGAGTGCCTGGCGCTGACCGGTCCGGGCGAGGCCCTGGCCGGCGCCGCCGAGCGCAGCGAGCACCGCGCCTCCTACGCCTGCGGCGCCCTGCTGCTGCTCGCCGCCGAGGCGGGCCTGCGCCGCGGCGACCCGTCCGCCGACGCCGCCGTCTTCTGGCGCGGGCTGATCGAGCGGAACCGGTCCGACGGAGTCGTGGAGTCGGAGGAATGGCTGGCGGCTTTCGCCGAGGCGACCGGCGACCCGGCGTTGACCGCCGAGGTGCGCGCCTTCGTCGAGAACGGCGTAGACGATCCCCGGGCTTTCCTGCAGCGCCTGTTCACCGCTGTCGGCGTGCAGCACAGGACCGAGGGCGAGCGGATCCTGCTCGGCTGACGGGGCGGGCAGGGCGCGATACTGCGACGTTTTCGCGCGACAGGCGGCGCCCGCTTGCACAGCTTAAGGATTGAGTCATCTTTGCGTCCGTCCGGCCACGGGGGCGACCGAGATGACGAGCAAGACGAAGCAACTGGTGTTCATCGCCGCGGTATGGGCGGTCGCGGCCGCCGCGCCGCTGGTTCCCATGCTGATGGGCTGACGCTCAGTACTCCTCGCGCAGCTCGTCGATCCTGAGTTCGTAGATCTGCAGCACGCCCTGCTCGCCGTCGAGCCGGGCGGCGCGTTCGCGCGCGGCCAGCCAGCGGTCCTGCTGGCGGCGCAGCGCAGCGGGATCGTCCGCCCGCGCCATCGCCCGCCGGAACACCGAGTCCAGCCGCTGGTCGGCGTCGGCCAGCCTTGAGTTTGAACACACCATCCGTTCCGACACGCTCCGCGCGTAGCGGCAATTGAACGACGGGCGGACAGACGCCTCGCGCACCGGCGGCGGGGCGGCCTTGGGCGCGGGCGCCTTCTGGACCGGCGCCTTGGCCACCACGGTCGGGCGGGGGGCGGGCGGCGTCTTGACGGCGGGAGCCTTCGGAGCGGGCGCCTGGGCGGTCACCGTCGGACGGGGCGCGGCCTTCTGGGCCGGCGGGACGACCTTGACCGCGGGCCGAGGCGCCTCGGCGACCACCGTCGGCGCGGGCTCGGCCGGGGCGGGAACCGCCGGTTGCACGACGGGCGTGGTCGGGGCGGGAACGACCGGAGGAGCCGCAGCGGCGCGGGTGCGGGCGTCGGCCTCGCGCACCAGGCCCTGGGCCATGCGGCGCACGTCGATCAGCCGCGCGCTGGCGTCGCTCTGGCCCGCCAGCACCACCCGCGCGGCGTTCAGGCCCCGCACGTCGGCCTGGCCGAACCAGCTCTGCGGGTCGGGCGCGGCGCCGGCCGACAGCCGCCGCTGCACCTCCGCGCCGA
Source organism: Caulobacteraceae bacterium (assembly GCA_035628275.1). GTDB lineage: Bacteria > Pseudomonadota > Alphaproteobacteria > Caulobacterales > Caulobacteraceae > DASPKD01. Next base: position 21,840 of record DASPKD010000056.1, on the reverse strand, counting down.
TCGCGTCCAGCGCCAGGCAATAGTCCAGCGTCGCATAGCTGGGCGCGCTGTTCAGGGTGGAGAAGCAGGTCTGTCCCTGCCGGGCGAGACCGGAGAGGCCCTCGGCCGCGTAAACCCGCACCGCGTCGGCGTAGGCGCGCCGCACCTGCCCCTGGTCCGGCGGCGACCAGCCGACCGCCTCTGCGCCGGCCGGCAGATCGGGCGCCTTCCGCTCGGCCGTGATCGTGCTCTGGCGAGGCGCACGATCCCACAGGGAATGCACCGCATAGGCGCCCGCGGCCAGGGCGATCACGCCCAGGCCCAGGGCGGCGAAGAGGTTGCGCCGGAACCGCGGCGGCTCGCCCCGATGGATCGGCAGCTCGTCTTCTTCGAGGTCGGGCGGCACCGAGTTGGGTCGCCCGTTGGGAGGGTACGCGTCGCTCATGACCCCTCTCGTCTACGCCCCCGACCCTGAACGCCCGATGACGGGAACCGGTTCAGGGCGACGAGCGGCGGACCGTCGCTACCCCGACGGCGCGTCGTCGTCCTCGTCGTTCTCCGCCTCGCCGGGTTCGTCGGTCGGGGGGGGCAGGCGGTCGTCGGGCGGCAGGATCACCACCGGGTCGGGTCCTTGCGCCGGCGCTGGCGGAGCCTCCCCCGGGAACGCCGGTTCCGGATCGCCCTCCACCGTCGGCAGCTCCGGCGGCAGGCCGTAGGGGTCCAGCACCGGCGGGTACTGAGCGTAGACGTCCTCCGGCAAGGGCAGGGGCGGCAGCTGGTCCAGCGGCACGGTCTCGGCCGGGCGCGGCACGTCCAGCGGCGCGCAGCCGCGGCCCGAACGGTAACGCGGCTGGGCCATGGCCGTCTTCATGTACTCGCGCCAGATCTCGGCCGGCAGGCTGCCGCCGGTCACCCCGCGCATCGAGCTCTGGTCGTCGTTGCCGACCCACACGCCGGTGACCAGGTCGCCGGCGAAGCCGATGAACAGGGCGTCGCGGTAGTCCTGGGTGGTGCCGGTCTTGCCGAACGCCGGGATGTCGCCCAGCGACGCGGCCCGGCCGGTCCCCTCGGCGACGACCGCCCGCATGACCTCCAGCAGCGGCCCGCGCTCGCGCCGGGCGTCCAGGCGCTTGGGGAACTCCCACCACGGCCGCCGCGCCGCGCCGTCGCGGCCGGCCAGGCCGGTCGGCTCCACCGGATAGGTGCCCGACCGCACGCCGGCGTAGGCCGAGGTCAGCTGCAGCAGGGTGGTCTCATAGGATCCCAGCGCCAGGCTGGGGGTCGGCTCCAGCGGCGTTCGGATGCCGAGATCGCGGGCGGCGCGGATCACGTTGCGGCGGCCCACGCCCTCCTGCAGCCGCACCGCCGCAACGTTGCTGGAGCGGGCGAAGGCGTCGCGGATAGGGGTCGGGCCGTGATAGCCGCCCTCGTAGTTGCGCGGCGTCCAGTTGGCGACCATCAGCGGCGATCCGTCGATCACCGAGTAGGGGCTCTCGCCGGCCCGGAACGCGGCCAGGTAGACGAACAGCTTGAACGCCGAGCCCGGCTGGCGCCGCGCCTGGGTGGCGCGGTTGTACTGGTTCTGGCGATAGTCCTTGCCCCCGACCATGGCCACCACGCTGCCGTCGCAGCGCATCGACACCAGCGCCGCCTGCGTCGCGTTCAGCCGCCCGCCCCGCCGGGCGAGGGTGGTGCGGATCACCTGCTCGGCCTTGCGCTGCAGCCGCCCGTCGACGGTGGTGCGCACCTCCACCTCGCCGTAGCGGGCGTCATGGGAAGCCTCGGCTTCGTCGAATATCCAGTCGACGAAGTAGTTGCCGACCGGCAGCCGGTCGCGGGCCCGGGAGCGCGGCAGGGCCGCCTTCTTGGCCTCCGCCTGGGTGATGAAGTCGTTGCGCACCATCTCGGCCAGCACCACCCGGGCCCGCTCGCGGGAGGCCTTCAGGTTGCGGCTGGGGTTGAGGCGCGAGGGCGCCTTGATCAGCCCGGCCAGCATGGCCGACTCGCCCACGGTCAGGTGCTCTGGCTCCTTGTCGAAGTAGTGCCGCGACGCCGCCCGGATGCCGTACATGCCGTCGCCGAAATAGACGCTGGACAGGTAACGCGAGAGGATCTGCTCCTTGCTGAGCCGCACCTCGATCCACAGCGAGATCAGCGCCTCTTGGAACTTGCGCTTGAAGCTGCGCTCGGGCCCCAAAAACGAGTTCTTGGCCAGCTGCTGGGTGATGGTCGACCCGCCCTGCACCACGCCCCCGGCCTCGGAGTTGGCCCGCAGCGCCCGCACGATCGCCCGCCCGTCGATGCCGGGGTGGCGATAGAAGCGCCGGTCCTCGATGGCGATCACCGCCTCGGCCACGTGGTCGGGCAGCTTCCTCACGTCCACCGGCTCGGCCTTCTGGAACCCGCGCCTGGCGAACGGCTTGCCGTCTACGTCGACGAACACCAGCGTCGGGTCGCGCAGCGGCTCCAGCGCCCGCGACACCGGCAGGGCCCAGCTCAGCCACAGGAACAAGGTGACCAGCACCACCGCGATCAGGGTCGCGGCCGCGCGCAGCCGCTTCTCCGGCGGGATCGGCGGGTGGTGCGAGAAGGGCGGCGGCCGCTCTCCGCGCACGGGCGGCGGCGGTCCGGAGGAGTCGTCGGTCATGCGCGGCGTGTCGGGAGGCTCACATCTGCGAAACGGCCGGACCGGCCCCGCCGTTTCCGGCGTGCGCGACTTTACTCACAGCCGCCGCCAGAGCTCCACGATTTCGTTCGAGCCGCTTTCAGTTCAGCACCGCGCGCGCGCCCGGAAGTTCGAGCGAGAAGGCCGGGATCTCCGCGTCGAAGGGCTCGCCGCCGTCGACCAGCATGCGGTAGCTGCCGGCCATGGCTCCGGAGGGCGTGGGGAGCGGGCAGCCGGAGGTGTACTGGTGCTTCTCGCCGGGGCGCAGGATCGGCTGCTCGCCGACCACGCCCAGGCCCTGCACCTCCTCGGAGCGGCCCAGCGCGTCGGTGATGGTCCAGCGGCGGGAGACGAGCTGGACCGTGCGCTCCCCCAGGTTCTCGATCTCGACCATGTAGGCCCAGAACCAGCGGTTCGGCGGGTCCGACTGCTGCGGCAGGAAACTGACCACCACGCGCACGGCCACGCCCTGGGTGACGGCTTCGTAGACGGGCGAGTCGGAGGAGGTCATGGGCGCTGGATCGCGGCCCGGCGCGCCCGGGTCAAGGCTTCGGAGAATGCGCCGCGGCCCAGGCGACCCGAACGTGGTTGCTGAAGGCCGCCCGGCGATGGCCGGAGGTTTCCAGGTCCCGCTGGCGGCGGTTCAGCGCACGCCGCACGTCGGCGGAGGCGCCGCGGAGCAGGGGCAGGGCCTCGCCCGGACGCTCGCGCTCCAGCAGGAACAGTCCGTAGTTGGTGTGGAGCGCCGCGGTGTCGTCGGCGGCCCGGACGCGGCGGTCCAGGGTCTGGCGCATCTGGCGGTACAGCGCCTCGGCCTCCGCGTCGCGCCCGAGTTTCGCCAGCACGCCCGCGCGGGCCGACAGGGCTGAAACCGTGTCCGGGTGGTCGGGTCCAAGCATGGCGATCCGGTCGGCCAGCGCCGTCGCGGTGAGCGCCTCGGCTTCCGCCAGGCGTCCGGCCTTCTGGTGAACGCTCGCCAGGTTCAGTCGCGCGGTGGCGGCGTCGCGCCGCGCCCCGGCCCGCTCCATCGCGGCGAGATCGGCCTTCAGCAGCTCGAGCGCGTCGTCCTCGCGCCCCAGCCGAAGCAGCGCCCCCGCCCGCGCGGTGCGCATGTTGCCGACGTACTCGGCCGGCAAGAGCTTCACCTGGTCCAGCCCCCAGGCGAGGGCGGCCTCGGCCTCGGCATAGCGTCCCTGCCGGTAAAGCAGGTCGCCCCAAGCTTCGGTCAATTGCACGGCCTGGATCGCGAACGTCCCGCTCCAGACCTTTTCGCGGCGCATCTCGGGTCGGAGAAGCGCCTCCGCCTCGTCGTACCGGCCGAGGTCGACCAGGGTGTCGACCAGCTGCAGCAGCGTGCTCTCCCGGACGTTCGCCGGCGCCAGCCGCAGCGCCTCGCGCCAGATCGGCTCGGCCTGCTCCGGGCGGCCGTCGCGGCCGTAGAACTCGGCCAGATTGGCCAGGGCGTCGTGGCGGCGCGCGTCCTTGGTCGCCGCGACCACGGCCGCGAGCGCCTGTTCGGCCTCGTCCAGACGTTCGGCGGCCTCCAGGGCGTAGGCGAGGCCGGTGCGGGCTTTCAGCGCCCCCTCGCCGACCGGGCCGCCGTGCGCCGCGGCCAGGGCCAGCGCCTGGCGACGCAGCTCCACCACCTCGTCCTGCCGCCCGTCCGCCCGGACCGCCTCCGCCAGCCAATCCAGCGCGGCGAGCTGTCCGGCGACGTCGCCGCCGGTCTTCCTGAGATCGACCAGCAGGCGCAGCTCCGCCTCCGCCTCGCGCGGACGATCCAGAGCCAGCAACACCCGCGCCAGCCGCAACCGGTGAGCGCCGACGGCGGCGTCGGCAGCGCCGCGGGTTTCGATAGAGACCTCCAGGGCCGCGCGGGCGTAGGTCTCCGCGTCGGTCAGCAGGCCCTTGCGGATGCGCTCCGTCTGTTCGGCCGGCATGGCCTTGGCGCCCCCGAACAGCCGGTCCGCCCGCCAGTCGCGCGCCCATTCGAGCATGAAGTCGCCGAGCAGGGCGGCGTGATCCACGAACCGGGGCACGTCGCCGGTCTCGGTCAACAGCTGGTAGCCCGCCCGCAGCACGTTCATCACCGCGACGCGGTCCTTGACCCCGTCCGCCGTGACCAGAGCCTGGCCCGCCACGACCACCAGCGGCGTAGCCTCCTCGAGCCGCGAACGGGCGACGGTCGCGGCGCGCGCGGCGGCGGCCTTTCCCTCGTCGGTCCCGTGCCGGAGTTCGGCCAGCAGCACCAGATAGGCCGCGGCCTCGGGCGCGCCCGCCCCGCCTTCCCGCTCGGCGGCGGCCACGGCCGCGTGCAGCGCCGCCACGGCTGCGGAACGATCGGTGTCCTTCAGATGCCAGGCGCTCCGCACCGTCCCGCGCACCCGCTGCTCGACGGATGCGGCCTGAGACGACGCAACCGCCGACGGAGTCTCGTCCGACGCCAGGGCGGGAACGGCCGCCGCCCGCAGAAAGGCGGCGACCAGCAGCGCGTATGAACCTGTCGTCGGCACGGAGGGCTCCAGCGGGTCGTCGCAGTGCAAGCTAGCGCGCGATTGCGGTCAAGCGGCGGCGACCGCCACTTGCGTCGCCGCCCTCCCCCGTCGAGCGCGGGCGCCTATATGATCGCGCCCATGGACGACTCCGTCTCCTCCCCTCCCGGCATGAGCGGCGCGGAGCTGATCCGCGACGTGGCCCGCCGCGCGCCCGACTGCGCGGGCGTCTACAGGATGCTGGGCGAAGGGGCGGAGGTGCTCTACGTCGGCAAGGCGCGCAACCTGCGGAAGCGCATCGGCCAATACGCCCAAGGGCGCGCCCACACCCAGCGCATCGCCCACATGGTCTCGCTGACCCGCGCGATGGAGCTGGTCACCACCTCGACCGAGACCGAGGCGCTGCTGCTGGAATCCAACCTGATCAAGCGGCTGAAGCCCAAGTTCAACGTCGTGCTGCGCGACGACAAGAGCTTCGCAGAGCTGATGATCCGGCGCGACCATCCCGCCCCGCAGGTTCGCAAGCACCGCGGCGCGCACACGATCAAGGGCGACTACTTCGGCCCGTTCGCCTCCACCTGGGCGGTGAACCGGACGCTGAACACCCTGCAGAAGGCGTTCCTGCTGCGCTCCTGCTCCGACAGCGTGTTCGAGAGCCGCACGCGGCCGTGCATGCTGCACCAGATCAAGCGCTGCTCGGCGCCGTGCGTGAACCTGATCTCGCCGCCCGAGTACATGGAGCTGGTCGAGGAGGCGGGCGCCTTCCTGCGCGGACGCAGCCGGTCGGTGATGGAGCGGCTGTCGTCGGAGATGCAGGCGGCCTCCGACGACCTCGACTTCGAGCGGGCCGCGAAGCTGCGGGACCGCATCCGCGCCCTGTCGGCGATCTCGATGGAGCAGTCGATCAATCCCGAGACGGTGCAGGAGGCCGACGTGTTCGCCCTGCACGTCGAGGGCGGCCACGCCTGCGTCCAGGTGTTCTTCTTCCGCGCCGGCCAGAACTGGGGCAACTGGGCCTACTTCCCGCGCATCGACAAGAGCGACGCCGAGCCCGAGATCCTGTCGTCGTTCATGGGCCAGTTCTACGAGAACAAGCCGGTGCCGCGGCTGATCCTGACCAGCCACGAGCCGGCCGAGCGGGTGCTGCTGGCCGACGCCCTGGCGCTGAAGGTGAACCGCAAGGTCGAGATCGCCACCCCGTCGCGTGGCGAGAAGCGCGAGCTGGTGGTTCAGGCCCTGACCAACGCGCGCGAGGCGCTGGGCCGCAAGCTGGCCGAGACCTCGGCCCAGGGGCGCATCCTGAACGAGCTGTGCGAGACCTTCGGCCTGGAGGGGCCGCCCGAGCGGATCGAGGTCTACGACAACTCCCACGTGATGGGGACCAACGCGGTCGGCGCCATGATCGTGGCCGGGCCGGAGGGGTTCCAGAAGAACCAGTACCGCAAGTTCAACATCCGCTCCGACGAGCTCGCGCCCGGCGACGACTACGGCATGATGCGCGAGGTGCTGGGCCGCCGCTTCGCCCGGCTGGTCAAGGAGGAGGAGGCCGGCGAGGACCCGCCGCGGCCCGACCTTGTGCTGATCGACGGCGGCGCGGGGCAGCTGGCGGCCGTGGTGGAGGTGATGCAGGAGCTGGGGGTGGACGACATCCCGGTGGTCGGCGTCGCCAAGGGGCCGGACCGCGACGCGGGGCTGGAGCGGTTCTTCCGCCCCGGCCAGCCGCCGTTCATGCTCGAGCCCCGCAGCCCCGTGCTCTACTACCTCCAGCGGGTCCGCGACGAGGCGCACCGCTTCGCCATCGGCAGCCACCGCACCCGCCGCGCCATGGACGTGAAGCGCAATCCGCTCGACGACATCGAGGGCGTCGGCCCCCGCCGCAAGAAGGCCCTGCTGCACGCCTTCGGCTCCGCCAAGGGCGTCGGCCGCGCCTCCGTCGCCGACCTCGCCAAGGTCGAGGGCGTCAACGAGGCCCTGGCCCAGCGCATCTACGACCACTTCCGCCCGGCGGGGCGGGGATAGGAGGTCGGCGGGAGTGGCGAAAGCGCGCCGATCATGTTAAGGTAGTGAGATGCCTACAAACTCCAGCCGTGCTCCGCAAACCATCTCAGCCGCTGACGCGAACCGCCGCTTTTCAGAGGTGCTGCGTCATGTCCGCGAGGGGGAGAGCTACGTCGTCACCTCGCGGGGCAAGCCTGTGGCTCGCATCGAGCCTCTGAAGTCTGATGATGAGGCCGAGCAAGCCCGGCGTGAGGAAGCCTGGAGCGCCTTTCTGGCCGAACTGATGGCTCGTCCGGCGATGAACCTCGGCAAATTCAATCGGGACGAGGCCTACGATTGAAGATCGCCCTCGACTCGAACGTGCTCGTCTACGCCGAAGGCGTGGACACCCCCGCAAAGCAGGATGCAGCCAACCGTCTGCTGGATAGGGCTCGCCGCGCCCAACTCGTGGTCCCCGCGCAGGTTCTCGGCGAAACTTTCAACGTTCTGGTGCGCAAGCGCAGGCTGACCCAGCCGGAGGCACGTGCACGGGTGCTGGCTTGGGCCGGATTATGTGAAGTGGTCGGAACCAGTTCGCAGGCGCTCTTCACGGCTTTCGATTTAGCAGCCGAACGCCGCTTACAGATTTGGGACGCCGTCATTCTCGCCGTCGCCGCCGAGACCGGGTGCGACCTTCTGCTTTCCGAGGACCTGCAAGACGGCTTCGTCTGGAGAGGCGTCACCGTCGCAAATCCGTTCAAGGACGAACTCCACCCCCTGCTCGCGGACGTGTTGGAGGCGCGGAGCTGAAGCGGCGCTTCTCCTGCCACCTTTCGCGGCTAGGATAGAGACGACTCAAGCGAGGCGAGACCCCGATGCACAAGGCCAACCCCCTGCCCAACATCCTGACATCGTCGCGTCTGGTGATCGGCCTGCTGATGTTCGGCTGCCTGGCGGGGGCGGCCGGGGGCATTCCGTTCATCGGCGCGGGGCTGGACGGGGAGGGGCAGTTCCGGCTGCTGTCGGCGGCGCTGGTGCTGTTCGTGGTCGCCGCCATGACCGACTTCTTCGACGGCATGCTGGCCCGCAAGCTGAATTCCGAGACCCAGTGGGGCGCGGTGCTGGACCCGATCGCCGACAAGATCCTGATCTGCGGCACGATCCTGGGGCTGCTGGCGCAGGGGGCCCAGCCCTATGTCGCCACCATCGCCGTGCCCTCGGCCCTGATCCTGTTCCGCGAGTTCGCGGTGTCGGCCCTGCGCGAGGCGGGGGCCAAGCGCGGCGTGTCCTTCCCGGTCACCACCCTGGCGAAGTGGAAGACCACCGTGCAGCTGGTCGCCTACGGCGTGGTGCTGTTCGTCGCCGCCTGGCCCGGTCTGCCGATCGAGATGAGCCCGGAGGTCTACGGGCCGGTGTCCACCTTCGCTTTCGGCCTGGTCTGGCTGGCGGCGATCCTGACCCTGTGGACCGGCCTCGACTACTTTCGCACGGCCCGGCGCGCCATCCCGCACGAGGCGGAGGACTGATCCTCCCGCCTCGTGCGGAAGCGTCACTTCCCGTTCAGTTCCTTCACCAGCCGGTCCTGGCCGTAAACCTTCAGCATGGCCTCCTGGAACATGGCCGCCGAAACCGCCACCGCGCGGTTCAGGCGCGGGTCGTAGCCGTAGGCGCCGCCGTTGGAGTGCAGGTTGCCGTCGAACACCGCCCCGATCACGTTCCCCTTGGCGTCCAGTAGCGGCGAGCCGGAGTTGCCGCCGATAATGTCGTTGCTGGTCGACACGGTGTAGATCGTCGCCGGATTCAGCCGGTCCTTCGCCGCCGCCAGCTTGGGCGACACGTCGAACGGCGCGGCGCCCGTGGCGCGTTCCCACAGGCCGGCCACGGTGGTGACCGGCGGGACCTCGCGGTCGCCCTCCATCCACCCCTCGATCCGGCCCCAGGAGAGCCGCAAGGTGCCGGTGGCGTCGGGATAGACCTCGTTCCCGTAGGCTTTGAAGCGGGCCAGCGCCAGGCGCTCGGCGGCCCGGTCGGTGGGGCCGGAAACCCGCGCTTCCCAGGCCGAGCGGGCGGCGCGAGCGGCCGGGTCGGCGTTCAGCACGAAGCGGATCATCGGGTCGTCGGACGCCCGCACCGCCGCCAGGCCGCCCTCCCACAGCGCCTTGCGCACGGCGGGATCGGCCAGCTTGGTCTCGGCGACCAGCCGCGCGGCGATCCCCTCCGGCGACTCGCGCCCGAGCACCAGCTTGGTCTGCGGCGCGTCGGTTCCCAGCCCCTCGCGCAGCTTCGACAGCCAGAAGCCCAGATACAGCTGCTCCAGCTCCGGCTCGATACGGCGGGGATCGAGCACCGACTTCTGCAGGTTGGCCAGGCGGGAGTCCGCGTACTCCGGCAGCCGCTCGGCGCTGGCCTTCTCGCGCTCCAGCGCGGCGCGGACCAGGCTGCGGGCGTAGCCGTACAGCACCGAGCCCTGCCCCGCCTGGCCTTCCAGCCAGTCGTAGGCGGGGGCCAGCGCCGCCGCGTCGTCCTGCACCGCGGCGATCTCGCCCCAGGGATCGCCCTCGGCCGCCCCGCGGGCGCGGAAGTCGGCCTCGGCCGCGCGCTTGGCGTCCAGGAAGGCGCGGTCGGCGAGGGTCTGGTGCATGCCCCAGGTGCGCTTCAGGTTGTTCTCGGTCCCGCGGATCGCGTCGCGGGTCATGCGGCGATGGTCCTCGCTCTCGTCGGCGAAGCGCAGCAGCCGGCCGCGCAGCTCCGACAGCCGCTTGATGGTCGCCGGCAGGGCGTAGTCGCGCTCGGTTTCGAGCTGGGCGACGGTGCGCAGGCGCGCGGTCGAACCCGGGTTGCCGGCCACGAACACCGGTTCGCCGGGCTTGGGCGCGCGCGGGGTCCACTTCAGGTGCTGCGGGGTGGCGGCGGGCTTGCCGTCCTCGTAGACGCGCAGGAAGGCTGCATCCAGCGCGTAGCGGGGGAAGTTGAAGTTGTCCGGGTCGCCCCCGAACACCACCGCCTGGTGCTCGGGCGTGAACACCAGCCGCACGTCGGAATACTTGCGGTACTTGTAGAGCTTGTACTCCCCGCCCCGGTGCAGGGTGACGACCTGGCAGCGCAGCTTGGGATCGGTTCCGCAGACCTCGCGCTCGATGCCGGTGATCGCGGCGTCCCGCGCCTTGACGAAGGCCTGGCCGGTCTGGCCGGCGGTGGCCGCGTTCACCCGCGCGGTCATGTCGTCGATGGTCAGCAGGATTTCGGCCGTCTGGCCGGGGCAGACCCGCTCCTCCTCGCGCGAGGCGGTGGAGAAGCCGTCGCGCACCACGTCCTTCTCGGGCGTGGAGAAGGTCTGGGCGCAGGAGCGGACGCAATGCTGGTTGGTCAGCACCAGCCCCTCGGGCGAAACCAGCGAGGCCGAGCAGCCGCCGATCCTGACCGCGCCCGCCCGCACCTTGTTCAACCAGGCGCGGTTGACGGCGACGCCGGTGTCGGCCTTCACCTTGTCCAGCGGCACGCGGTCGAACGTCCACATCCCCTCCGAAGCCCCCGCCGCGACGGGCAGGGAGAGCAGGAGGGCGGCGGTCGCGGAAAGCAGGCGGTGGCGGGTCATGGGGTCCTCGTCCAATCTCCTCCCCCGTAGCGGAGCGTGCGGAGGAGGGGGACCGCGAAGCGGTGGAGGGGGCGTGCCGCCGCGAAGTCCTTAACAGTCTTGATCGCGGGCGAACCCGGGCCGGTTCGCCCGGAGCGCGCCCCCTCCACCGCCTTCGGCGGTTCCCCTCCCCCGTTCCGCACCGCGGAACAGGGGAGGAGTTGAACTCACTTCCCGTTCAGTTCCTTCACCAGGGCTTCGCGGCCGTAGACCTTCAGCAGGGCTTCCTGGATGCCGGAGGCGGCCACGTGCACCGAGCGGTTCATCACCGGGTCGTAGCCATAGGCGCCGCCGAGCGACCAGATGTTGCCGTCGAACACCGCCCCGATCACTTCGCCCTTGGCGTTCAGCGTCGGGGAGCCCGAGGCGCCGCCGATAATGTCGCCGGTGCCGGAGAAGTTGAAGACGGTGTCCTTGTTCACCTTGCTCTCGGCCTTGAACCAGCTCTGCGGCAGGTCGTAGGGGGCCTGGCCGGTGGCGCGCTGGTACAGACCGCCCAGGGTGGTGACCGGCGGAATCTCCTTGCCGCGCTCGGTCCACCCGGCGACCTGGCCGTAGGTGATGCGCAGCGAGAAGGTGGCGTCCGGATACAGGGTGTCGCCGTAGGCGCCGAAGCGGGCCCGGGCGATGCGCGACTGGGCGGCCGAGACCGGGCCGGTCACCGTCTGCTCGACCTGCCGGCGCACGCCGCGCGCGGCCGGGTCGATCGCCAGCGCCAGCTTGATCAGCGGGTCGTCGGAGGCCTGGACCGCCGCCATGCCGCCGTCCAGCAGCGCCTTGCGCGCCGCCGGGTCGGCCAGCTTGGTGCCGGAGACCAGCGCGCGCGCCTTGGCCTCGGGAGCGTCGCGGCCGAGCAGCAGCTTGGTCTCGGGAGCGTCGGCGGTCAGGTACTCGCGCGCCTTGGACAGCCAATGGCCGAGATAGACCCGCTCCAGCTCCGGCTCGACCTTGGTCGCCGCCGCCATGGTCCCGGCCAGGCGCTGCAACGAAGCGTCGTCATAGCCCGGCAGTCGCTCGGCGACCGGCTTCTCCCGCTCCGCCGCGGCGCGGACCAGCGCCCGCGCGTAGCCGAACAGGGTCGAGCCGCCGCCGGCGTTGGTTTCGAGGAAGTAGTAGCTGGGATACAGCTCGCCGTAGGCGTCGTAGGCCCGCGCGATCTCGCCCCAGGGATCGCCCACCGCCTGGGCCAGCTCGGCGTTCGCCGCCACGCGGGCGCGCAGGTCGGCCTCTTCCTTGGCCTTCTTGCCCATGAAGGCGTCGTCCAGCAGCACCTTCAGCCGACCGAAGTAGACCTTGAAGCTGTTCTCCAGGCCAATGAGCGTGTCGGAGACAAGCCGCGCCGCGTCGGGCGACTCCTGCTCAAGCCGCAGGAATTTGCCCCGCAGCTCCGAGCGCTGGGTGTGCTCGGCCAGAAGCGAGGTCGAACGCAGGAAGTTCAGCTGCGCCATCGTCAGCTGCCGCTGCGTGGTGCCCGGGTTGCCGGGCACGAAGATCGGCTCTCCCGCCATCGGGGCCGCCGGGTTCCACTTGAAGTGGACCGGAGTGGAGGCCGGCTTGCCGCCGTCGTACAGGCGGATGTAGCTGATATCGAGGTTGAAGCGCGGAAAGTTGAAGTTGTCCGGATCGCCGCCGAAGAAGCCGGTCTTGAACTCCGGCGCGAACACCAGGCGCACGTCGTCGTAACGGCGGAACTTGTACAGCTTGTACTGCCCGCCGCCGTAGAAGCTTATCACCTGGCAGCGGAAGCCGGTCTGGTTCGCGCAGGATTCCTTCTCGATCGCGGCGGTCTCCACCGACAGCGCCTGCACCAGGGGCGCGCCGGTCTTGCCCGCGCCCGCGGCGTTCACCCGCGCGGTCACGTCGTCGATCGACTGGAGGATCTCGGCCCACATGCCGGGGCACTGCTTCTCCTCGGTGCGGGCCGAGGTCAGGAAGCCCTTAACGAAGTAGTCGTTCTCAGGCGTGGACAGGTTGCCCGCGCAGCTCTCGACGCAGTGGTAGTTGGTCTGCATCAGGCCGTCCTTGGACACCACGCCGGCCGAGCAGCCGGGGATGCGGGCCGACGCCCCGCGGATGCGGTCCAGGAACGCCTTGTCGACGTTGACGCCGTACTTGGCCTTCACCGCCGCGCTGGGAAACGCGTCGACCGGCCACATGCCCTCGTCGGCCAAGGCAGCCCCGGAGGCTGCGAACACGCAGGCGGACGCGCCCGCCGCGAGCAAGGTCTTAAATCCCGACATCTCTTCCCCTTCTCTCGCGGTTGGACCGCGCATTCTGTTCGGTCAGCTTCAAACCACGCTCTCGCCCGGTCAGGAAATTACAAGACCGTAATCTCCGGCGGATCGGCCGCAGCCGTCTGAAGCCGATTTAACTTGGCCGCAGGCTTACGGTCGGCGAGAAGGGCCGCGGGGGATAACGACGTTCATGTCGCTCGCGCTTTCAACGCTGCTGTACGAGTGGCGCCGCTACATGGCGGCCATCGTCGCGCTCGCCTTCTCAGGGCTCCTGGTGCTGGCCCAGGTCGGCATGTTCATGGGCATCGGCCGGGCCTTCACCGCCACCATCGACCGTTCCTCCGCCCACGTGATGATCCTGGCGCCCAAGGCAGAGGCCCTGTTCGGCGGCGGCGCCGGCCTGCCGCGCCGGATCATGCCGCAGATCTACATGCACCCCGAGGTGCTGGACGTGATGGACCTCGATGGCGACGGGGCGCTCTGGCAGAACAGTCCGGGCGAGGGCGCCAAGCGCAAGCGCGAGTTCGTCCAGACCATGGTGGTGGACACCGCGCCGGGCTCGGTCACCCTGCCGTCGGACTTCGGCGACGACATCCGCGAGGGGCTGATGGAGCCCTATGTGATCGCCGTGGACGAGACCTCGCTGACCCGCCTGGGGGTCAAGCCCGGCGACAAGGCGACGCTGAACGGCCGGACCGTGCGGGTGAAGATCGTGCTGCGGGGCTATCCCAACCTGATGCAGCCGATGGTGGTCATGTCCCGCCAGACCGCCAAGCTGCTGAACCTCTCCAACGAGGGGCCGCGGGTCGGGCCGCTGATGGTCAAGCTGCGTGACCCCTCACGCGCAGAGATCGTGCGCGACCAGCTGAACGCCATGAGCAACAAGCAGTACCGCGCCTGGACCCGCGAGGAGCTGGCCAAGGCCAACGAGCAGTCGCTGCTCAAGGAGCAGTTCATCGGCATCATGCTGGGCTTCTCGCTGTTCCTGGGGATCTTCATCGGCATCAGCATCACCTGGCAGACCCTGCGCGGCGCGATCTTCGCCAACATCAAGGAGTTCGCCAGCCTGCGGGCGCTCGGCGTATCCATGGGCAGCCTGCGCCGGATCGTGCTGGAGCTGAGCTTCTGGGTCGGCGTGGCGGGCCTGGCGGCCACGGGCCTGCTGACCTGGGGCGTGTCGCTGCTAGCGGCTGCCGGGGGCCTGCCGATGGCGTTCCCGCTGTGGTCGGTGCTGCTGGTCAGCGGCCTGCTGCTGGTGATCGCGGTGCTGTCGGGCCTGCTGTCGCTGGGCGTCCTGAAACAGAGCCAGCCCGCGGACCTGCTGCGATGAGCAAGAAGGCGATCGACGCGACGGGCCTGGTCAAGCGGTTCAAGACCGGCCGCACCCATATCGAGGTGCTGAAGTCGATGGACTTCGACGCCGCACACGGCGAGCTGACCATGGTCATGGGACCGTCCGGGTCGGGCAAGTCGACCCTGATCGCCGCCCTGTCCGGCCTGCTGAAGCCCGACGAGGGGCGCGTCACCGCGCTCGGCGAAGACCTCTGGAAGAAGCCTTCAGGGCGGATCGACAAGTTCCGCCTGGACCACTGCGGCTTCATCTTCCAGGGGTTCAACCTGTTCCCGGCGCTCACCGCCGTGCAGCAGGTGGCCACCGTCCTGAAGTACCAGGGCCTGAGCAAGGGCGAGGCGCAGCGCCGGGCCCGCGCGGCGCTGGAGGAGGTGGGCCTGGGCCCGCGCATGAACCAGCGCCCGTCGGAGCTGTCGGGCGGCGAGAAGCAGCGCGTGGCCATCGCCCGAGCCCTGGCCAAGGAGCCCAAGCTGCTGTTCGCCGACGAACCCACCTCCGCGCTCGACAGCGAGAACGGCCAGGTGGTGATCCGCCTGCTCCGCCGCGCCGCGACCGAGCACGGGGCGGCGGTGATCTGCGTCACCCACGACCCGCGCCTGGAGGCCTGGGCCGACCGCATCATCCATATCGAAGACGGACGCGTGCTCGACGACGTCCGCCGCACGCCCGAGCCGGCGGCGCAATAAGAGACTACGGGGGATAGACCACCATGTTCGGCATCTTTCGGCGGCCCTGGTTCTGGATCCTGCTGCTCCTGATCGCGGGCGGCAGCGCTGGCTTCGTGTTCATGAACAAGCAGGCGGCCGAGAAGAAGGCGGCCGAGGCGGCGGCGACCAAGAAGCAGGTGCAGAGCACCCCCTACGCGGCGATCGCCAACGGCAAGGCGGACGTGGAGGGCGGCATCATCTCCGTCGCCGCCCGCCGCGCCGGCGTGGTGCAGGAGGTCTATGTCCAGGAGGGCGAGCGCGTGACCAAGGGCCAGATCCTGGCCCGCCAGGAGGACGAGGACCCGCGCCTGGCCGTCAGCCGCGCCCGCGCCGAAGTGGCCCAGGCCGAGGCCCAGATCCGCGTGCTGCAGGTGAAGGCCCAGGCCGCGCGACGCGAGCACCAGCGCCTGGCCCGCCTGGCCGACAGCAACTTCGTCGCCAAGCAGCGCCTCGACCAGCAGATGGACCAGGTGCGCGACTGGGAGGCCCAGATCGACGCCCAGCGCGCCGCGGTCGCCACCGCCCGCGCCCGGATGAACGAGGCACAGTACGACCTGGAGCTGACGGTGATCCGCGCCCCGGTCGACGGAGTGGTGGTGCGTCGCTACGCCAACCCCGGCGCCGGCGCCTCGACCCTGAACGTCTCCAACATGTTCGACATTGAGCCGGTCGCGGCCCGCATCGTCCGCGCCGAGATCGTCGAAAGCGCCATCCCCTCGGTCGCGATCGGCCAGGAGGTCGAGGTGGTGCCGGAAGCCGACGAGACCAAGGTCTATGTCGGCCGCGTGCTGCGCCGCGCCGCGGTGTTCGGCGCCCGCAAGCTGCAGTCCGACGATCCCTCCGAGCGCAGCGACGAGCGGGTGGTCGAGGTCGTGGTCTCGGCCGACGACGCGCCGCTGCTGATCGGCCAGCGGGTGCTGGTGAAGTTCATGAAGCCCGGCCAGAAGGCCGGCGTGAAGCGCGCTCCTGCGCCGACGGTCGGGGGCGAGAAGGAGGCGGCGTAAGCTTCAGGCCGGGACCCGCGCCACGATCTCCACCCGCTCCTCGGCGGTGTCGAAGTCCAGGGTTCCGCCGGCGTCGCGGACCACCTCGTGCAGCCAGAAGGGCTGGATCCACTGGCCGGCGAGGCCCTCGGTCAGGCGGTCGCCGCGCAGGCCCGTGGCCACTTCGGTCTTCAGGCGTGCGCGCGGGCCTTTCGCGTCCAGCCGCATGGCCAGCCCGCCGTCCTCGAGCTGTACGCTCAGCGTCGCCACCCCGCCGGTGGGCAAGGCGCCGGCGCCGATCTGGGCCAGGTTCAGCAGGGCGCGCGCGTGCGGCTTCTCGAAAGTGTCGACCGACACGCGCCAGTCGAGTTCGGCGCGGACGTGCTCGAACATCCCGCGCACCAGCGTCTCCAGCTCGCGCGCGTCGAACCGCTCCGAGGTGGTGGCCGCGCCGAACGCCACGCGGGCGAAGTGGACGATGGAGACCAGCTTCCTCGCGCTGGCCTCGATCAGGCTCATGGCCTCCTCGCGCATGTCCTGGGCGGTCGGGTCCTTCAGCAGGTCGAGGCCGGAGACGATCGCGCCCGACGGGCTGATGAAGTCGTGGCACAGCTTGGCCGCCACATGGCTGGCCAGGTCGGTGGCGCCTTCGGCGGGGGCGGGCGTGTCGAACGGGTTACGGGCGGGCTCGGTCATGCTCATGGTCGCCACCCTGAAGTGATTTGCGCTTCCGGAAAACCGGACCGACGGCCTAGGGTCGCCCCGTGAACGATTCAGCCCTTCTCGCCCCAGCCCAGACCGCCGCCGAGATCGGCGCCACCCTCGCCGACATCGTCGAGGAGGCCGCCCAGATCATCCTGCCCTTCTGGCGGTCGGACCTAGAGGTGGAGACCAAGACCGACGACAGCCCCGTCACCCAGGCCGACCGGGCCGCCGAGGCGCATATCCTCAAGCGCCTGCACGCCCTGTTCCCCGGCGCCTGCATCGTCTCGGAGGAGGACGCGTCCGAGTACGGAACGCCGGACGCGGTCGGTCGCCGGTTCTTCCTGGTCGACCCGCTGGACGGCACCCGCGGCTTCGTGCGGGGCGGCGAGAGCTATACGGTCAACATCGGCCTGATCGAGGACGGCCGCCCGGTCGCCGGCGCCGTGGCCGCGCCCGCCTCGGGCACGGTCTGGTACACCGCCGGCGAGGGCGCGATGCGCCGCCGCTTCGGCGAGACGCAGGCAACCCCGGTGCGGGTGCGCCAGAAGCCGGAGGGGCGCGGCGTCGCCCTGCTCAGCCATACGGTCAAGGACGACGAAGCGGAGCGGCTGTGCGCCCGCCACGGCTGCACCTCGTGGCAGGGGCTGGATTCGTCGGTGAAGTTCTGCCTGATCGCCGAGGGCCGCGCCGACGTCTATCCGCGCCCGGGACGCACCATGGAGTGGGACACCGCCGCCGCCCACGCGGTGCTGGCCGCCGCCGGCGGGCGTGTGCTGACGATGGACGGCGAGCCCCTGGCCTACGGCAAGGCCGACCGCGGCTTCGAGAACCCCGGCTTCCTGGCCGTCGGGGCCTGAGCGGCCTTCGTTTCAGATAAAGGAAGGGCGGCGGACCTTTCGATCCGCCGCCCCCTCGCTCGGTGTGATCCGCGCTTACGCCGCCGGGCGACGCATCGGGGCCAGGGCGCCTGCGACCTGCTTCTGCGCGTCGTGCTGCGCCTTGGGCAGGGCGATCAGGCCCCGGTCGGACAGGTAGCCGCCGCGCCCGGTGGCAGCGTCGGAGATGAACTCGGCCAGGAACTCCTTCAGGCCCGGCGTGACGCCCACGTTCGCCTTCTTCACGTAGATGTAGAGCGAGCGCGACAGCGGATAGGAGCCGTCGGCGATGCTCTGG
Organism: Caulobacteraceae bacterium; assembly: GCA_035628275.1. Lineage (GTDB taxonomy): Bacteria > Pseudomonadota > Alphaproteobacteria > Caulobacterales > Caulobacteraceae > DASPKD01. The sequence goes on along the minus strand of DASPKD010000056.1, from coordinate 3,940 downwards.
TCGGTCGGCCGGACGCCGCCGATCGGCATGGCCTTCACCTTGTCGCGGTTGTTGTCCAGGAACGAGTAGCCGAACACGCCGAGCGCCCCCGGGGTCTTGGTCAGGGTGCCGACGATGGCGTTGTCGTTCTCGCCCGCGTCGATCCAAGCGCCGTCCTCGCGGATGGTGCCGGCCAGCTGCTTGAACTTCTTCTCGTTGTTGGAGCGGACCTCTTCGAGGACCGGATACTTGCGGGCGCCGGTCTCCAGGCCCAGTTCGACGAAGGCGTCCCGGGTGCCCGAGGTCGGCGGCGGGCCGTAGACGCTGATGCGGGCGCCCGGCATGCCCGGCCCGATCTGGTCCCAGGTGGTATACGGGTTCTTAACGAACTTGCCGCTTCGCAGTACGTCCTTGGCCAGGGCCAGATACAGGTATTCGATGCGGAAGTTGTAGTCCGCGCCGTCCCTGTCGCCGGCGATGACGATGCCGTCGAAGCCGATCTTGATCTCGACGATCTCCTTGACGCCCTTGGCCTGGCAGGCGTCGTACTCGGACTTCTTCATCGGCCGGGAGGCGTTGGCGATGTCGGGGAAACCGGCGCCGGCGCCCGAGCAGAACAGCTTGATGCCGCCGCCGGTGCCCAGGCTCTCGACTTTGGGCGCCTTCTTGCCGGTCTTGCGGGCGTAATTTTCGGCCACGCGTGTGGTGAACGGGAAGACGGTGGAGGAACCGGCGGCCCAGACGTAGTCGCGGGCCGCGGCGGCGCCGGCCGAGGCCAGCAGCGCGACCGAAGCCGCGCAGGCGAGAAGCTTCTTCATCTCAGTCTCCTTGGGAGAAGGGCGGGCCCGCGGTCACGCTGCGGGCCCCGTGGCGTTCAGCCGATCAGAAGTCGAACTGAGCGCGGAACTGCAGGGTGTCGACGTCCACGTCCTGACCGACGGTCGGGCTGTCGTTCTCGGCCTTAGTGTAGTTGGCCATGAACCGGACGTAGGTGAACGGATACCAGTTCAGCCCCGCGGTCACGGCGCTGTACTCGCCGGCCTGGGTGTTCGACCCGCTGTGGAAGTCGGTCAGGTCGACGTTGTCGTAGCGCAGGCCCACTTCCCAGGCGCCCATGCCCCCGGCGTTGGTCGGGTTCAGTATCTTGGTGCGGCCGAACTCGCCCTTCTTGGGCTCGTAGAAGCGGCGCTCGCCGGTCAGGAAGAACGAGCCGTAGACGTAGTAGCCGTTCGCTTCCGCGTCGGCCGCGCCCACGCGCTCGGCGTCGAGCCGCGCGTACTCGCCTTGCAGCGAGAAGGCGTTCCACACCAGGGCGGCTTCGGCGCCGATCTGGGTGTCGCTCTCGATCAGCTGGGTGGCGCCCGAGCCGGTCTGGGTGAAGCGATCGCCGACGTTGGAGTTGTTGCGCACGCGGTAGCGCGCCGCCTGGTCGTTCAGGTCGCGCTTGCGCGCCCACAGCCCCAGGTGGAGGTTGGTGGAGTCGGTCATGATCGGCGCGAAGGTGCCGCGGGCGAACCAGGCCAGCTGCTCGTCGCCTTCGGCCGTGCCGCTGTTGACGTCGGTGTTGTTGACCGAATCGCCGTGGGCGCCGCCCGCCAGGGTCCAGTTCTCGCCGTTCATCTTGGCCGCCACGGTCATCACCCGCCCGGCGTCGATGAAGTCGTTGAACGCGCCGCGTTCCATGAAGGTGATGTAGCGCGAGGAGTTGATGTTCTCGAGCGAGACCGACCTGAAGTTGCCGATCATCAGCGAGGTGTTGTCGTTGGGCTTGTACTCCAGGACCAGGTCTTCCCACTGGGCCGCGCCCTGGTTCAGGGTCACTTCGGCCTTGTAGGCCCAGTTGGCGTTCCAGGAGCCCTCCACGCCCAGACGCGCGGTGCGCAGGCGGGTGTTGGAGGTGTCGTAGTCCGTGCCGGTTTCGCGATCCACGTCCTGCGCGACGTAGTCCATGTAGACCCGCCCGCGGACCTTGAACTTCACGTCGTCGTTCGAGAACTCCGGCGCGCCCTTCCACTTCACGCCCAGATCCTGGGCCTGGGCGGCGGCCCCGAGGCCGAGGGCGACGATCAGGCCCAGGGCGGCCCCGCTCAGCAGCGTGGTCTTCCGCATTTCGATGATCCTTGTAGCTGTCCCCACCCCGACCGTTGTCGAGTGCACGGAGCGCTTACCGAGACCCGGTGACGCTTTTGTTTCAGGACGGCTAAGGAAAAGTGGCGGCGATTACCTGTGAGGACTCGCCGCCACACTGAAATGCAAAGGAAATAACGCTTTTTCTAGTAGGTTTCGTGAAACTTCGTCCGGGTTATGATCTTCCCGTTACAGCAGCCGCTTGCGAATGGCCTGCGAAAGCAGGTCGATAAGCGAAACGGCGACGACGATCACGATGGCGATGGCCGAGACCTGGCTGTAGTTGAAGCCGTTCAGGCTGTCGAACAGCAGCCGCCCGATGCCGCCTGCGCCGATCAGGCCCAGCACGGTGGCCGCGCGCGAATTCGACTCGAAGCGGTACAGGGCGAACGAGGTCCACAGCGGCGCCACCTGGGGAATCACCCCCCAGACGATCTCGTGCAGCGGCTTGGCGCCGGTGGCGCGCACGCCCTCGACCGGACGGGGATCGATCGACTCGACCGCTTCGGAGAACAGCTTGCCGAGCACGCCGCCGGTGTTCAGCGCCAGCGCCAGGACGCCGGCCAGCGGTCCAAGGCCCACCGCCACCAGGAAGATGGTGCCCATCACCAGGTCGGGGATCGAGCGGAGCAGGTCCAGCACCCGCCGCACCGGCTGCACCACCCAGAAGGGCGCGATGTTGCGCGCGCTGAGCAGGCCCAGCGGAATGCCCAGCAGCACCGCCAGCGCCGTGCCCCACAGCGCGATCTGGATGGTCAGCCACATCGCCTCGACGTAGGCGCGGATGTTGCCGAAGTCCGGCCGCAGGAAGTCCTGCCCGAACTGGCGCATGTTCTCCGAGTTGGAGACCAGGCGCGGGATGTTGTGCATCTCGACCTTGTCGAAGCTGACCAGCAGCAGGACGATCAACCCGCCCCACAGGGCGAAGTCGAACAGCAGGTCGACGAAGGTGCGCCGCGGCGGCGGCGGAACGGCGGACGCGGCGGCTTGGGCGGCGGTCATCGGCTTACTGGGCGCTCGGCAGCGGCTGGACGGGCGCCTGGGCGGTGCGGGCGTCATACGCGGCGCGCTCGCTGCGGACGGCGGCCAGCTCCTTCTCGGCCGCGGCGACCTTGGCGGCGTCCTTCGCGGCGCGCGCGGTCAGCAGCTTCTCCATCGCCTCCATCTCGCGCACCGGCAGCAGGTGCGTGTCGTCGGCCGGGCGGAACACGCCGAACGACAGGGCGGCCAGGTTCTTGCGCTCCTGCTCGGCCTTGTCGCCCTCGCCGGTGCCGTAGCTGAGGAAGAAGGAACGGACCTTTTCCTTGACGGCCGGATCCAGGTCCTTGCGCCAGACGATCGGGTCCTCGGGCAGCCGCGGCGAGGTCCAGATCACCTTGATCCGCTTCGATTCCTCGGGGCGCAGGCGCAGCATGGTGGAGTTGTTGCTGGCCGCGTCCAGCAGGCCGTTGGCGACCGACAGCAGGTTGGCCTCGTGGTTGGCCGAACGCACGGTCTTGAAGCAGGCCTGCGGATCAACGTTCTTCGGACCGAACAGATAAGTCATCGGCGCCAGGGTGCCGGAGGTCGACTTGGCGTCGCCCAGGCCGAAGGTCAGCCGTTTGTCGCAACGGGTCAGGTCGTCGACGGTCAGCGGACTGCCGGCCTTGACGATGACCACCGAATTGTAGCCGTCCTCGCCGGACGGATCGGACGAGCGCAGGAACACCTCGGCGTTCGCGCGGCGCACCGCCTCCAGGCCCGACTGGTTGGAGAACCAGCCCACGTCCACCTGCTTGAAGCGCATCGCCTCGATCAGCGAGGTGTAGTTGGAGGCGAAGAACGGCTTCACCTC
>DASPKD010000055.1:0-3805 GCA_035628275.1 Caulobacteraceae bacterium | reverse complement strand
CGGCATGCCCAAGGAGATCGTGATGCGGCACCGCCTGCCGCAGTTCAATCACCTGTTCACCAGCGACGCCTACTCGGCCGGCTACTACAGCTATCTGTGGTCGGACGTGATGGCGGCCGACGCCTGGGCCGCGTTCGAGGGCACCGGCAACCCGTTCGACCCGGAGACCGCGCGCAAGATGCGCGCCTACATCCTGGCGTCGGGCAACGCCTACGACCGCGCCGAAGCCTTCCGCCAGTTCCGCGGCCGCGACCCCCGGGTCGAGGCGCTGCTGGAACAACGCGGCTTCCCGACCAAGTAAGCGCCCTCTCAGGGCGGAGCGTACCGGAAGGGCGGCGGAGCGATCCGCCGCCCTTCCTCTTCGCCCCGGCAGGTTCGCGCCAGGGCGTCCGACCGGTAAGGTGGGGTCATGTCGCTCGCCGATTCAGCCGCCGCCCCGGAGGGCAACGCCAAGGCCTATTCCGTCTCGGAGCTGGCGGGCGCTTTGAAGCGCACGCTGGAGGACGCCTACGGTTTCGTGCGGCTGCGCGGCGAGGTGTCGAAGGTCACGCGCCACGCCTCGGGTCACGTCTATCTGACACTGAAGGACGAGCGCGCCTGCATCGACGCGGTGGTCTGGAAAGGCCAGGTGCGCGGGCTGAAGGCCCAGCCGGAGCACGGGCTGGAGGTGGTGGTGACCGGGCGGATCACCACCTACCCGGCCTCGTCCAAGTACCAGATCGTCATCGAAACCATGGAGCACGCCGGGGTCGGCGCGCTGCTGGCGCAGCTCGAGCGACTGAAGGCCAAGCTGAACGGGGAGGGCCTGTTCGACGCCGCGCGCAAGCGACCCCTGCCGCGAACCCCGGCGGTGGTCGGCGTGATCACCAGCCCCACCGGCGCGGTGATCCGCGACGTGCTGCACCGCATCCGCGACCGCTGGCCCTGCCGGGTGGTGGTGTGGCCGGTGGTGGTTCAGGGCGAGGCCGCCGCCGCCCAGGTCGCCGCCGCCGTCCGCGGCTTCGACGCCCTGGCCGAGGGCGGTCCGGTCCCCCGGCCAGACGTGCTGATCGTGGCGCGCGGCGGCGGGTCGGTGGAGGACCTGTGGCCGTTCAACGACGAGGCGCTGGCGCGCGCGGTCGCCGACTGCCGCATCCCGGTGGTGTCGGCGGTGGGGCACGAGACCGACACCACCCTGATCGACTTCGTCTCCGATCGGCGCGCGCCCACGCCCACGGGCGCCGCGGAGATGGTCACGCCGGTCCTGTCGGAACTGAAGGCCGCCGTCGCCGACCTGGACCGGCGGGTGGCGCGTTCGGCCGCGCGCGGGTTCGAAGAGCGGCGCCAGCGCCTGAACGCCGCCGCGCGGGGCCTGCCCCGACCGGCCGACATGCTGGCCCTGGCCAGCCAACGCTTCGACCTGGTCGCCGGCCGCCTGGACGCGGCCCTGGCCCGCAACACCGGCGTTCACGAGCGCGAGCTGCTGGCGGTGGCCGCGCGGCTGACCCCCGGCCTGCTGGACCGCCCCCGCGCCCACAAAGCCGAGCGGCTGGCGGGGCTGGGCGCGCGCCTGCACGCGGCCGCCGTCCGCGCGCCCGAGCGGGCGGCGCGGGACGCGCGGCTCGTCCCCCTGCTGCGGCGCGCGGGCGACGCGCTGGAGCGGCGGCTGGCGCAGGAGGCCCGGCGGCTGACCGCGGCCGATCAACTGTTGAGCGCCCTCAACCCCGACGCGCCGCTCTGGCGCGGCTTCGCCCGCGTCCATCGTGCGGACGGCGCCCTGGTGCGCTCGGCGGGCGCGCTGGCTGAGGGCGAGGCGGTGCTGCTGAAGTTCGGCGACGGCGAGCGGGGCGCGGTGGTGGACGGCGCTCCGCAGAAGCCGCAGCCCCCCCGCCCGGCGCCCAAACGCGCGCCGGACGGCCGCCAGGGCGACCTGTTCTAGGCCAGGGCCGCGCGCTGCATCTCGAACAGGCGCTCGCAGCCCGTGCGGGCGAGGCTGAACAGGGCGTCGAACTCGCCCTGGGTGAAGCCCCGCTTCTCGCCGGTGGCCTGGATCTCGACGATCGAGCCCTGGCCGGTCAGCACGAAGTTGGAGTCGGCCTCGGCGGCGGAGTCCTCCTCGTATTCCAGGTCCAGCACCGGCACGCCCTGGAACACGCCGCAGGAGATGGCGGCGACCTGGTCCAGGATCGGGTCGGTCTTCAGCACGCCCTCCTCACGCAGGTAGCGGCAGGCCGAGGCCAGCGCGACCCAGGCGCCGGTGATCGCCGCGGTGCGGGTGCCGCCGTCGGCCTGGATCACGTCGCAGTCCAGCGTGATCTGGCGCTCGCCCAGGGCCTTGAGGTCGACCACCGCGCGCAGCGAGCGGCCGATCAGGCGCTGGATCTCCTGGGTGCGGCCGGACTGCTTGCCCTGGGCGGCTTCGCGCCGGCCGCGGGAGTGGGTGGCGCGGGGCAGCATGCCGTACTCGGCGGTGACCCAGCCCTGGCCCTTGTTGCGCAGCCACGGCGGGACGTTCTCCTCGACCGTGGCGGTGACCAGCACGCGGGTGTGCTCGAAGGCGACCAGGCACGAGCCCTCGGCGTAGCGGTTGACCCCGGTCTCCAGCGTCACGGGGCGCAGGGCGTCGACGGCGCGGCCGGAAGGGCGCATGTGGGGTGATCCTTCAGGAGAACGGGGCGGCTTGCGCCGGAAACCCCGCCGCTTATCCTAAAGTTCTCCACGCGGAAACCGTACGCGACCATGAGCCTGCCGACCCCCTTCGGGACCGCGCCCCGCTCCGCCTCGCTGGCGGCCCTGGACGAGCGCGCGCGCGACATCTTCCGGCGCATCGTCGAGACCTATCTGGAGACCGGCGAGCCGGTGGGCTCTCGCACCATCTCCAAGGGCGGGGTGGCGCTGTCGCCGGCGTCGATCCGCAACACCATGCAGGACCTGACGCAGCTGGGGCTGCTGTCGGCGCCGCACACCAGCGCCGGGCGGTTCCCGACGCACGCGGGTCTGCGGCTGTTCGTCGACGGCCTGCTGGAGGTGGGGGACCTGGGCGAGGAGGAGCGCCGCGAGATCGAGGCGCGACTGGGCGGGCGCGGGCGCAACTTCCAGGAAGCGCTGGACGAGGCCACCGGCCTGCTGTCCGGTCTGGCGGGCGGCGCGGGCGTGGTGGTGACGCCGGTCCGCGACGCGGGCGTCAAGCACGTGGAGTTCGTGCCGCTGGGCGCCGACCAGGCGCTGGCGGTGGTGGTGTTCGACGACGGGGTGGTCGAGAACCGGCTGATGCGGCTGTCGCCGGGAGTGACGCCGTCGACCCTGACCGAAGCCTCCAACTTCCTGAACGCCAAGCTGCGCGGCCGCACCCTGGCCGACGCCAAGGCCGAGATGAGCGGCGAGCTGCAGGCCGCGCGCCGCCAGCTGGACGAGACGGCGGCGCGGCTGGTGGAGGACGGGCTGGCGGCCTGGTCCGGCGGCGACGTCGCCGACCGGGCGCTGATCGTGCGCGGCCGCGCCAACCTGCTGGACGACCGCGCCGCGCTGGAGGACCTGGAGCGGGTGCGCATGCTGTTCGACGACCTCGAGCAGAAGGAGCAGCTGATCGGCCTGCTGGACGACGTGCGCGAGGCGCAGGGAGTGCGCATCTTCATCGGTGCGGAGACGCGGCTGTTCTCGCTTTCCGGTTCCTCCGTGATCGCCGCTCCCTATATGACGGGCCGGCAGCGGGTGGTGGGCGCGATCGGGGTGATCGGCCCCACCCGCCTGAACTACGCCCGGGTGATCCCGCTGGTGGACTACACCGCCAGGGTCCTGGGCCGCATGCTGGACGGTTGAAGAAGAG
>DASPKD010000054.1:0-2427 GCA_035628275.1 Caulobacteraceae bacterium | reverse complement strand
GGCGACCAATGGCCGTCCGAGGTGGTCGGGCTGAACGACGGCGGCTTTCTCCTAGTGTGGAACGGCCCCGACGGTTCGGGCGTCGGCGTCTTCGCCCGCCGCTACGACGCGGACGGCACGCCGCTGGGCGACGAGTTCCGGATCAACGAAGACGCCGCGGGCGATCAGGTGCTCGACCTGTTCCCCGGGCCGCTGCACGCCGACGTCACGGCGGACGGCGACCTGGTGGTCACTTGGCGCACCAACGGCGAGATCTACACCCGCACCTTCAGCATGGGTTTCGCCGGGGCTGAGGACACCGCGATCTCCCTGCCGATCGAAGTGACCCTTGTCGACAGCTCCGAGAGCATCGTCTCCATCACCCTGATCGGCGTGCCGCTGGGCTCGGCCCTGTCGGCCGGAACCGACAACGGCGACGGCACCTGGTCGCTGACCGCGGCCCAGCTGTCGGGCCTGACCCTCACCCCGCCCGCCGACTGGAACGGCTCGTTCGAGCTGGGCGTGTCGGTGGTCACCCAGGACGGTGACGACACCGAGACCTTCACCATGGTCAAGACCGTGGTGGTGACGCCGGTCGCCGAGCCGGTCGTTCCCTCGGGACCGGCGCTGCTCGTCGACTTTGAAGACCTGTCGAATTACGCATGGGTATCGGACGGCTACCACGGCTTCAACTGGCGCCAGCCCGACGGGACGACCCTGACCTCGATCGACGGCGACACCTATGCGATCGCGTCCGGCTACAACGTCGCGACCGCGGACAGCGGCTCGATGGCCGCCTACAGCTGGCAGGGCCCGATCACGATCACGCGAACGGACGGCGGCGACTTTTTCTTCGACAAGGTCTCGCTGACCTCGGCCTGGGAGGCCTCCCAGAGCCTGACCGTCTCCGGCTGGAACGACGGCGTGCTTGTCGGCACCGTGACCCTGAACATCACCGACACCGCCGAGACCCTGCTGGACGTCGATTGGGGCGCCATCGACACCCTGATCTTCGACAACAACGGCAGCAATGTTGTCTACGACGACTTCACCTACAGCCTTCCGTCGGAAGATCCCCCGCTCAACAACGCCCGTGTCGAGGGCGGACGGCTGGACCCCTCGTTCGTCAAGTTCGACGACGCCGGCCAGCACGACTGGCTGCTGCTGTAACGCGGGCTCGTCCCGAGACTGGAAAGCCCCGCCCTCCCCGGCGGGGCTTTTCGTCTGCGCCTTGGAACAATCGCCGAGCTGGTCACGCACCAGGAGCGCGGACCTCCTGGTCCGCCCTTCCAGGCCACGCGGAATGTGCGGACCTGGAGGTCCGCGCTCCGAACGCCTAGCCGAGCCCCAGCCCCTCGTCGCGGCCCAGCATCAGGTTCAGGTTCTGCACCGCCGCGCCGGAAGCGCCCTTGCCGAGGTTGTCGAGCAGGGCGACCAAGCGCGCCTGCTCGCCGCCCCGATCCCCGAACAGGTGCAGCCGCAGCCGGTTGGTGCCGTTCAGTCCCTCCGGCGTCAGGCCGCTCATGGCCTCGGTGGTCTCCAGCTCCGCCACCTCGACGAACCGCGCGCCGTCGTAGGCCTGCACCAGCGCCCCGTGGAGCCGCTCGATCGACGGCGTCTCCGGCAGGGCCGACAGGTGCAGCGGCACCTCCACCAGCATTCCCTGCCGGTACGCGCCCACCGCAGGCGCGAACAGCGGCGGCCGCGTCAGGCCCGCGTGCAGGGTCATCTCCGGCACGTGCTTGTGCTTGAGGCTCAGGCCGTAGGCGCGGTACGGCGGCGCCCCCTGCACGTCCTCGAACTCGGCGATCATCGCCTTGCCGCCGCCCGAGTAGCCGGACACCGCGTTCACGCTGAGCGGGAAGTCGGCCGGAACCAGCCCCGCCTTCACCAGCGGCCGCACCAAGGCGATGAAACCGGTCGGATAGCAGCCGGGGTTGGATACGCGCGTCGCCCCTTCCACCGCCGCCCGCTGGGCCGCGTCCAGCTCGGGGAAGCCGTAGACCCAGGCCGGATGGGTCCGGTAGGCGGTGGAGGCGTCGACCACCTTCACCCCCGGCCGCTCGATCATGGCCACCGCCTCGCGCGCGGCGTCGTCGGGCAGGCACAGGATCACCGCGTCGGCCGCGTTCAGCGCCTCGCGCCGGGCCTCAGGGTCACGCCGCCGCTCGCCCAGGGTCAGCAACTCCAGGTCGTCGCGCCCGGCCAGCCGCTGGCCGATCTCCAGCCCGGTCGTGCCGGCCTCGCCGTCGATGTAGACCAGGGTCATTCGCCACCTCCGCAAAGCGACAAAGAAAACGGGCGCTTCGGTCTCCCGAAGCGCCCGCTCCTTACTCCAAGCGACAGTCGGTCTCGAATTAGCGCTTCGAGAATTGGAAGCTCCGGCGGGCCTTGGCCTTGCCGTACTTCTTCCGCTCGACCACGCGCGGGTCGCGGGTCAGGAAGCCG
>DASPKD010000053.1:0-2210 GCA_035628275.1 Caulobacteraceae bacterium | reverse complement strand
CTCCAGCTGGGCGACCAGGTCGGCCACCGTCGCCGCCGTCGTCTCGCGTTCCTCGCCGTTGATCGTCAGCCGCATCGCTCGCTCCGAGGCCGGAGCTTGTGACGCCGGACGCCCGACGATACAAGGGCGCCGGATTCGGCGGGGGGCGGATGGCCAAACCCATCTACGTACTGAACGGCCCCAACCTGAACCTGCTGGGGGCGCGCGAGCCGCACATCTACGGCAAGACCACGCTGGAGCAGGTGCGCGCGCTTTGCGAGAACCGCGCGGCCGAGTTCGGGCGCAAGGTGGTGTTCCGTCAGACCAACCACGAGGGCGAGTTGATAGACTGGGTGCAGGAGGCGCGCGAGCAGGCCTCGGCCCTGGTGATCAACCCGGCCGGCTACGGCCACACCTCGGTGGCGCTGCTGGACGCGCTGAAAACCCTGTCCATCCCGATCGTGGAGTGCCATCTGTCGAACCCTGCGGTTCGCGAGCAGTTCAGACGGCATTCCTTCGTGTCGCCGGCCGCGGCCGGCGTCATCCAGGGCTTCGGCCCGCTGAGCTACGAACTCGCCGTCGACTCGGCGCTGCGCCTGACCGGCGCGGTCCGCACGGCGTAAGAAAGACGAGGCTTGAACATGGCTGACGGCAAGGTCCCCGGCGAACAGATCGACGCGCGGCTGGTGCGCAAACTGGCCGACATCCTGCGCGACACGGAGCTGTCCGAGATCGAGGTGGAGCGCGGCGATCTGAAGATCCGCGTCGCCCGCACCCTGACCGCCGCCCCGGTCGCCCAGGCCGTCCACTACGCGCCGGCGCCTCAGGCCGCGCCCGCCGCCGCAGCTCCGGCTCCCGCGACCGCTCCCGCAGCGGTTGCTCAAGCCGCCCCGGCCGCGCCCGTCGCCCAACGCGGCGAGCCGGTGAAGTCGCCGATGGTCGGCACGGTCTACCTCCAGGCCACGCCCGGCGCCGATCCGTTCGTGAAGCCCGGCGACCGCGTGAAGCAGGGCCAGACCCTGCTGATCATCGAGGCGATGAAGACCATGAACCCGATCCCGGCGCCGCGCGACGGCGTGCTGCTGGAGGTTCTGGTCGGCGACAGCCAGCCGGTCGAGTTCGGCGAACCGCTCGTCGTCCTCGAATAGGACGCCCGCCATGTTCGACAAGATCCTGATCGCCAACCGGGGCGAGATCGCCCTGCGCGTCCACCGGGCGTGCAAGGAGATGGGCATCTCCACCGTGGCCGTGCACTCCGAGGCGGACGCCTCGGCCATGCACGTGCGCCTGGCCGACGAGAGCGTCTGCATCGGCCCCGCGCCGGCAGCCAAGAGCTATCTGTACGTGCCCTCGATCATCGCCGCGGCCGAGATCACCGGCGCCCAGGCGATTCACCCCGGTTACGGCTTCCTGTCCGAAAACGCCCGCTTCGCCGAGATCGTCGAAGCCCACGGCATGACCTTCATCGGCCCCAAGCCCGAGCACATCCGGGTGATGGGCGACAAGATCAGCGCCAAGCAGACCGCCAAGGACGCGGGCATCCCCGTGGTGCCGGGCTCCGACGGCGGCGTGTCCTCGATCGAGGAAGCCATGGCGGCTGCGGAAGCGATCGGCTTCCCCGTGCTGATCAAGGCCGCCTCCGGCGGCGGCGGGCGCGGCATGAAGGTCGCCAAGGACGCCGACAGCCTGGCCGAGGCGGTCTCCACCGCCCAGACCGAGGCCGCCGCCGCGTTCGGCGACGGCACGGTGTACATGGAGCGCTACCTCCAGCGGCCGCGCCACATCGAGCTGCAGGTGATCGCCGACGCCTACGGCAACGTCTGCCACCTGGGCGAACGCGACTGCTCGCTGCAGCGCCGTCACCAGAAGGTGCTGGAGGAGGCCCCCTCCCCCGCGCTCGACGCCGCCGCCCGCGACCGGATCGGCGGCATCGTCGTCGAGGCGATCCGCAAGATCGGCTACCTCGGCGTGGGCACCATCGAGTTCCTGTACGAGGACGGCGAGTTCTTCTTCATCGAGATGAACACCCGCCTGCAAGTCGAGCATCCGGTTACGGAAATGATCACCGGCATCGACCTGGTGCGCGAGCAGATCCGCATCGCCGCCGGCGAGCCGCTGTCGTTCAGCCAGGCCGACGTGGAGTTCGAGGGCCACGCCATCGAGTGCCGGATCAACGCCGAGAACGCGCGGACCTTCACCCCCTCGCCCGGCCTGATCACCGACTTCCACGC
>DASPKD010000052.1:0-5167 GCA_035628275.1 Caulobacteraceae bacterium | reverse complement strand
CGCCCGTGGGATGACAGGCGTTCCGGCGCGCCTTAAACAGGCGCCTCTCTCCACCCCGACGAGCCGCCCGAGACCCGCCATGCACGACGTGAAAGCCCTGCGCGAGACCCCCGACGCCTACGTGCGCGGCTGGTCGTCCCGCGGCGTGGCGGACGCGGAAGCGGTGGTGGACGAGCTGCTGTCGCTGGACCGCGACCTGCGCGCCGCCCAGACCGCATTCCAGGAGGCCCAGGCCCGGCGCAACGAGTCCTCTAAGCTGATCGGCCAGGCCAAGGGCAGGAAGGACGAGGCGGAAGCGCAGCGGCTGATGGCCGAGGTCGAGAGTCTGAAGGGCGCGATCGCCGAAGCCCAGGAGCGCGAGCGGACCCTGGGCGAGCAACTGCGCGACCGGCTGGCCTCCTTGCCGAACCTCGCCGCCGAGGACGTGCCCGAGGGCGAGGACGAGAGCGGCAACGTCGAGGCGCGCCGATGGGGCGACCCGGCGCAGGTCCCGGCCGCGCGCCTGAACGCGCCCAAGGACCACGCCGATCTGGGCGAAGCGCTGGGCATGATGGACTTCGAGGCGGCCGCGCGGATGAGCGGCTCGCGCTTCGTCGTGCTGAAGCGAGACCTCGCCCGGCTGGAGCGGGCGATCGGCCAGTTCATGCTCGACATGCAGACCGGCGAGCACGGCTACACGGAGGTGAGCCCGCCGCTGCTGGTGCGCGACCAGGCGATGTTCGGGACGGGGCAACTGCCGAAGTTTGAGGAGGATCTGTTTCAGACAGCCGAGTACGATCTCACACGGCTGGAAGTGGGTACTCGACTGTTCGAAGACCCGGATATCCTGCGTGCGATTAAGGCTGATGTCGAAGCAAGCCGCCACTGGCTAATCCCCACCGCCGAAGTCTCCCTGACCAACCTGGTGCGCGAGCAGATCACCGGCGAGGAAGAGCTGCCGATGCGGCTCACCGCCCTGACCCACTGCTTCCGCGCCGAGGCGGGCGCTTCGGGGCGGGATACGCGGGGCATGATCCGCCAGCACCAGTTCCAGAAGGTGGAGCTGGTCTCGATCACCACGCCGGAGCAGTCCGACGAGGAGCACGAGCGCATGACCAGCTGCGCCGAGGCGGTGCTGAAGCGGCTGGAGCTGCCGTTCCGCACCATGCTGCTGTGCCGGGGCGACATGGGCTTTTCGGCGCGCAAGACCTACGACCTCGAGGTCTGGCTGCCGAGCCAGGGGGCGTATCGCGAGATCAGCTCCTGCTCCAACTGCGGCGACTTCCAGGCCCGGCGCATGGACGCGCGCGTCCGCAAGGCCGGCGAGAAGGGCACCCGCTACGCCCACACCCTGAACGGCTCGGGCCTGGCGGTCGGCCGGACGCTGGTGGCGGTGATGGAGAACTACCAGGATGAGGGCGGGCGCATCGCCATTCCCGAGGCGCTGCGGCCGTACATGGGCGGCGTCAGCCACATCGGAGGCCGGGCGTGAACCCCTCTCCCACAGGGAGAGGGAGGGGCCCATGCGCGACAGCGCGTGGGAGGGTGAGGGGTTACGGAGCTCACCGGATATGGCGGTCCCCCTCATCCCCCGCGCAAGAACCTTCGCTGCGCTCCGGTGCGCGGGTTCCCCCTTCTCCCGATGGGAGAAGGTAGATGAGGATCCTCCTCACCAACGACGACGGCATCGACGCGGAAGGGTTCGTGGCGCTGCGCACCATCGCCGCCGCGTTGTCGGACGACGTATGGGCCTGCGCGCCCGAGATCGAGCAGTCGGGCGCCTCGCGAGGCATCACCCTGACCGATCCGCTGAGGGCGCGGCGGGTGGACGCGCGGTCCTGGGCGGTGTCGGGGACGCCGACCGACTGCGTGGTGCTGGCGCTCACCGACCTTTTGGACCGCAAGCCCGACCTGATCCTGTCGGGCGTGAACCGCGGCCACAACATCGGCGAGGACGTGACCTTCTCGGGCACGGTGGCGGGCGCGCTGCAGGGCATGCACTTCGGCGTGCCGTCGATCGCGTTGAGCCAGAGCCTGACCCGCTTCCACGACGAGGTGGTGGCCCGCTACGACACCGCCGAGCGCTATGCGCCCGGCATCATCCAGCGGCTGGTGCAGGCCGGCTGGCCGCGCGACGTGGTGATGAACGTCAACTTCCCCGCCGTCGGCCCCGACGAGGTCGCGGGCGTGGAGGTGACGGTCCAGGGCATCCGCGACGCCGAGTACGTGACTGCGGAAAAGCGCACCGACCTGCGCGGGCGCGACTACTACTGGATGGGCTTTTCCGGCGCGCGGCAGAACCCGCCGCCTGGAAGCGACCTGCGCGCGGTGCTGTACGACCGCAAGATCTCGGTCACGCCCCTGCACGTGGACCTGACGCACCTGCAGACGGTTCACGACCTGAAGCAGGTTCTGGGCGGCGCCCCGCCCAGGGTCCGCGACGAGGTGGCCTGATGGTCGAACACCCCGACGACCGCGACGAGCACAGCGCGCGGGCCCGCATGGGCCGGCTGATCCTGGCGCTGCGCTCGCAGGGGGTGACCGACGCACGGGTGCTGAACGCCATCGAGTCGGTGCCGCGCGACGTGTTCGTGCCCGAGCTGTTCCAGGAGCAGGCGTTCGAGGACTCGGCCCTGCCGATCGACTGCGGCCAGACCATCAGCCAGCCGTTCATCGTCGGCCTGATGACCCAGGCGCTGGAGGTCGAGGGGCGTCACCGGGTGCTCGAGATCGGCACGGGCTCGGGCTACCAGGCGGCGGTGCTGTCGCGGCTGGTGCGCTACGTCTACTCGGTCGAGCGCTATCGCAGCCTGTTGACCGAGGCAGAGCGGCGGCTGAAGAGCCTGGGGATGGAGAACGTCATCACCCGCTTCGGCGACGGGTCGGAGGGCTGGCCCGAACAGGCGCCGTTCGACCGGGTGATGGTCACCGCCGCGGCCCCTGGCGAACCGAAGAAGCTGCTGTCGCAGCTCAAGCCCTCCGGCATCCTGGTCGCGCCGGTCGGCAAGGGGCCGGTGCAATCGCTGGTGCGCTACGTCGGCGACGGGCAGGGGACCTTTCACCGCGAGCACCTGGGCGATGTGCGCTTCGTGCCCCTGCTGGAGGGCGTTGCGCGGGAGCAGTAGCGAAGGGCGGCGATACGCCGCCACGTTTTTGCTCGGCTTTTCGGCTTTGCTCGCGTCGAAAGCGTGAAGGTGCTCTGATCGGCGCGCCTCAGGCGATTCTTCCTGGCCCGTGTTCGCAGCGGGCGCCTCCTGATCTTCATGTCGGAGCGGCGATGACCAAGACCATCCGCAACCTGTTCCTGTCGGGCGCCGCCGCGGCCGCGCTGGCGGCCTGCGCCGGGTTCGAGGCGCCGACGCCGAACTTCCCGATCGACGTGAACGACTACCGTCCAGCGCCCACCGCCGCCCAGGTGCAGGCCGCCTCCCAGCAGACCCCCGCGCCGCCGGTCGAGGACGGGCCGCGCGCGGTCCCGACCAGCCGCATCGCCAGCGCGGAGCTGTCGCCGCCCCCCGCCGCCGCCGCGCAGTCGCAGCCCGCTCCGAGCCAGAGCGCGGCCTCCGCGCCGGCTCCGGTCCAGCCGAAGCCCGCCGCCGCCTCGCCGATCCCGGCGTCCACGGGCGAGGTCGCGGTCTATGTGATCCAGCCCGGCGACACCCTGAGCGGCGTCGCGCGCCGCTTCGGCACGCCGCTGAAGACCCTGGTCGAGCTGAACGGCCTCGGCCCGGAGGGGGCGGTCAAGGCGGGGCAGAAGGTCAAGGTGCCGGCCTCGGCCGTCGATAAGGGGACCGACCCCTACGCCACCGGCCCGGCGCCGACGCGCCTGGCCTCCGCTCCGCCGGTCCGGGTCGTCGAACAGGGCTCGTCCGCGCCCGCCCCGATCACCCCGAAGCCGCAGGTCCAGCCGGTCGCGCCGAAGCCGCAGACCCCGACCCCGGCCCCCGCGACTTCCAGCCCGGCGCCCAAGCCGACCCCGCCGATGGTCTCCTCCTCGCCTGCGCCCGGCGACGCCGACATCGTGCGGCTGGGACGCGGCAAGTTCGTCTGGCCGGTGACGGGAGACGTCCTGTCGCGCTTCGGCGCCTTCGGTCAGGGACTGAAGAACGACGGGGTGAACATCGCCGCCCCGGCGGGGACGCCGGTGAAGTCGACCGCGGCGGGCGAGGTGGTCTACGCCGGCAACTCGGTGCCGGGCTTCGGCAACCTGGTGCTGGTCAAGCACGCGGACGGCTGGGTGTCGGCCTACGGCCATCTGGCGGCGATGACGGTGAAGATGAAGGACCGCGTGTCGCAAGGCCAGGAGATCGGCCAGGTCGGCCAGACCGGCGGCGTCGACCGGCCCCAGGTCCACTTCGAACTCCGCTACGCCCCCACGGTGCGGGACCGGGCCAAGCCGGTCGATCCGATGCTGGTGCTGCCTTGAACCCTCTCCCAAAGGGAGAGGGAGGGGCCCGCGCCGTCAGGCGTGGGAGGGTGAGGGGTTACAGCGCTGTCCGGAAAGGGTGGCCCCCCTCATCCCCCGCGCGAACCTTCGCGCAAGCGCTCCGGTGCGCGGGTTCCCCCTTCTCCCGACGGGAGAAGGAACAGAGACTCACCCCGGCTCGGGCGAGAAGCGGGCCATTTCGATCTGGGCGGCGAGGCCCGGGGGCAGGTCCCGCTCGGGCACGGCGGCGAGTTTGCGCAGGCGGTCGGCGTCGGTCGCCTCGACCATGACGCTGGCCACCGCCGTCTCGGTGAGCGCGTAGGCCAGGCAGATCTCCTCCGCCGTCCAGTTCTTGGTCTGGTGCAGGAAGGCGTAGCCGCCGACCCCGGCAAGGGGATCGGCCTGCACCGTCGCTGCGGGCCGCGCGCCGCCGAACAGGCCGCGCCGGACCGGCTGGGCGGCCGCGGTCAGGGCCTCGACCTTGCGCGCGGTGGACAGGCTGTCGGGGAACCAGCCGTACGCGACCACGCCCATGTCCAGCTCGACGGCGGCCTTCAGGCGGTTGCGCTCCTTCCAGCCCGAGCGCAGGTGGTAGGGGGTGGACAGCACGTCGAAGGCGTTGGTCGAGACGTAGGCGTCCATGGCGTCGTTGTCGCCGGCCACGCCCAGCAGCCGCACCTTGCCGACCGCGCGCAGCGCCTTCAGCGCCGACAGGGCGCGGGTCGGGAACTCCTCGGTCGAGGGGTTGTCCAGCACCGCCAG
>DASPKD010000051.1:0-13895 GCA_035628275.1 Caulobacteraceae bacterium | reverse complement strand
CGTGTTTGCCGTCCCTCGGTACGCATCACCCGGTTCGACCCAGTCGGAGCGTCTCAGCCTGCGGCGGGCGGGAGGGTCCAGACCTCCCGGGCCCCGGGGTTTCGCCCCGGGCATGCACGCGCCGCCTATGGGTGACCTCGAACGGCGCAGGTGTGACGCCGCGCCGCCGTGCTCCCAGTATCGACGCGGGCTTGGTCCCGCTCGACTTCCGCCCCGCCGCGGCTCGGGCTCTGGTACCTGAGCGCCCTCCCCGTGCGGCGGGGTCGAGCAGGAGTATGGGGGCGGTCTGGGGGGGCGGGCGTAAGTTTATTTTTCGCCCGCTCACGCGCTCCTGTTTTTCACCCGCTCATCCGGCGAAGGCCGGGACCCAGATGACGGGCGCCGACGGCTCAGAACTTCTTGCGAGCGCTCCCTGATCCGTTCACCGCCTTACGATCTGGGTCCCGGCCTTCGCCGGGATGAGCGGGTCGTAAGGGGGCTGCGCCGCTCCGGCCGGGATGACGGGAATTGTTGCGAACCCCCGGCGAAAAAACGTGGGCTGCGGCCGCGGGCGAGGGGAGAAGGAACGCGTCACTCCCCTTCGGCGGCGGTTTCCAGGGCCTTGATCACCGCGCCTTCGCTGAGCAGCTGGGGCAGGACTTCGGGGCGGGCGGCGCCGGGGGCGTAGAGCAGGTAGAGGGGCACGCCGGAGCGGCCGTGGGCCTGGAGTTCGCGGGCGATCGCGTCGTCGCGACGGGTCCAGTCGGCGACCAGATAGGCCGCGCCGGTGCGCTCGAAGGCGTCCTTCACCCGGGCGCTGGACAGGGCGGCGCGCTCGTTGACCTTGCAGGTCACGCACCAGTCGGCGGTGAAGTTGACCAGCACCGGGCGGCCCTCGGCGCGCAGGGCGACC
This sequence comes from Caulobacteraceae bacterium, assembly GCA_035628275.1. Classification (GTDB taxonomy): domain Bacteria; phylum Pseudomonadota; class Alphaproteobacteria; order Caulobacterales; family Caulobacteraceae; genus DASPKD01. The sequence goes on along the minus strand of DASPKD010000051.1, from coordinate 13,003 downwards.
AGCCGTTCGGGCGACCAGGCTTGCGAGGGGATGACCGCGGCGGGCGCCTCGGCCTGGGCCGGGGGAGCGTCGGGGCGTGAAGCGGCGGCCCAGGCGGCCAGCGCCGCGCCTGCGGTCAGGGCCACGCCGGCGGCGCCCAGAGGCGCCAGCCCCGAGAGGCCGCGCGCCTGACGGCTCTGCGCCAGGCCCAGCAGATACAGGGCGAAAGCCAGGGCGACAGCGGCGCCGACCAGCAGGGCGAGAGCGGACGGCGCGGTCTGCCGCGCGAACACCCAGGCCATCCAGACGGCGGCGCCGTACATCGGAAAGGCCAGCACGCGCCGCAGGGTGACCATCCAGCCTCCCGGCCTGGGCAGCCGCCGCAGCAGGGCCGGTGTGAGGCTGAGCAGCACGAACGGCAGGGCGAAGCCCAGCGCCAGCAGGGTGAAGACGACCAGGGTCTCGACCGCCCCGGCGGCGAGCGCGTAGCCGGTGGCGGCGGCCATGAACGGGGCGGTGCAGGGCGCGGCGACGACCACCGCCAGCACGCCCGTCAGGAAGGCGCCGGCGGGCCCCGCCTTGGCCGGGGCGGCGCCGGCGGCCTGGAGCGAGGTTCCGAGCTGGTACAGGCCCGACAGGTTCAGCCCGACCGCCAGCATCAGCAAGGCGAGCGCGCCGGTGACCCGGGGGGACTGGAGCTGGAAACCCCAGCCGGCGGCCTGGCCCGCGGCCTTGAGCGCGACCAGCAGCCCCGCCAGCGCCAGGAAGGTCGCCACAACCCCCGCCAGGAAGGCCAGTCCGTCGCGGCGGGCTTCGGCGGGCGCGTGGGCGCTGCCGGCCAGGCTCGCGGCCTTCATCGACAGCACCGGGAAGACGCAGGGCATCAGGTTCAGGATCAGGCCGCCCAGGAAGGCGAACAGGGCGGCGAGCGGCAGGCCGAGCGACCCGGCCCGGGCGTCCTCGCCCGGTTCCGCGGCCGGAGCGGCGCGGCCGAGGCCGGAGGCGCCGGCGGGCAGGGGGCCGGGTTCGGCCGCGATCTCCCAGGCGCCGGCGCGGGTGACCAGCACGCCTTCCAGCGGCCCGTTCAAGGCCTTCAGCGACGGCGAGGGGGCCAGGGTCAGGGTCAGGCCGTCGGGGCCGCGCTCGACCGTCTGCACCGCCGCGTGGACGATGCGTTTGGGCTCGTAGGGAAAGAAGTAGGCGCCGTCCGCCTCGCCGCCGGCCAGCGGACCGCCGACGGCGGCGAGCTTGAGCACACCGTTCTCCAGCCGCGCGGCGGCGTCGACGTCTGCGGACTTGGGCGCACGGGCGAGGACGTCGGCGACGGCGCGGCCATGGTCCGGATGCAGGGCGGCGCGGCCCTCGGCCACCGGCAGGGTCAGCGACAGCTCCACGTCCTCGGGCACGCACAGGGTGTCGCTGCACACCAGGAAGGACACGGCCGCGTGCAGCCGGGCCAGGTCGCCGACTTTCGCGTCGGCCGGAACCTCGACAGGGACCGGCAGGTAGACCTCGCCCGAATAGGCGTAGTTCATCAGGTGGGCGAAGCGCTGGCGCTCCGGCGTCGGCCAGACGATCTCGCCGGCCTTCCATCGGTCGGGCAGGGCCCAGGCGATCCGGGTCGGGCCGCCGGAGTCGCCGCTGTTGCGCCAGTAGGTGTGCCAGCCGGGCTCGATGCGGTGGCGGACGGCCACGTAGACGGTGGAGCCCGGCGTGGCGCTCGCGGTCATGGGCGCGAGCTCGACCTCCAGGTGCGCGGTCTTCTGCGGGGCCGCGCGGGCGGCGCCGGCGAAGGCCAGGGCGAGCAGCAGCAACAGGACGCGCGCGAGCAACGAAAAGGCTCCGTCAGAGCTCGGCCGCTATATGGACCGGCTACTTGTCGCGCGCCAGCCGCAGGAACTCCTCGCGGGTGCGCGGGTCGTCGCGGACCACGCCGCGCAGCGCGCTGGTGATCAGGGCCGAGCCGGTGGAGTGGACGCCCCGCATGGTCATGCAGCTGTGCTCGCCCTCGACGATCACGCCGACCCCTTGCGGGCGCAGCACCTCGGCGATGGCGTCGGCGATTTCGGCGGTCATCTTCTCCTGGATCTGCAGGCGCCGGGCGAAGCCGCCGACCACCCGCGCCAGCTTGGAGATGCCCACCACCCGGTCGGTCGGCAGGTAGCCGACGTGGGCGCGCCCCAGAACGGGCAGCATGTGGTGCTCGCAGAAGCTGACGAAGCGGATGTCCTTCAGGATCACCAGCTGGTCGTAGCCGCCGACCTCCTCGAAGGTGCGCTCCAGATACTCGCGCGGGTCGGTCTCGTAGCCGGCGAACAGCTCCCGGTAGGAGCGGGCGACGCGGGCGGGGGTGTCGAGCAGGCCCTCGCGCTTGGGATCGTCTCCGGCCCAGCGGATCAGGGTGCGGATCGCGGCTTCGGCCTCGTCCTGGGTGGGGCGGGCGGCGTCGGCGGGCGAGGCGGAGCCTGGGCGGGGCAGCGGCGTGCCGGCCTGGCGGGCCAGGGCGGAGCGGGGGTCGAAATCCCCGTCGGCGGTCGGCTTGTCGGGCTGCATCAGCGGGCCTCCTGCATGAAGCCGGCGAAGCGCTCGAACAGGTACAGGCTGTCGGTGGGGCCGGGACTGGCCTCGGGGTGGTGCTGGACGCTGAACACCGGCCGGTCGGCGAGCGCCAGGCCGCAGTTGGTGCCGTCGAACAGGGAGACGTGGGTTTCGGTCACCGGCGCGGGCAGGCTGTCGCGATCGACCGCGAAACCGTGGTTCATCGACACGATCTCGACCTTGCCGGTGGTCAGGTCCTTCACCGGGTGGTTCGCGCCGTGGTGGCCCTGGTCCATCTTCACCGTGCGGGCGCCGAGCGCGCGGGCCAGCATCTGGTGGCCGAGGCAGATGCCGAAAACCGGGATCCCCGAGTCGACCAGCTTGCGGATCTCGGGCACCGCGTACTCGCCGGTCGCGGCCGGGTCGCCCGGGCCGTTGGACAGCAGCACGCCGTCCGGCTTGCGGGCCAGCACCTCCTCCGCCGTGGTGGCCGCAGGCACCACGGTGGCGCGGGCGCCGACGCTGGTCAGCGCGCGCAGGATGTTGCGCTTGATCCCGTAGTCCAGCACCACGACCTCGAACTTCGGCCGCCCGGCCTTCTCGTAGCCCTCGGGCCAGAGCCACAGGCCCTCGTCGTAGGTGAAGGGCTGGAGCGTGCTGGCCTCCTTCGCCAGGTCCAGGCCGACCAGGCCCGACCATTCGCGGGCCTTGGCGACCAGAGCCTCGAGGTCGAAGGCGCCTTCGGGGCTGTGGGCGACCACGCCCTGTGGCATGCCCTTCTCGCGGATGCGGCGGGTCAGGTTGCGGGTGTCGACGCCGGCCAGGCCGACGACGCCGCGGCGCTTCATCCAGCCGTCGAGGTCGGAAGTGGCGCGCCAGTTGGCCGAGGGGGTGGGCACGTCGCGAAACACCGCGCCGCGGGCCGAGGTCGCCGCGCCCTGGCCCATCTGCTCCACGTCCTCGAAGTTCACCCCGACGTTGCCCACGTGGGGGAAGGTGAAGGCGATGATCTGGCCCATGTAGGAGGGGTCGGTCAGGATCTCCTGATAGCCGGTCATGGCGGTGTTGAAGCACACCTCGCCCAGCGCCTCGCCGGGGGCGCCGACGCCGATCCCCTGGAGCACCGTGCCGTCGGCCAGGGCCAGCACGCCGGTCGCGCCGCTCAACAGCTTGCTCGTCATGGCGGCGCGCTCCTCACTTGCGAAAAAGGCGGGCGCGGAGGCGATCCTCCGCCCCGCCGGGCAAACGGCCGCTAGCTAATGATTCGACAGGGCCGGGTCAACGCGCGGCGGCGACGGGCGCGGGCTTTCGACCGGGTCCGATCAGCCAGGCGGCGGCGATCAGCGCTACGATCGCCACCGACACGCGCAGCAGCTGGCTCTCGGAGGCGACGATCGCCCAGACGCAGAAGGCGCCGCCGAGCACCAGGCCCGCGAGGGCGCCGGTCCGGGCGCGCAGCTCCGGCAGGAAGCGGACGAGAGCGGCGCAGGCCAGCAGGTAGACGAACAGCTGCAGCACCACGACGACGTTCACCAGGGTGTTGAACTGGCCGATCAGGGTGGGGGAGGCGGTGGTCAGGGCCACCGCGCTCATCATCACCCCGGTGACCAGGATGTCGCGCGCCGGCACGCCGTCCGGCCGCGTTCCCGACATGACCCGGGGCAGCCATCCGCGGGCGGCGGCGGAGCGCGACACCTCGGCGTTGACCAGGATCCAGCCCGCCACCGTGCCTAGGGTCTTGACCAGGGCGCAGGCGGCGACCAGCGCGCCCCCACCCGAGCCGGCAACGCGCGCGACCATGTCGGCGAAGGGGGCGGTGGAGCGGGCGATGTCGGCGGCGGGGATCGCGCCCATCAGGGCGGCGGTGGCGGCCATGTAGACGGCGCCGGCCAGGATCACGCCGGCGAAGGTGGCGACCGGCACGTTCTTCTCGGGCTCGCGCACCACCGCCCCGGCCAGCGCGGCGCACTCCAGGCCCAGGAAGGCCCAGAACACCATCACCAGGCTGGCGGGCACGGCTTCGGCCAGGGGACGGCCGGAGACGTTCCAGGAGGCGGCGAACAGCGCAGGATCGAAGGCCGCGGCGCCCAGACCTATGGCCAGCAGGATCGGCAGCAGGCCGATCGCCAGCGTTAGTCCGCCGAGCCCCGCCACCGGCCGCGCGCCGGTCAGGTTCAGGCCGGTGGTCAGCCAGATGACGGCGAGGGTCGCCGCCGTGCTCCAGACCGGCTCCTTCAGGATCGGAACGAACCAGGCGGCGTAGCCGGTGACCGCGAGCGCGATGGCGACGATGCCGATCCAGTTGGTGATCAGGAACGCCAGGCTGGCCTGGAAGCCGAAGAAGGGCCCCAGCCCCTCGCCCACCCAGCCGGCCAGGCTGTCGGCCTTCGGGCGGGCGCGGGCGAGGGTCGCGAACACCGCGCCCAGCGCCAGCGAGCCCGCGCAGGCGATCATCCAACCGATCAGGCTGGCGCTGCCGACCGACGCCAGGGTGGCCGGCAGCAGGTAGATGCCCGAGCCGATCATGTTGCCTGCGACCAGGAAGGTCGCGAGCACCGGGCCGATGGTCTTCTGTTTCATGGTCCCCCCGAACCCCGGCTCAGGCCGGTTCCGCAACCTTCCCCGCGTCGGCGCCCAGGCCGTGCAGCGCCATGATCCGCGCCTGGAACCAGCCGACCGCCTCCTCGTGGCGGGGCGACAGCACGCCGGCCTCGTAGACGCCGGCGTTCAGGTTCTCCTGCACGCGCTCGCAGATCCACACGTCCTGCACGGTCAGTTGGTCGGAGGCGGCCAGCACCTCGTCCATGCGCGCGGTCGCCGGATCATAGAAGTACAGGTATTCCAGCCGTGTGCGCCCGAACCCCGCCGGGCGCATGTGCTCGATCATCAGGCCGTAGCGGTAGATGTTGACCGCCAGGTTCGGCCAGGCCCAGGCCCACAGCCCCTGCTGGGCGCCGTCCTCGGTGGGAACCTCGTGCACGGCGACCGCGCCGTGCATCGACACCCGGTAGCCGCGGCAGTCCACTTCGGCGGCCAGCTCGGGATGCACCACCGGGATGTGGTAGCCCTCCAGGTAGTTCTCGACGTAGACCTTCCAGTCGCAGGCGATCTCGTGGCCGCGACGCAGGGTCGCCGGCCCGGGAGAGATGTTCCGCTCGGCGAAAAGCCGTTCCAGCGGTGCCAGGCCGTCCATCAGCGGCGCCGCGGCCTCGTCCAGATTGACGAAGATCAGGCCCCGCCAGACCTCCAGCCGCACCGGATACAGGCCGTAGTCGCGCGGATCGAACCCCTCGGCCTTGCCGAAGTCCACCGCGCTGCGCAGCCGCCCGTCGAGCGCATAGCGCCAGCCGTGATAGCGGCAGACCAGCTCGCCTTCGCAGGTTCCGCGCGGCTCGGAGACCAGCGGCCCGGCCCGATGGCGGCAGACGTTGTGGAAGCCGCGCAGGGTCCCCGCCTTGTCGCGCACCACCACCACCGGAAAACCGGCGATGCGATCGGACAGGTAGTCGCCCGGGCCTGAGACCTCGCTCTCGTTGCCGATGAACTGCCAGGTGCGGGCGAACACGCCTGTGCGCTCGCGCTCGTAGGCGGCGGGATCGCGGTAGAGGGCGGCGGGGGCGGTCATCTGCATGGCGGCGGAGGTTGCACGCGCGCGCCTCTTGCGTCCACCCGCGGGCCCCCGCACGAAGGGACGCATGATCGAGATCACCCCGGACCTGTCGATCCACGAGGACGAGGTGGAGCAGCGCGCCGCCCGCGCCTCGGGGCCCGGCGGGCAGCACGTCAACAAGACCTCCACCGCGGTGGAGCTCCGCTTCGACGTGCGGGCCTCGCCGTCGCTGCCGGAAGACGTCAAGGCGCGGCTGGTGCGGTTGGCGGGCAGCCGCATGACCCAGGAGGGGGTGCTGATCCTGTTCGCTCAGAACCGCCGCTCGCAGGAGCTGAACCGCCAGGACGCCTACGAGCGACTCGTCGAACTGATCCGCCGCGCGACCGAGGCGCCCAAGCCCCGCAAGAAGACCAAACCGACCTACGCCTCCAAGCTGAAGCGCCTGGAAGGCAAGGCCAAGCGGTCCGGGGTGAAGGCGATGCGGGGGCGGCCGGGGCGGGAGGAATGAAGAGCCCTGCGGCACCTAAGCGTCCCGGGCTTTGGCTGCGATTGCTGCGCCGCTTCCTCCAATGGACCTTGACCGTGCGTAGGAGCCGCGCGCCCGCCGGTTCTGTACGCCTGATCGAGGCGCCGTCGCCGAGCGGCTCGCTAAGCTGTCGCCTCTACACGCCTGCCGACGCTCCAAGCTCTGCCCCCGTGTTGGTGTTCTTCCATGGCGGAGGTTTCCTCACCTGCGGCCTCGACACACACGACGAACTCTGTCGTGAGCTTGCGAGCGCTTTCGGCGGAAGGGTTTTGGCAGTCGATTACACGCTCGCGCCCGAAGCGACTTTTCCTGCTCAGGTCGAAGAGGCGATCGCCGTCTGCACCTGGGCGGCGACCGACACCGAAGTCTTGGGTCCACGATCCCTTCTGGGTGTCGCAGGCGACTCGTCTGGCGCATACTTGGCCGTCAGGGCCGCGCTGCGGGTAAACGAGCAGCAGTCTGGAAGCATCGGCCTCCAGGTTCTGCTCTACCCCTTGATCCACTTGCACGACCGCCTTTGGGCCAAGCCTACGCTTCGCAACTTTCGTTTTATCGGCCGGATCGCCGCTTGGGTGATCCGTAGAGGCGGGCGCATCGCCCTTCCGTCGTTGCTGGACGAGGGGCTGAGACATGCGCCCCCGACCGTTCTCGTCAGCGGCGGCCCCGATCCCACCACGCCGGACGTACTTGCCCTCGCTCAGATGCTGCGAAGAGCGAGCGTGCCAGTCGTGGAGATCAGATTGAGGTGGCTTCCGCACGGTGGGTTCAACCTGACCCACGTTTGGCGTGCTGCCGCCAAGGCCCTGAGCGAAGCCGGCCAAGCGGCCAAGGCGCTTGCGGTTCGGTGATCGGCGGCTGAGCAGCCGATGTCATCTACGTTCACGCGACTCAAACTCCGCCCGTCTCGATCCGGTCGAGCAGCCGCTGGCCCTCCTTGATCCAGGCGGAGATCAGGTTGCGCTGGGTGTCGAAGCCGGAGCCGGGCTCGATTGCGGCCAGTTCCTCACGCCAGCGGGCGAGGTCGGCCTTCAGGCCGGCGATCACGGCGGCGCCCGGATCGTCCGCATCAGCCATGATCTTCTTCTCGCTTCCGTCCAGGCGAAAACACGTCAGGCGCTGATCGGCTGCGCAAGGATGGGCCGCCTATCTAAACGGCTTCAGATCGGGGGCGAAAGACTTCAGCTCGACCGGCGCTTCGCCGGATCGGCGCAGGATCACGCTTCCGGTCTCGCCCTGGTCGGTGACAGCGCGCGCCATGTTTTCGGCGGCGCGCCGGGCGTCCTCCTCGCTCAGATAGTCGATCACGTGCCTGGAACCGCGACTGAGCGCCCAGCGTCCGGTCTCAAGCTCCGCCACCGTGAAATTCACGCGCATGTTCAACTCTTTATCAGTGTCGGCTGGAAACGGCCGGGGAGGGCGTCGGTTTCGCCCTCCAACCTATGTTGAACCCTTTGACCGCCCTCAACGGCCCGCCGCGCCGCGCAGGCGCTGGGCGTCGGTCAGGTGCTGCTGGACGACGGTGACGGCGCGGGCGGCGACCGCCTTCAGGGCGGGGGTGTCGCCGCCGCGCGAATAGCCGGTGTGCAGGGCCAAGGCTTTCTGGTGGGCGGTCACCTGCTGCTGGACGTACAGGCGCTCGCGCGCGGCGCCCGCAGTCGCCTGCAACTGGCGCAGCAGGGCCGCGTGGTGAGGCGCCAGCGCTGGGGGCGGCGGGGTCATGCCGGAGGAACGTGCTGCGGCCGTGACCTCGCTGGTGGTCATGGTGTGGTGGTCGATCATCATCTGGGCGAACCGGCGCACCTCGGCGTTTTGGGAGGTTTGCAGCGCCGCCTGGCTGGACTGAATCTCGAACAGGTCGCTGCTGCCTGCCATGCGCACGTAGTCGGGCGCATCGCGCATGGCGGCTGCGTTCGGCCCCATGCCGCCCAGGCCGATAGTGGAGCAGGACGCTAGTCCGAGCGCAGCGACGGCGCAGAGCAGAACGAATTTCATGGGGGAGTCTCCTGGGGCGACCGCATTAACCGTAGTCTAGACAGTTTGTTCCTGGTGGGCGCGCTGTCGGCTCAAACTTTGTCTGATAGTTAGCAAATGTTTGAATGCTGGTGCTGCCCATTCTGCAGCGCTTCGGCCTGCAGGCACTCAACTGTATTTCCCAAAGACTTGATCGGGAACTTCGGACCGACTTTCCGCATTGGTCGGGTCCTTCCAGTACCCGTCGAGCGTAAGTATGACCCAGCGTACCATCCCCCCGACCGCCGCCGCTTCGACGACCGGGACGCTGGAGCTGTGGGGCGGGGTGGAGTGCACGGTGAACCGGGTGGGCGACCAGTGGTTCGATCAGACCCCGCGCACCGGCCACGAGCACCGCATCGGCGACCTGGACCTGTTCGCCGAGCTCGGCGTCGCCTCGCTGCGCTATCCCGCCTTGTGGGAGCGGATTTCTCCCGGAAAGCCGGAGGACCGCGACTTCCGCTGGACCGACGAGCGGCTGGCGCGCATCCGCGAACTCGGCATGAACCCGATCCTGACCCTATGCCACCACGGAAGCGGGCCGGCCTGGACCAGCCTTATCGACGACGGCTTCGCGCCCGGGCTGGCGGTCCACGCCGCGGCGGTGGCGCGACGCTATCCCTGGGTCGAGGACTGGACGCCGGTGAACGAGGTGCTGACCACCGCGCGGTTCAGTGCGCTCTACGGCTACTGGTATCCGCACACCCAGGACGAGGGGCTGTTCTGGACCGCCCTGCTGAACGAGGTGGACGCCACCCGCCTGTCCATGCGCGAGATCCGAAAGGTCAATCCCCGGGCGCGGCTGATCCAGACCGACGACCTGGGCTTCTGCCACGCGACCGAGCCGTTGCGATGCGAAGCCGATTATCAGAACGAGCGTAGGTGGATGGGTTGGGACCTGCTCTGCGGCATGGTGGTCCCGGGTCACGCCCTGTGGGAGCGGCTGGTCTCGCACGGGCTGGAGGACCGGCTGCGGACGATCGCCGATGATCCCTGTCCGCCCGACGTGATCGGGGTGAACCACTATCTGGCCAGCGAGCGGCTGCTGGACCACAGGCTCGAGCGTCACGTGAACCGCTCCGTCGCGGATAGGGAGCTCGGGAACTGCGCGGGCGTGCCCTACGTGGACGTGGACGCGATCCGCACGCTGAGGTCCGGCCTGGTCGGCCTGCCCGAGCTGCTGCGGCAGGCTGCCGAGCGCTACGGCCGGCCGGTGGCGGTGACCGAGTGCCACAACGGCGCAAGCCGCGAGGAGCAGGTCCGCTGGTTCGTCGAGGTTTGGGAGGGCGCGCAGGCCCTGCGCGACGAGGGCGTCGACGTGCGGGCGGTGGCGGCCTGGTCGCTGCTGGGCTCTTGCGACTGGAACCGGATGGTGACCCGTTTCATCGGTCACTACGAAACCGGAGTGTACGACGTGCGCTCCGGTGCGCCGCGGCCGACCATGCTGGCGGGCGTGCTGAAAGACCTGGCGGCGGGACGAAAGCCCGAGGCTGTTGGCCTTGAGCAGCCGGGCTGGTGGCGGCGGGACTCGCGCTTCTACGACGCGCCGCCGCCGGCGGAGGGCTGCTACGACGTCCATCGCAACCCCGACCTCCCGGGCCCGCCGCTGCTGATCACGGGCCGCGACGGGGTGCTGGTCCGGCTGCTGGTGCGGGCCTGCGAGCTGCGGGCGCTGCCTTATGCGGTGCGCTCGGCGGCGGACGCGCGCACGCTGGAGACGCTGGCGCCCTGGGCGGTGGTGGACGGGCGCGACTGGGCCGGGGTGTGCGAGGAGCCCGTGGCCGAGCACGGGCACGGCTTCGACGGGGCGGGCTCCTGGGCGGGTTTCGCCCCGCCGGAGGAGTTGGTGCGGCTGTGCGCCGAGGCGGGCGTGCGCTGCGCGGTGTTCACCGCCTGGGACCTGTTCCACGAGGTGGACGAGCGGCTGGCGGCGCTGGGCGGCGAGCGGCTGCTGCTGGCCCGCACCGACCGGCTGTACACGCCCTGGGAGCGGTCGCGCTTCGCGGTCCGGGCGCTGGAGGCGCTGGAGAGCGGCCTGGCCGTACCAGCCGACGCCGACGCGCCCTGGGACCACGCCTACGGCCCCGACGTGGTGGACGCGACGCTGGACCTGCTGATGGACGGGGCGCATGGACCGGTCGCCCTGGTCCCCTCCGAGCCCTGGTCGGAGGCGGAGTTCCTCCGCCGCCTGGCCGAGACCGCCGACTGCGACCCGGCGCTCGTGGGGGTACAGGGCGGGGAGGGGGCTGTCTGGGCCGGCGAGCCCGCCAGCCTTCTGCCGCCGGGCGAAACGACGCTGGAACGCTTCGTGCGCGAAGCCCGCTGCGCCCGGGCGCTAGGCGACGCCGCGGTTTCCCGCCGCCGCGACGAGCCCAGGCTGGAGGCGGCGGAGTAGCCGTCCCATGACCAAAGCTTAAGTCGACTTTCCGCCCGAAACCGGTGTTATCTCTTGCCCTTGGCCGGACCGGTCCCCACATGGAGCGGTCCGGGACGGGCGTCCTCAGAGGCGCCGCAACACGCAAGCAGTCGAGATGATCCGAGGAAAGCTCCAGCTTCCGTCGCGCACGCTGTCGACGCTCATCGCGTCGCTGACGGCCCTGTGCGCGATCGCGGTGGGCGCCTCGGCCAGCCCGACCGACGGGCCCATCTACAAGGCGCGGGTCGACCGGGTGATCGCCGCCGGCGGGGTGGACCTGTCGGAGCGCTCGCTGAAGGCCGTGGCCGCGAGCCTCGACCCGTCGATCGCCGCCGTCGCCGCGCGCCACGACCCGGCCGCGGCGCCGCAGGACTGGGGCTGGCGGCTGGAGGGCTGGGACAGCTGGACGCTGTCGGGCCGTCCCGACCTCGGCATCGGCCGCCTGGACGGCGAGCGCGCGCGGATGATCAACGCGGCCATTCCCGCCGAGGTCGACGCCCTGCTGCCCGCCAGGCCGTTCTTCCTGCCCGCCGGCACGCCGGAGTACCGCAAGGCCCTGCGTTGCCTGACCCAGGCGGTCTATTACGAGGCCGCGCTGGAGAGCGGCGAAGGCCAGGAGGCGGTCGCCCAGGTGGTGCTGAACCGTGTGCGCGATCCCAACTTCCCGGCCAGCGTCTGCGGCGTGGTCTACCAGGGCGCCGAGCGGATCACCGGGTGCCAGTTCTCCTTCACCTGCGACGGCTCGCTGGCCCGCAGCCCCGCCGCCTGGGCCTGGCGCCGCGCCGAGGACGTGGCTGTGCGCGCCCTGAACGGCCATGTGGCGAAGAACGTCGGAACCGCGACGCACTATCACGCCGACTACGTGCTGCCGTACTGGAGCCCTTCGCTGGTCAAGATCGAGCAGCTGGGTGCGCACATCTTCTACCGCTGGACCGGCCGACCCGGAGAGCCGGCGGCCTTCGTGCAGCGCTGGTCCGGGCGCGAGCCGCGCATCGACGAGGCCCGCTTCGCCCGCCCGCGCGCGCCGGCGCTGCCGGACACGGTGCTGGTGCAGGCCGGGACCACGACCGTGGTTTCCGCCGAGGCGGGCACGGGCGTGACGATCGGCGGGACGCGGGTGGTCGGCACCCTGGGCGGGCGACGCAAGCCCACCGCCGAGGACATCACCCGCATCAACGAGAAGCTGCGCGCCTTCGAGGCGCCCAAGCCCGCCGAAGCGCCGGCGGCTCCCGCTCCGGCCGCCGAGGCCGCGCCGCAAGCGCAGGGCTGAAACCCCGCACCCCATAAGCAAAACGGCCCGGGATCGCTCCCGGGCCGTTTCGTTTCAGGTCTGGACCTGGAGGATCAGCCCTCGATCGGGGCCTCGGCCATGGCCTGGCCGGCGCCGCCGGCCAGCATGTCGGCGGCCGCGGCCGCGTCCTGCTGACGGTCTTCCTCGAATTGCGAGGCGATGACGTTCTCGCCCTTCGCCTGGCGTTCGGCCTCGTCCTGCGAGCGGGCCACGTTCACCTTAACGGTGATCGCGACTTCCGCGTGCAGCTTCACCTTCACCTCGTGCACCCCGATGGTCTTGATCGGAATGTGCAGCACGACCTGGTCGCGGCCGACCTTGCCGCCTTCGGCCTGGATGGCCTCGGCGACGTCGCGGGCGCTGACCGAGCCGTACAGCTGGCCGCTCTCGCCGGCCTGACGGATCAGGACGTAGGAGGAGCCGTCCAGCTTTTCGCCGGCCTTTTCGGCGTCGGCGCGGTTCTGGGCGTTGCGGGCCTCGATCTGGGCGCGTTGGGCCTCGAAGACCTTCTGGTTGGCGGAGGTGGCGCGCAGCGCCTTCTGACGCGGCAGCAGGTAGTTGCGGGCGAACCCGTCCTTCACCGTGACCACGTCGCCGATGGCGCCTTGGCCCTCGACGCGTTCGAGCAGAATG
>DASPKD010000050.1:0-6042 GCA_035628275.1 Caulobacteraceae bacterium | reverse complement strand
TCCAGGTGGCCGTCGTCGGTCAGGGGCGCGACCAGGGTGTAGCCTCGATGATCGTCGCCGTCGGCGAATTCGGTGCCGGGGTTGCGCGCCAGGCGCATGACGATACGGGACAGGCTCATTCGTGGTCTCCGGTGGAAGGGGCGCGTCGATAACCGGCTGCGCCGCCGGATGTTCACTTAGCGCCTCCGCGCGGCGGCGCAAACCGTCGTTCGTCGGCTGCGCGTTGATCTTCGCCGCCGCATGGGCCAGAGGCTTCGCCCGACCCGAGAACCGAAGGGGACCAGAGCTTGGCCAGGACCGCCCGCCCGTCGAAGAGCGCCGCCGCGCCGCGCGCGTGGCAGCGGATGCTGTCCGGGCGGCGGCTGGACCTGCTGGATCCCTCCCCGCTCGACATCGAGGTCGAGGACATCGCCCACGGCTTGGCGCGGGTGGCGCGCTGGAACGGCCAGACCATCGGCGAGCACCCGTTCTCGGTCGCCCAGCACAGCCTGGTTGTGGAGGAGATCTCCGCCCACCTGTCGCCGGGCCTGGAGCCCCGCTGGCGTCTGGCGGCCCTGCTGCACGACGCGGCCGAGTACGTGATCGGCGACATGATCTCGCCGTTCAAGGCGGCGCTGGGTCTGGACTACAAGCTGTTCGAGCACCGGCTGGAGGCGGCGATCAACCTGCGCTTCGGCCTGCCGGTGAAGACGCCTGACGCGATGAAGGTGCTGATCAAGAAGGCCGACCGGGCCTGCGCCTTCTTCGAGGCGACACAGCTGGCCGGTTTCGGCTATGAGGAGTCGGTGAAGTTCTTCGGCAAGCCGCCCGCGGGCTATACGCTGCAGCTGGAGCCCCTGGCGCCCGCCCAGGCCCAGGCGCGTTACCTGCAAAGGTTCCAGGTGCTGGCGGAAGCGTCGGGTCTGGCGCCGGCCCCCGTGGCGTTCGACACCGAGTAGGGACCCATGACGATCATCGTGTCGCCGTTGAGCTATGTGGAGACCGTCGCCAAGACCCGGCGGCCGTCGCACATCATCACCCTGCTCGACCCCGACCACGACATCGAGACTCCGCCGACCATCCGGCCCGAGCGCCACCTGCGCATCGGCTGCCACGACATCGTCGACGAGACCGAGGGGCTGATCCGGCCGGACGAAACCGTGGTGACCGAACTGCTGGCGTTCGGCCGCGCCTGGGACCCGAAGTCGCCGGTGCTGATCCACTGCTGGGCCGGCATCAGCCGCTCGACCGCGGCCGGCTTCATCCTGGCCTGCGAGCGCAACCCGCAGGCCAAGGAGAAGGACATCGCCTTCGAGCTGCGCCGCCGCTCGCGCTACGCCACGCCTAACCGCCGCCTCGTCGCGCTCGCCGACGACCTGCTGGGCCGGGAGGGGCGGATGGTGGACGCGGTGGATTCCATCGGCCGCGGCGAGGTCGCGTTCGAGGCGCGCCCGTTCGACCTCAAGGCGCACTGGTGAGGTGAAACCGCCCGTCGTCATCGGCCTGACCGCCGTGGTGGCGGGGATGCGCGACGGCGAGGCGGCGGTGCTGACGGTGCGCCCGCCCGGAGAGAGCCTGTCCGGCCAAGTCTTGTCGGGCCAAGTCTTGTCCGGCCTGCCCTTCGGCCCGTTCGACCCGGAGGGTCACCGCACCTTCGAACTGGCCGTGCGCGCCTTCGTGGCCCGCCAGACGGGTTTCGAGCTGGGCTACGTCGAGCAGCTCTACACCTTCGGGGACAAGGGCCGCGACGCGCCGCTCGCCGACGTGGGTGCAGGGACCGCGCGGGTGGTTTCCGTCGGTTACCTGGCCCTGACCGCCAAGGCGGCCGAGACCTCCGGCGACACCGCCTGGCGCCCCTGGACCCGCTACTTTCCCTGGGAGGACTGGCGCAAGGGCCGCCCGGCCGTGATCGAAGCGGTGATCGGCCCGGAGCTGATGGCGTGGGCGGGGCTGGTGAAGGGCGCGGCAGGGGAGGCGCGGCGGCTTCGCGCGCGGCGCCTGTTCGCCCTGGACGACCAGCCCTGGAACGACGAGCGGGTGCTGGACCGCTACGAGCTGCTGTACGAGGCGGGCCTGGTTCCCGAGGCCGCGCGCGACCGCGGCGTGGCCCCGCCCAAGGTCGCCGAGGCGCTCGGCCGGCCGATGATCTCCGACCACCGGCGGATCCTGGCCACGGGCCTGGGCCGCCTGCGCGGCAAGCTGCGCTACCGGCCGGTCGCGTTCGAGCTGCTGCCGGCGGAGTTCACCCTGTCGGAGTTGCAGCGCACGGTGGAGGCGATCTCGGGCGTGCCGCTGCACAAGCAGAACTTCCGCCGGGGCGTGGAACGCACCGGCCTGGTCGAGCCGCTCGGCCGCTTCGACCTGGGCACCGGGGGCCGCCCCGCCGAGCTGTTCCGCTTCCGGCGCGAGCAGGCCGCGGCGGGACCGGCGTCAGGCCTGAGCCTGCCGGCGTTGGCGAGGGCGTGACCCCCGTCGTCCGTGCTAAGCAACCCCGACCCGCGAATCCGGAGCCGCCCGTGCGCCAAGCCGTCATCGCCTCGACCGGCCTCTACACCCCGCCCCAATCGATCTCCAACGCCGAGCTGGTGGAGTCCTTCAACGCCTGGGTCGAGCGCTTCAACGCCGACAACGCCGAGGCCATAGCCCGCGGCGAGGTCGAGGCGCAGGCGCCCTCTTCCGTCGAGTTCATCGAGAAGGCGTCGGGCATCAAGTCGCGCTTCGTCGTCGACAAGGCCGGGGTGCTGGACCCCGCGATCATGCGCCCGATAATCGTCGAGCGGCCGAACGAAGAGCTGTCGGTGCTGGCCGAGATGGCCGTGGCCGCCGCCCGCGACGCGCTGGAGCGTTGGGGCAAGCCGGCCTCGGAGATCGGGGCTGTGCTGTGCGCGGCCTCCAACATGCAGCGCGCCTACCCGGCCATGGCGGTGGAGGTGCAGGACGCGCTGGGGATCGGCGGCTTCGCCTTCGACATGAACGTGGCCTGCTCCTCGGCGACGTTCGGCATCAAGACCGCGGCAGACTACATCGCCACGGGCTCGGCGAAAGCGGTGCTGATGGTCAATCCCGAGATCTGCTCTGGCCACCTGAACTTCCGCGACCGCGACAGCCACTTCATCTTCGGCGACGTGGCGACCGCGGTGATCGTCGAGGACGCCGATCAGGCGGCGGACGGCTGGGAGATCCTGGGCGCGCGGCTGAAGACGAAGTTCTCCAACAACATCCGCAACAACGCGGGCTTCCTGAACCGCGCCGCGCCCGAAGGCCGCGACCTGCCCGACAAGCTGTTCGTCCAGCAGGGGCGCAAGGTGTTCAAGGAAGTGGTGCCGATGGTCAGCGACATGATCGTCGAGCACGCCGGCGAACTGGGGATCGACCCCGCCTCGCTCAAGCGCCTGTGGCTGCACCAGGCCAACATCAACATGAACGAGATGATCGGACGCCGGGTGCTCGGCCGCGACCCGACGTCGGAGGAGAACGTGATCATCCTCGACGAATACGCCAACACCTCCTCGGCCGGCTCGATCATCGCCTTCCACAAGCACCAGGCCGGGCTGGCGAGCGGCGACACCGGCCTGATCTGCTCCTTCGGCGCGGGCTACTCGGCCGGCACGGTGTTCGTTCGCAAGCGCTGAGGAAGCGACCGGCTACGCCGTGGTCAGCCTTCCCCGAGCTCGTCGCACGGCCCCCGCCGTCTCGGCGGATGCGCGGCCAAGCTTCACAGCCGCGTGTAGTACGTCGTGAAGCTCGACAGGGTCAGGCCCCACAGCTTGACCTCGGTGAAGCTGAAGGCGGTCTGGGGGCTGACCATGGTGTAGAGGGCCTGGACGCGGACCGTGCGCTTGCCGAACGGGGTCGGGGCCTTGGTCGTGTAGGCCCAGCAGAAGTCGTCGCCGATCTGGCGGCCCCGCGCCTCCAGTCCCGATTTGTCGCGCGCGAAAAAACGGCCCTCGTCGTCGGCCAGAACCTCCCACTCGAAAGTCTGGACCACGCCGTTGTCGAAGGTGAAGCGCTGTTCGATCGCGGCGGAGCGGGACTGGTTGCGACCCTGGCCGTCCGCCTCGTAGCGTGAGATCGGTCGTCCCCGCCCGTCGCGCACCACGCCCCAGCCGCGCCAGGGCTTTAGGAAGAAGGTGTCGGGCCGGAACAGCATCGGCCCCTGCGGCGGCTCCGGCGCGCCGGCGTGGGCGGTGATCACGGCCTGCTGGTTCATCAGAACGCATCCTAACCGAAACGGCGCCGTCTGTCCGTTAACGTACGTACGGGCGCGTGCTCGTCTGTAGATGCGCGTTCCTGAACCGGGGTTGAACCCGCGGCGCCCGCGACGTAAACGCGCCGGGCCTTTCCGCCCCGCCGTCGCAGGAATTCCGATGCCCGACCGTCCGGTCAAGAAGGTCGTCCTCGCCTACTCCGGCGGGCTCGACACCTCGATCATCCTGAAGTGGCTGCAGACCGAGTACGGGGCGGAGGTGGTCACCTTCACCGCGGACCTCGGCCAGGGCGAGGAGCTGGGCCCCGCGCGCGACAAGGCGCTGCTGCTGGGCATCCGGCCCGAGAACGTCTTCGTCGAGGACCTGCGGGAGGAGTTCGTCCGCGACTACGTGTTCCCGATGTTCCGGGCCAACGCCCTGTACGAGGGGCAGTATCTGCTCGGCACCTCGATCGCCCGGCCGCTGATCGCCAAGCGCCAGATCGAGATCGCGCGCCAGGTCGGCGCCGACGCCGTCTGTCACGGCGCTACCGGCAAGGGCAACGACCAGGTCCGCTTCGAGCTCGGCTACTACGCGCTGGAGCCCGACATCCGGGTGATCGCGCCGTGGCGCGAGTGGAGCTTCGCCAGCCGCGAGCAGCTGCTGGCCTTCGCCCAGGACCATCAGATCCCGATCGCCAAGGACAAGCGCGGCGAGGCGCCGTTCAGCGTCGACGCCAACCTTCTGCACTCCTCCTCCGAGGGCAAGGTGCTGGAGGACCCGGACGCGGAGGCGCCCGAGTTCGTCTATCAGCGCACCATCGCTCCGGAGGACGCGCCGGACCGCGCGACGGTCGTGGAGATCGACTTCGAGCGCGGCGACCCGACGGCGATCGACGGCCGGCCGCTGTCGCCCGCCGCCCTGCTGACCCGGCTGAACGAACTCGGCCGCGACAACGGGATCGGGCGGCTGGACCTGGTGGAGAACCGCTTCGTCGGGATGAAGTCGCGCGGCGTCTACGAGACGCCGGGCGGCACGGTGCTGCTGGCCGCGCGGCGGGGGATCGAGTCGATCACCCTCGATCGTGGCGCGGCGCACCTGAAGGACGAACTGGCGCCCCGCTACGCGGAGCTGATCTACAACGGCTTCTGGTTCGCGCCGGAGCGCGAGATGCTGCAGGCCTTGATCGACAAGTCGCAGGAGCTGGTCACCGGCCGCGTGCGGGTGAAGCTGTACAAGGGCAACGCCACGGTGATCGGCCGCTCCAGCCCCTACAGCCTGTACGACCAGGAGCTGGTCACCTTCGAGGAAGGCAAGGTCGCCTACGACCACCGCGACGCGGCCGGCTTCATCAAGCTCAACGCGCTGCGCCTGCGGGTCGCCGCCAAGCGCGAGCGGCGCTGAGCCGTCTTCCTCGCGAGAAGGGCGCATCCGTCCTCCGCGTCCGGTCGTAGCTGCCCTGCGGGGGGGCGGGCTCGACTTCGGTCGCACCTTCAGGAGGACAGATGAAACTGACGCTTCTCACCGCCGCGGCCCTGGCCGCCCTCGTCGCCGGCGCCGCCCAGGCGCAGTCGGCCGCGGACTGGGCCGGGCCCTACCTCGGCGCCCACGTCGGCTACGGCTCCCAGCCGGACGACGACGACGAGACCATCCAGTTCGACCGCGACCTGGACGGGGACTTCGGCGACACGGTCACCACCTCCGGCGGGGCGAACGCCTTTTCGCCGGGGTTCTGCGGCGGGCGGGCGCAAGGCCCGACACCCGGCGACGGCTGCGAGGACGACGAGAACGGGGCGACCTACGGCGTGCGCGCCGGCTGGGACTTCGCGGTGTCCGAAGGCTGGGTGCTGGGCGGGGTGATCGAGTACGACGCCGC
>DASPKD010000049.1:0-3651 GCA_035628275.1 Caulobacteraceae bacterium | reverse complement strand
CGGGCGTGGGCGGCGACCACCATCTGGGCGATGCGTTCGCCGCGGCGGACGACGAAGTCCTCCTGGCCGAGGTTGACCAGGATCACCTTCACCTCGCCGCGATAGTCGCTGTCGACGGTGCCGGGCGAGTTCAGGCAGGTGACGCCGTGCTTGGCGGCCAGGCCCGAGCGCGGGCGGACCTGCGCCTCGTAGCCGAGCGGAACGGCGATGGTCAGGCCGGTCGGGATCATGGCCCGTGCGCCGGGCGCGAGCGTGACCGGCTGGTCCTCGTCCACCGCAGCGCGCAGGTCCATGCCCGCCGCGCCCGCGGTCTCGTAGGCCGGCAGCGGCAGGCCCTCGGCGTGGGGCAGGCGGACGACGCGGACGGACAGGCTCACTTCAGCACCTCGGCGATCTTGCGGGCCAGACGGCGGGCGACCTCGGCCTTGGGCGCGCGGTCCCACGGCTCCACGCCGTCGCGGCTGACCAGCGAAACCTGATTCTCGGCCGCGCCGAACACCTCGCCGGAGACGTCGTTGGCGACGATGAAGTCGCAGCCCTTGCGATCCAGCTTGGCGCGGGCGTGGTCGAGCAGGCGCTCGGTCTCGGCGGCGAAGCCGATCACCAGCTTGGGGCGGTTCGGCCCAGGGGCGGATAGCTCGGCCAGGATGTCGGGGTTTTCCACCAGCCGGATCATCGGCGGCTCGCCGGCCTTCTTGACCTTGGCGGGTGCGACCGCCTCGGGGCGCCAGTCGGCGACCGCCGCGACGCACACCGCCGCGTCGACGGGCAGCGCGGCGCGGCACGCCTCGGCCATCTGCACCGCGGTCTCCACATCGACGCGGCGGACGCCGGGCGGCGCCGGAAGGCCGGTCGGGCCGGAGACCAGGGTCACCTCCGCGCCCAGCGCGGCCAGGGCCTGCGCCACCGCGTAGCCCTGCCGGCCGCTGGAGCGGTTGGTCAGGCCGCGCACCGGGTCGATCGGCTCGAAGGTCGGGCCGGCGGTGACCAGGGCGCGGCGCCCGCTCAGCGGCCGGGCGGCGGCGCCGTCGAGCACGGCCAGGATCGCCTGGAGGATCGCCTCGGGCTCGGCCATCCGGCCCTCGCCGTACTCGCCGCAGGCCATCTCGCCCTCGTCGGGGCCCACGAACAGCACGCCGTCCGCCTTCAGCCGCTCGAAGTTGCGCACGGTCGCCGGGTGGGTCCACATCCGCACGTTCATCGCCGGCGCCATCAGCACCGGCGTGTCGCCGGCCAGCAGCACGGTGGAGGCCAGGTCGTCAGCCCGCCCGGTCGCGGCCTTGGCCATAAGGTCGGCGGTGGCGGGCGCGACCACGATCAGGTCGGCCGAGCGCGACAGCTGGATGTGGCCCATCTCCTGCTCGTCGGTCAGGGAGAACAGGTCCTGGTAGACCCGGTCCTCGGTCAGGGCTCCAAGCGACAGGGGAGTGACGAACTGCTCGCCCGCGCGGGTGAGGACGGCGCGCACGGCGATCTCGCGCTTCTTCAGCAGGCGCACCAGCTCCAGCGCCTTGTAGGCCGCGATGCCGCCACCGACGATCAGAAGCACGCGCTGGGGCAAGGGACGCTCCGTGGCTCCGGTTTCGGCCGAGGCATAGCCCCCGTCGGGCGGCGCGTCGACTGCGGACGACAAGAACATTGCAAGAACACGAGCGATGCGCTAACAGCGTTACCCGAAGTGGGATGGAGGGGTTCATGCGTGCTTTGAGATCCGCGTTCGCCGCTTTCGGGGCGCTGGCGCTGTTCGGGATCGCGGCCTGCGACAACGGCCCGTCTGCGGTGGAGAGCCGTCCGCGCGACCAGGTGGTCGCCGAGCGGAGCTACGACCGGTCGGAGGAACGCTCGGTCGAGCGGGAGGAGCGGGCGGAGGTCCGCCAGGCGTCCGCGCCGCGCTACGAGGGGCGGCCCCTGTGGTCGTCCAACCGCCGCTACGGCGCTGAGGAGAACGCGCGGCGGCACTTCGAGCGGCACGGGGCGGACCTGGGGACGCGGACCTACGAGGACTACGTCGCCAAGGCGCACGCCTTCGTCCGCTCGCCGCCGAAAGGCACGCTGACGCTGGAACGGCCGAACGGGGACACGCTGTTGTACGATCCGAAGGGCAATCTGTTCGCCGTCGCCACCCGGGACGGCGCGCCGCGGACCCTGTTCAAACCGGACGACGGCATGGCCTATTGGGAAAAGCAGAAGGTGCGCGAGAGCCGGCGCGCCGAACGCGGCGGCGGCGATGACGACCGACAGCGCGGCTGACCCCGGCCTTCCCTGTCCCGCCTGCGGCCGGCCGACGCTCGGCGAGGCGGAGGCGTACGAGGTGTGCGCCGCCTGCGGCTGGGAGGACGATCCGGTCGCGCGCGACGAACCCGCTTACGCCGGCGGCGCCAACGGCATCTCGCTGGAGGAGGCGCGGGTGAACGTGGAGCGGTTCGGCCTGGCGTTTCCACCCTCCGAGGTCGGCGGCAGCTAGTAGCCGGTCCACCCGACCGCGAAGGCGGCGAGCGCCAGGGCCGCGACCGCCGCGGCCAAGGCCCAGCGGGCGGTGCCGCGCTCGCGCCGGTCCACCACGACCTGCTGCGGCACGGTCGCGCCCTCGGCCAGCCGGGCGAGGCCATGGACGGCCTGGCGCAGCTCCTTAAGCGTGGTTCGCGCCTGGGCGATCGGCGACAGTTCGCGCGCGATCCAGCGCTCCACCACCGGCTGGGCCGCGGCCCACAGGTCGTGATCGGGGTCGATCCCCCGCGCCACGCCCTCGACCGTGACCATGGTCTTCTGCAGCAGCACCAGTTCGGGCCGCAGACGCATGTCGAACAGGCCGGTGATCTCGAACAGCTGCGCCAGCAGCCGTCCCATGGACACCTCGCTGGCCGGTCGCCCGAACACCGGCTCGCCGACCGCGCGCAGCGCCTGGGCGAAAGCGTCGACCGAGTGGCCGCGCGGCACGTAGCCGGCCTCGAAATGCACCTCGGCCACCCGCCGGTAGTCACGGTTCAGGAAGCCCCACAGGATCTCGGCCAGATAGCGCCGCTCGGGCGGACCGATGCGGCCGACGATGCCGAAGTCCACCGCCGTCAACTGGGCGGGCGGGGCGCAGAACAGATTGCCCTCGTGCAGGTCGGCGTGGAACGTCCCGTGGTCCAGCGCCTGGGCCAGGAAGGCGCGGATCACGTTGTCGGCCAGGGTCTTGCGGTCGATGCCGGGCTGGGCCAGGGCGGCGGGATCGCTCATCGGCAGACCGGTGGCCCACTCCAGCGTCGCCACCCGCTTGCCCACGCCCTCCCAGACCGGCGCGGGCGCGCGCATGTAGGGATCGCGGGCCATGATCTCGCCGAGCTCGCTGGCGGCCGCCGCCTCGAGCCTGAGGTCCAGCTCCATCTCCAGCGAGCGGGCGACGGTCTCGACGAAGGCGCGCGGCTCCAGCCTGCGGGCGGGCATGACCCAGCGCTCGACCAGCCGCGCGGCCAGGCGCATGGCGCCCACGTCGGCGTAGACCCGGCGCTCCACCCTCGGCCGCAGCACCTTCACCGCCACGGCGCGGCCGTCCAGCAGGGTCGCCGGATGCGCCTGGGCGAGCGAAGCGGCCGCCACCGCCTCGCCGAAGGCGGAGAACAGCGACTCCACCGGCCGCCCCAGGGCGCGCTCGACCTCGGCGCGGGC
>DASPKD010000048.1:0-3832 GCA_035628275.1 Caulobacteraceae bacterium | reverse complement strand
AGCAGGTCGTGCATGGCGGGCTTAACGCTTCCTTGAGGCGGCGGGGCGACCCTTGCAGGCGCAAGGTTTCGTACAGGAGCGTCCCATGTCGCCCAGGCTCGCGCTCGCCGCAACCGTCGTCTCGACCGCCGCCCTGCTGGCTGCGGGTCCCGCCGCCGCCTGGCCGTTCGGCGGCGGCAAGGCTTCGGAGGCCAAGGCCGAGTCCGCCAAGCCCGCCGCGAAGCCCGCGGCCGTCGCTCCGGCCGGTCCGCGCAAGGCGACCGTCCAGGAACGCGCCCAGGCCGAACGCATGGACCCCCTCGCCCGCGCGGCTTTCTGGGCCACGGAGGTGGAGGCCGACCCGACCGATTTCGACGCCGGGGTGAAGCTGGCGCAGGCGATGCGGGCGCTGGGCAAGCACGAGGAGGCCGTCGCCGCCGTCGAGCGGGTGCTGGTCGCCCGCCCCGATCACGTCGAGGCGCTGCTGGAATTGGCGCGGGCCCACGTGGCGCGCGGACAGGGGTTCTACGCCGTCGAGCCGGCGCGCAAGGCTGCGGCGGCCGCGCCCAAGGACTGGCGGCCGCTGTCGATCCTGGGCGTGGCCTACGAGCAGGTCAGCCGGATCGAGGACGCCCACGCCGCCTGGCGCCAGGCGCTGTCGCTGTCGCCGGACAACCCCGCGGTGCTGTCCAACCTGGCCCTGTCGCTGGCCTCCGAGGGCGACGTGACCCAGGCCGAGACCCTGCTGCGCACCGCCGCCGCGAGGCCGGGCGCGACCATCCAGGTCCGCCAGAACCTGGCCCTGATCCTGGGCCTGCAAGGCAAGACCAAGGAGGCCGAGCGGCTGATCCGCGAGGATCTGCCGCCGGAACTGGCCGAACAGAACCTGGCCTGGCTGAAGGCCGAGACGGTCAAGGCGTCCGGCCGCACCTGGGGCTCGCTGCAAGCCGGCGGGCAGTAGCTCAGGCGGCGACGATCAGCCGGTAGCCGCAGTCGAGAGTCTCGCGTTCGAGCAGGTCGCCGTAGCGCTCCGCCCAGGCGCCGCTGTCGAGGTCGCGTTCAAGGCGGCCGAGCGCGGCGGAGACGTCGCCCAGGGCCCAGAACGAGGACATCGCCGCCCTGATGCGCGCGTCCAGATAGGCGGCCGGCCGACGCCAATAGGCGCACAGGAAACCGTCGACGCAGTCGTGCGGGAGCGGAACCGGGCGGACCTCGACCGGCCCCAGCATGCGTTCATAGCTGTCGATCGGCGGCACCTGCGCCTCGTCGAGAGCGACCAGCTCGGGAATGTAGTCGGCCAGCCAGAAGCCGCGGAACGCCGGATCGTAGGTCAGGATCACGACGGGGCCGCGGCTCGCCCGGCGCAACTCGCGAAGGCCCGCGCCCTGGTCCGACCAGTGGTGGACGGTCAGCACCGCCATGACAGCGTCGAACGATCCGTCGGCGAAGGGCAGAGCCTCCGCCCGCCCCTGCACCGCGGGCCCGGCCCCCGAGGGCCGCTGTCGGATCATCTCGGCCGAGGGCTCCAGCGCGACCACCCGGCGCTCGGACGGCTCGTACGACCCGGCGCCGGCGCCCACGTTCAGCACCGCCCCGGCCGACCCCAGCGCGGACCGGATCGCCGCCTCGATCCGCGGATCGGGCTTGCGCAGGCGGGCGTAGTCCACGCCGATGGTGTCGTAGAGACGGCCCATGCGCCTGGGCTAACCCGCCGCGCCGGGTTTGTCAGCCTGCGGCGGTTGCGACCGCCGGCAGGGCGTGGAACCATCGCCCCATGCTCGCCCTCGCCGCCTTCCTGCTCGCCGCTTCGCCCGCTCCTCCGGCCTCGCCCGCTCCGCCGGAGCCGACGGCGTGGATCGTCACCACCGTCGGGCACTCGGAGTGGTGTCCGGCCGGCAACGTCAGACTGGATCTGCGGACCGGCCGTTACGCGCTGGTCGCCACGGCCGCGCGGCGGGTCTGCAATGATCCGGGCCTGGAGCGACCGTCTTCGGCGGGCGTGCTGGAACCCGAGCGGCTGGAGCCTGTTCGCGCCGCCTTCGCCCGCGCCTCGTCGGAGGGCCTGGAGCACGCCGCCTGCCGGGAAGGCCGCGGGCCCGAGCGGATCGTGGTGAGCAACGGCGGGCCGCGCGTGCTGGTGCTGACCACCGGCGCGAAAACCCAGGCCGCGCCCGAGGACCCCGGCTGCTGGAGCGAGTCGGCCGAGGGACTGCACCAGGCGCTGGACGCGCTGTTCGGTGCGAACGCCGGGCGCTGAGCGGCGGAACCCATGATTGAAACCGCCGACGTCAGTTTCCGCTACATCCCCGACCCCGCGTCGTTCTTCTACGACCTCGAGATCTGCTTCGGCGACCGGTGCGAGATCGTCGGCGGGTTCGCGCCGGACGGCGGGCCTGACGAGCGGTTGCTGCGCGCGGCGATTTGGGTGCTGACCGGCGGCGAAGAGGCGCACGTGCTGATGGACCCGCAGCAACCCTGGGGCGTGCGGCTGACGTTCAAGGCCGTACCGGTCGGCCCCAGCGAGCTGGACGGGCGCTGGCCGTGGGGCTGTGAGATCAGCCGCACGGACCTGGACGGAAACAACGAGCCAGAAACCGAGCCGGAGGTGCTGGGGGTGACGCCTTCCGTCACCCAGATGGCCCGCGCGGTGCAGGCCTACGCCGAGGCGCGCGATCGGGGCTCGTGGGAACCGCTGTCCCTGATCGCGCTCCGCGCCGCCCTGCCGCTGATCGAGGCGGAGACGGCGGGGCGGGGGTGGTAGGCCGCAGCCTTGCCTTCTGCGCGACCGCACAGGAGAGTCCCCGCCGCGCATCACGTGGAATCGCCATGGATACGAAGGACGCTTTAAGGCGGTTCGCCAGAAGCGAGTCCGGCCAGCTTGTGTTCGTCGGCGCTCTGCTCGCGCTCGCGCTGTTCTCAATGCGGCTGGAGTACGAAATCCCGCGGCCGGGGATCATGGCGCTCGCTGCGGCCGGATCCGCCCTGATGTTCGGCTGGCTGGCGTGGCGCTTTCATCGCAGGATCGACGGACCTGTGGCGCTGGCGTTCAAGACGCTTGAGGCCGCGCTCATGTCTATCTGGATGTTCAGCTTCCTGTGGCCGGACCAGGGCGACAGCCGCTTGGCACTGCTGATGGCGCTTTTACTCGTGGGGCTCATGCGCGAATGGGTGGATCGCAGGAGGGGCGGCGAACCTCGCAAGCCGCTCCCGGACGGGCGACAGACAGACTGAGCGTCAGGATGTGGTGCGGCGGCAGCCCCCTCCCACAGGTTTCGCCACGGAGGAGGCGTTCGACGGCCTACCCCGCCACCGTCTCCACCAGCTCCGCCAGTCGCTCCGCAGCGTCGGGGACCGCGACCGAGCGGGCGGCGGCGGCGCGGCGGGCGAGGCCCTCGGGGTCCGACAGCAGGCGCTGGAGGACGGCGGACAGGGTGTCGACGTCGAGCGAGTCCTCGTCCAGCGTCTCGGCCGCGCCGGCGTCGGTCAGCAGGCGGGCGTTGAAGGTCTGGTGGTCGTCCGCGGCGATCTTCAGCGGCACCAGCAGGGACGGCAGGCCGGCCACCGCCAGCTCGCAGCAGGTCGAGGCGCCGGCGCGTCCGATCACCAGGTGGGCGGCCTCCAGCCGCTGGGCCATCTCACGGAAGAAGGGGGCGACCTGGGCGTCGACCGCCGCGTCGGCGTAGATCGCGCGGGCGGCGTCCAGCGACTCCTGGCGGGTCTGCTGCTCGACCTTCAGCCGGTTGCGGATCGGCTCGGCCAGCTGGGCGATCGCCAGGGGCACGGTCTCCGACAGGATGCGCGAGCCCTGGCTGCCGCCGGTGACCAGCAGGCGGATGCGGTCGGTCGGCGGCGC
>DASPKD010000047.1:0-5292 GCA_035628275.1 Caulobacteraceae bacterium | reverse complement strand
AGGCGGGCGGAACCTGCCGTCCGGGCCTTATGGGCGCAAGATTGAACCCAATCACGTTCGGTCGCGGTTTGTTGCGCCGGAGGGCGCGCGTTACAAGCGCCGCGTTTTTGCGAGAGAGGCGGACGTGAAGAGACTGTTCGGCGCCTATGTGGTCGTGGACTGGAGCGCGGGCGAGGGCAAGAAGACCGGCGCGGACTCCGTCTGGATCGGGGTGATGCGCCGCGACGTCCGCTTTCGCCTGGCCTACGAGTCGCACAATCCGGCCACGCGAGCGGAAGCCGAGGCGCTGCTCCGCACCATCCTGTCCGACCACGCGCGCCGGGGCGAGCGGGTGCTGCTGGGCTTCGACTTCTGCTTAGGGTTGCCGCGCGGCACGGCGGAGCGGCTGAAGCTCGCGGGCGAGCCGTGGGCTGCGACCTGGAAGTTCCTGGGCCAGAACGTCGTGGACAAGCCGGACAACACCAACAACCGCTTTCAGGTCGCGGCCAAGATCAACCGCATGATCACCGACGAGCCGCGGCCGTTCTGGGGCGCGCCGGCGCGCCAGGCGCAGCGCTGGCTGTCGACCACCAAGCCCGCCCCGCTCGGCGACGTCCCCGAGTTCCGCCTGACCGAGGAGCGCACCCGCAAGCTCGGAACCAAGGCCATGGCCAAGAGCGTCTGGCAGATGCACGGCGCGGGCGCGGTCGGCGGCCAGACCCTGCTCGGCATCGCCATGGTCCGCCGCCTGGTCGAGGGGCTGGGCGCGAGCGCGGCGGTGTGGCCGTTCGGGACCGGCTGGCGCGAGCTGACGCCCGCCGACGTGGAGCCGCTGAGCGTGCTGGTCGCCGAGATCTATCCGCCGCTGTTCCCGACCGCCGCCGAATCCGGAGAGGTGAAGGACGCGACGCAGGTGCGCGGCGTCTGCGAGGCCCTGGCCAAGCTCGACGACAAGGGAGGCTTGAGCGCCCTGTTCGCCCCGCCGAAGGACATGGGCGAGGAGGAGCGGGCGGTCGTGGAGCGGGAAGAGGGCTGGATCCTGGGCTCTTAACCTCGTTCATCCCCGCGGAAGCGGGGACCCAGGCTTTAGCGGCTCCACCGACTCATCAGACCTGATCAAGCGCCTCGAGCAGCGGCCTGAACCT
The DNA here is from genome assembly GCA_035628275.1 of Caulobacteraceae bacterium. Taxonomy (GTDB): domain Bacteria; phylum Pseudomonadota; class Alphaproteobacteria; order Caulobacterales; family Caulobacteraceae; genus DASPKD01. Next base: position 4,168 of record DASPKD010000047.1, on the reverse strand, counting down.
GGGTCCCCGCTTCCGCGGGGATGAACGGCTTTATCCGGCCATCGCTCGCGCCGCCTCCAGGTCCGCGGGAGTGTCCACCGAGACCGGCGCCTCGTCCACGATCGCGGCCCAGATCTCCACGCCCAGTTCCAGCGCCCGCAGCTGCTCCAGCTTCTCGCGCTTCTCCAGCGGCGTCGGCTGTCCGGCGGTGAAGCGCTCCAGCGCGTCGGGGCGGTAGCCGTAGATGCCGATGTGCCGCCACACCGGCTCGTCGCCGTACAGGGTCGAGCGGGTGAAGTAGAGCGCCCGGCCGTAGCGGGCCTCGCGCGCCAGCGACAGCACCGCCTTGACCACGTCGGGGTTCGACCGGTCGGCGGGCGAGCTTTCGGGCGCGACCAGGGTGCCCATCTGCAGCCGCGGGTGATCCTCGAACAGCCGCACCAGCGCCTGGATCGTCCGCGGCGCGATCAGCGGCATGTCGCCCTGAAGGTTGATCACCAGGTCGTGCCGCCCTTTCGGGTCCAGCTCGGCCAGGGCCGCGCGGATGCGGTCGGAGCCGGACGGCAGGGCCGGGTCGGTCAGGACCGCGCGGCCGCCGGCCCGCTCCACCGCCTCGACGATTTCCGTGTCGCCGGCCGCGACCGCGACCGGCCCCACGTTCGCGGCCTCCGCGCGGCGCAGGACCTGCACGATCATCGGCAGGCCGCCGATCTCGGCCAGCGGCTTGCCGGGAAGCCGCGTGGCGGCCATGCGGGCGGGAATGACGGTGATCGGGTTCATGCGGCCCTGTCCGGTTGCGTGCGCGGCGCTACCGTGTAAGAGAGCCGGGCGCAAGAATCGGGCGGCGCGCGCGAGTTTTTCCGCCCCCAGGCAGCGTTATCGGGACGTACGAGCGGCATGAGCGGCGATCTGGAGTTCAACAAGATTCTCGGCGCGGGCCTGGCCACGGCGCTGGTCATCCTGGGCGTGCGCGAGGTGTCGACGCGCCTGTACGAGACCGAGGCCCCCGAGAAGATGGGCTACTTCGTCGAGGTCGCCGACGAGGGCGGCGAGGCGGGCGGCGCGGCCGCCGAGCTGCCGGCCGACTGGGGCACGGTGCTGCCGACCGCCGACCTGGCCGCGGGCGAGGCGGTGTTCAAGAAGTGCGCCTCCTGCCACAACGTCGCCTCCGGCGGCCCGAACGGCATCGGACCGAACCTGTGGGGCGTTGTCGGCCGTGCGGTCGCCAGCCACGCGGGCTTCGCCTATTCCGATCCGCTGAAGGCCCACGCCTCCACCGCGCCCTCCTGGACCTACGACCAGCTGGACGCCTTCCTGAAGGCGCCGACCAAGTACGTGCCGGGCACCAAGATGTCCTTCGCCGGCCTGAAGAAGCAGGAGGACCGGATCGCCGTGATCGCCTGGCTGCGCCAGCAGGGCTCCGGCGGCTATCCGATTCCCGCGCCCGACCCGTCCCGCCAGCCGGGTGCGGCGACGACCACCGCTCCGGACGGGGCGGCGGGCGTGACCGAGGTCGAGGGCGCCCAGTCCGGCTCGGCTCCGGCCCCCAGCGGCGTGGGCGGCGGCATGGCCGGCCAGGCTCCGGCGCAAGGCCCCGGCGCGGCGCCTACGGTGGTCAAGCCGACTCCGGGCGGCAACCAGGGCAACAAGGGCCAGGACGCGCTGCGCCCCGGCGCCTGAGCGCCGCCCTTCAAATCGTCGCGGCCGCGCTTACATGAGCCGGCATGACGACGCTGTTTCTCGCAATCTGCGCCTGGGTCGCCCTGACCCGGGCGGCGCTGGAGGCCTAGAGCCGCCGGTAGGCGGTCGGCGCGCCCGCGCCCGCCTCGTGCATCCGCGCGACCACGTCGGCCAGCGGCTCGACCACCACGGCCATGTGCCAGCCGGTGGCGTGGATCAGGCGCTCGCCGTCGGTCATCAGCCCGACGTGCCCGTTCCAGAACACCAGATCGCCGCGGCGCAGCGTCTCCGGCGCGATCGGTTCGCCCAGTTCGGCTTCCTGCTGGTCGGCGTCGCGCGCGCAGCCGCGGCCGCAGGCGTACAGCGCCTGCTGGACTAAACCCGAACAGTCTAGCCCCACGCTCTCGCGCCCGCCCCACTGGTAGGGCGCGCCGACGAAGCGTTCGGCCACCGCCACCGGCTCGCGGTCGAATTCGTCGAGTGCGGCCAAATGCGCTTCGGGGATCCAGCCGGTGCGGGCGACGCGGACGAATCGGCGGTTGCGAGCCTCCACCGTGACCAGGCTGTTGAGGGTGAGAGCCACGGGCGAGGCCGCCTTCATGTCCGGCTCGGCGAAGGCGTAGGTGCGGATCGCGGAAACGCGGTGGGTGGGCGCCAGCACCTCGGCGGTCAGCGCCTCGGTCGGAACCCAGCCGACGTAGCCGTCGCGGCGGGCGCGGCCGAAGGCGAAGCCGCCCTCGACCTCCAGCACCTCGAAGATTTCGCCGAACACCAGCTGGTCCTGCTGCTCGGCGGCCGGGTCGGGCGCCTTGCGCAGCGGCGCCGCCGGAACCGCGCATTGCATCGCCCGCGTCGGCCGGTAGGCCGCGGCGCACACGATCCCTTCCAGCGCCTGCTCGGCGAGGTCGCCGCGCGCGAGGGTCAGACGGGGATCGGCGGCGGACAAGGGCGTCAGGCTCTCCGGGAGAGCCGACACCCTAGAGCCCGGAAACGAAAAGGCCGTTAACGAGCGAGGCCGTAGCGGCGTTTCAGCACCTCGAACACCGCCCGGATCGCCTGGGCCTCGCCGCCGACCGGCCAGCCGGGGCGCCCGCGCGGGTTCCAGGCGAAGATGTCGAAGTGGGCCCAGGCGCCGGTCTCGGGCGCGAACTTCTGCAGGAACAGGGCGGCGGTGACCGAGCCCGCCTGGGCCCACTCGGCCGGGTCGTTCCTGAGGTCGGCGATCTCGGCGTCCAGCGCGTCGCGATAACCGCGCCAAAGCGGCATGCGCCACATCGGGTCGGCGACCTCGACCGACGCCGCGGCGAGCTCGGCCGCGAGGGCGTCGTCGGGGGTGTAGACGGGAGGAAGCTCCGGCCCCAGCGCCACGCGCGCCGCACCGGTCAGGGTGGCGAAATCCACCGTCAGCTCGGGCGACAGCTCCGCTGCGCGGGTCAGGGCGTCCGCCAGGATCAGGCGGCCTTCCGCGTCGGTGTTGCCGACCTCGATGGTCAGCCCCTTGCGCGAGCCGATCACGTCGCCGGGGCGGAAGGCGTCCGAGCCGATGGCGTTCTCCACCGCCGGAACCAGCACTGCCAGCCGCACGGCCAGGCCCGCCTGCATCACCAGCCGTCCGAGCGCGAGCGCGTGCGCCGCACCGCCCATGTCCTTCTTCATCAGACGCATGCCGGCCGACGGCTTGATGTCCAGCCCGCCGGTGTCGAACACCACCCCCTTGCCGACGAGCGCCACCAGCGGCAGGTCGGCGCGGTCGGCGTTCCAGGACAGCTCGATCATCCGCGGCGCGCGCTCGTCCGTCGCCGCGCGGCCGACCGCGTGGACGGCGGGGTAGTTCTGCTCCAGCAGGGCCTCGCCCGTGGTCACCGTCAGGCGCGCGCCGTGCGCCTGGGCGATCTCGCGCGCGACCGTCTCCAGCTGCAGCGGGCCCATGTCGTTGGCCGGGGTGTTGACCAGGTCGCGCGCCAGCCAGCAGGCCTCCGCCACCGCGCGGACGCCGTCCGCGTCGATCCCGTCGGGGACGACCAGACGCGGGCGGGGCTTGGCGTCGCGCTTCTTGTATCGATCGAAGGCGTAGGAACCGAGCGCCCAGGCCAGCAAGGCCGCCTCCGCCGCGCCGGGTTCGCCGGCCGGGTCAAGCGTGTAATCGCCCGGCGGCAGGCGCGCGGGCAGGCCGCGCAGGCCCATCGGCTCGGCCGCCGCGCCCAGGCCGTACATCACCCGCTCCAGCCCGCCGTCGGCGCCCGGCAGCAGCACCAGCCGCCCCGCCTGGCCGCGGAAGTCCTGGGCGTCGAGGAAGGCGCGGTGCGGCAGGGTCGCGCTCAGCCGCTCGAACCCGGCTTCGGTCACGGCCAGGATCGGCACGGGCGATGAGGCGCGGTCGGCGGGGATCAGCAGGTCGTGCATGGCGGGCTTAACGCTTCCTTGAGGCGGCGGGGCGACCCTTGCAGGCGCAAGGTTTCGTACAGGAGCGTCCCATGTCGCCCAGGCTCGCGCTCGCCGCAACCGTCGT
>DASPKD010000046.1:0-32170 GCA_035628275.1 Caulobacteraceae bacterium | reverse complement strand
ACGGCGAAATCGGCCAGCGCGGTGTTGCCGTCGAGCTTCGCCCGGTGCTTCAGCCCGCGCGTCCAGGCGAAGATCGAGGCGATGGAGTTGGTCGAGGTCGGCTCGCCGCGCTGGTGCTGGCGGTAGTGGCGGGTGACGGTGCCGTGGGCGGCCTCGGCCTCCACCGTCTTGCCGTCGGGGGTCATCAGCACCGAGGTCATGAGGCCCAGCGACCCGAACCCCTGGGCGACCATGTCCGACTGCACGTCGCCGTCGTAGTTCTTGCACGCCCAGACGAACGCGCCCGACCACTTCAGCGCCGAAGCCACCAGATCGTCGATCAGCCGGTGCTCGTAGACCAGGCCCAACTCCTTGTACTGGGCGGCGTAGTCGCGCTCGAAGATCTCCTGGAAGATGTCCTTGAACTTGCCGTCGTAGGCCTTGAGGATGGTGTTCTTGGTCGAGAGATAGACCGGGTACTTGCGGTCCAGGCCGTAGCGGAAGCAGGCGTGGGCGAACTCGGCGATCGAGGCGTCGACGTTGTACATGCCCATGGCCACGCCGGGGCCGTCGTAGTCGTACACCTCGTGCTCGATCACCTGGCCGTCCCGGCCCTCGAACCTGATGGTCAGCTTGCCGGGGCCAGGGACCTTGAAGTCGGTGGCCTTGTACTGGTCGGCGAAGGCGTGGCGGCCGACGATGATCGGCTGGGTCCAGCCGGGGACCAGGCGCGGCACGTTGCGGCAGATGATCGGCTCGCGGAAGACCACGCCGCCCAGGATGTTGCGGATGGTGCCGTTGGGCGACTTCCACATCTTCTTCAGGGCGAACTCCTTCACCCGCGTCTCGTCGGGGGTGATGGTGGCGCACTTCACGCCCACGCCGTGACGCTTGATCGCCTCGGCCGCCTCGACCGTCACCTTGTCGTCGGTGGCGTCGCGATGCTCCATGCCCAGGTCGTAGTAGTCCAGCGGCAGGTCGAGGTAGGGGAAGATCAGCTTGTCCTTGATCAGCTTCCAGATGATCCGGGTCATCTCGTCGCCGTCGAGATCGACGACCGGATTGGCGACTTTGATCTTGGACATGAGAGGCGTTCCTTCGGCTGTCGCGGCTCGTCGAGGGGCGCACAGGGCCCCCCGCGGCGCGGGTGCGCCGCCCTATAGACGCTGACGACGCGAACCGGAAGCGGGAGAGGAAGTCGGCTCACCCTCCTGAGGGCAGCAGGCTCCCGGTCTCGGCGCGGTAGCGGCCGCGGCGGACCAGGTCGGCGACTGCGGCTATATCGGGGGCGAAATAGCGGTCCTGGTCGTAGGGGGCGGCCAGGGTGCGGATTTCGGCATGGACGGCTTCGAGCGCCGGCGAGCTGCTCAAGGGGCGGTGGAAATCGACGCCTTGCGCGGCCGACAGCAGCTCGATGGCGACCACGTTGGCGGCGTTGTCGGCCATGTCGAGCAGGCGGCGCGCGCCGTGGGTGGCCATGGAGACGTGGTCTTCCTGGCCAGCCGAGGTCGGGACAGTGTCGACGCTGGCGGGGTGGGAGAGCTGCTTGTTCTCCGACACCAGCGCGGCGGAGGTGACCTGGGCGATCATGAAGCCGGAGTTCAGCCCGCCGTTCTCGACCAGGAAGGCGGGCAGGCCGCTCATCTTGGGGTCGGTCAGGACGGCGGTGCGGCGCTCCGACAGGCTGCCGGTCTCGGCGATGGCGAGCGCCAGCTGGTCGGCTGCGAAGGCCACGGGCTCGGCGTGGAAGTTGCCGCCGGAGATCACCTCGCCGGTCTCGGGGAACACCAGCGGGTTGTCGGTCACGCCGCAGGCCTCGATCTCCAGGGTGCGGGCGGCCGAGCGGATCACGTCCAGCACCGCGCCCATCACCTGGGGCTGGCAGCGGAAGGAGTAGGGGTCCTGAACCTTGGCGTCGCCGGTGCGGTGGCTCTCGCGGATGGCGCTGCCGGTCATCAAGGCGCGCAAGGCGGCCGCCACGTCGATCTGCCCGGGCTGGCCGCGCAGGGCGTGGATGCGGGCGTCGAACGGGGCGTCGGAGCCCTTCAGCGCGTCGGTGGACAGGGCGCCGGCGACCAGGGCGGCGGCGAACACGTCCTCGGCGGCGAACAGGCCCGCGAGGCCCAGGGCGGTGGAGCACTGGGTGCCGTTCAGCAGGGCCAGGCCCTCCTTGGGACCCAGCACCAGCGGCTCGAGCCCGGCGCGGCGCAGCGCCTCGGGCGCGGGCAGGATCTCGCCGCCGACCCGCGCTTCGCCCCAGCCGATCAGGGCCGCGCTCATGTGCGCCAGCGGCGCCAGGTCGCCCGAGGCGCCGACCGATCCCTTGGACGGGACGCAAGGGTAGACCTCGGCCTCCAGCAGGCGGGCGAGCGCGGTCACCACCTCGCGCCGCACGCCCGAGGCGCCGCGCGACAGGCTGGCGACCTTGAGCACCATCATCAGGCGCACGACGGCGTCCGGCAGCAGCGGGCCGACGCCGCAGGCGTGGCTCAGCACGAGGTTCTTCTGCAGGGCGGCCAGGTCCTCGCGGGCGATGGTGGTGTTCGCCAGCAGGCCGAAGCCGGTGTTGATGCCGTACACGACCGCCCCGCCGGCGACGATGTCGCCGACCGTGCGGGCGCCCGCGTCGACGCGGGACAGCACCTCTTCGGGCACGTCGAGGCGCACGGGCGTGGTCAGCGCCTCGCGCAGGACGGCGAGGGAGAGTTCGCCGCCGACGCGGATCTTGGCCTGATGGGGACGCAAGGCTCAGCCCTCCAGCGACGGCAGGAGCAGGCCCTGCTCGCGCGCGCAGTCGCGGGCGACGTCGTAGCCGGCGTCGGCGTGGCGCATGACCCCGGTGCCGGGATCGTTCCACAGCACCCGCTCAAGCCGCTGCGCCGCCTCCGGCGTGCCGTCGGCGACGATCACGACGCCGGCGTGCTGGGAGTAGCCCATGCCGACCCCGCCCCCGTGGTGCAGCGACACCCAGGTGGCGCCGGACGCGGTGTTCAGCAGGGCGTTCAGCAGCGGCCAGTCGCTGACCGCGTCGGAGCCGTCGGCCATGGCCTCGGTCTCGCGGTTGGGGCTTGCGACGGAACCGGAGTCCAGGTGGTCGCGGCCGATCACGACCGGGGCCTTCAGCTCGCCCGAGGCGACCATCTCGTTGAACATCAGCCCGGCCCGGTGCCGGTCGCCCAGGCCGATCCAGCAAATGCGCGCGGGCAGGCCCTGGAAGGCGATGCGGTCGCGGGCCATGTCGAGCCAGCGGTGCAGCGGGCGGTTGTCGGGGAACAGGGCGCGCATGGCCTGGTCGGTCTTCCAGATGTCCTCCGGATCGCCCGACAGGGCCGCCCAGCGGAACGGCCCGACCCCGCGGCAGAACAGCGGACGGATGTAGGCCGGCACGAAGCCGGGGAAGTCGAAGGCGTCGTCCAGCCCCTCGTCCTTGGCGACCTGGCGGATGTTGTTGCCGTAGTCGAGGGTGGGCACGCCCATGCGCCAGAAGCTCAGCATGGCGTCGACGTGCTCGACGATGGAGCGGCGGGCGGCGGCCTCGACCGCCTGCGGGTCGATCTGGCGCTTCTCTTCCCACTCCGCGACGGTCCAGCCCTTGGGCAAATAGCCGTTGACCAGGTCGTGGGCGCTGGTCTGGTCGGTGACCACGTCGGGGCGAACGCCGCGGCGCAGCAGCTCGGGCAGCACTTCGGCGGCGTTGCCGAGCAGGCCGACCGACAGGGGCTTCTTCTCGGCGGCCGATTGCTCGATCAGGCGCAGGGCCTCGTCGAGGTCGTCGACGGCGGTGTCGAGGTAGCGGGTCTCCAGCCGCTTTTCGATGCGCGAGCGCTGGCACTCGATCGCCAGGCACGAGGCGCCGGCCATGGTGGCGGCCAGCGGCTGGGCGCCGCCCATGCCGCCTAAGCCCGCGGTCAGGATCCACTTGCCGGCCAGGTCGCCGCCGAAGTGCTGGCGGCCGACCTCGACGAAGGTCTCATAGGTGCCCTGAACGATCCCCTGGGTGCCGATGTAGATCCAGGACCCGGCGGTCATCTGGCCGTACATCATCAAGCCCTTGCGATCCAAAGCGTTGAAGTGCTCCCAGGTGGCCCACCTGGGCACCAGGTTGGAGTTGGCGATCAGCACGCGCGGGGCGTCGGGGTGGGTGCGGAACACGCCGACGGGCTTGCCCGACTGGACCAGCAGGGTGTGGTCGGCCTCCAGGTCGCGCAGCGCCGCGACGATGCGGTCGAACGCCTTCCAGTCGCGCGCGGCCTTGCCGATGCCGCCGTAGACGACAAGCTCTTCCGGCCGCTCGGCCACCTCAGGGTCGAGGTTGTTCATCAGCATGCGGAGCGCGGCCTCCGCGCCCCAGGTCTTGCAGGTGCGCTCGGCTCCGCGGGGAGCGCGGACGACTCGGACGTTGGCGTGGGCGGTCACGGGCTTCTCCGCTTCGACTCGGCGGATCAATAGACAATCCGCTCATCCCCGCGAAGGCGGGGACCTAGAAACTTGATCATGTGGGCGCCGGCCCGACCGCCCCGCCGGCAGGTCTGGGTCCCCGCTTTCGCGGGGATGAGCGGATCAAAGAGACTCTCGCCCGCCCACCCAGCGCCCGGCCAGCAGGCTCGCGCCCATCCAGTAGGAGAGTTCGGCCGGGTCGTCGATCCGCCAGACGGCCAGGTCCGCCTCCTTGCCTGGCTCCAGCGTGCCCAGGCGCGCGTGCAGGCCGAGCGCGCGCGCGGCGTTGCGGGTGAAGCCGGCCAGCGCCTCCTCCGGCGTCAGGCGGAACAGGGTGCAGGCCATGTTCATGGCCAGCAGCGGCGACGTGCAAGGCGAGGTGCCGGGGTTGCAATCGGTCGCCACCGCCATCGGCACGCCGGCGTCGCGCAGGGCCGCGACCGGCGGGGCCTTCTCGTCGCGCAGGAAGTAGTAGGCGCAGGGCAGCAGCACCGCCACCGTGCCGGCGGCCTTCATCGCCGCGATCCCCTCTGGCGTCAGGTGCTCCAGGTGGTCGGCGGAGAGCGCCCCGTGCCGGGCGGCCAGCGCGGCGCCGCCCTGGTCGGACAGTTGCTCGGCGTGCAGCTTGACCCGCAGGCCGTACTCGCGCGCGGTCTGGAAAATCCGATCGACCTCGGCGGGCGTGAAGCCGATGGTCTCGCAATAGGCGTCGACCGCGTCGGCCAGGCCGTCGGCGGCGGCGGGGATGATCCGCTCGCAGATCAGGTCGACATAGGCGGCGCGGTCGTCGCGGTGCTCCGGCGGCACGGCGTGGGCGGCCAGCAGGGTGAGCGAGGCGCGCACCTCGCCCGAGAGCGCCAGCCGCCGGGCGGCGCGCAGGCTCTTCAGCTCGCTGTCGAGGTCCAGGCCGTAGCCGGACTTCATCTCCACGGTGGTGACGCCGTTCGCCTTGAGGTCCTCCAGCCGCCGGCGGGCGGCGTCGATCAGCCGGTCCTCGGAGGCCGCGCGGGTAGCGCGCACGGTGGACAGGATGCCGCCGCCCTCGCGCGCGATCTCCTCGTAGGTCGCGCCGTTCAGCCGGCGTTCCCACTCGGTCGCGCGGTTCCCGCCGAACACCAGGTGGGTGTGGCAGTCGATCAGGCCCGGCGTGACCCAGGCGCCGCCGAGGCCCCGCACCTCCGCCGCCAGGGTCTCGGGCGCCCCCGGCAGGTCGGCGCGGGGGCCGATCCAGGCGATGCGGCCGGCCTCGACGCCGATCGCGGCGTCGCGCACCGCGCCGTAGGGGCCGCGGTCCGGCGCCATGGTGGCGGCGTTCAGGTCGAGGAGCAGGGCGTCCCACATGGGATCATGCGATCCTGAGACCGGTGCCTTCCATGATCAGGTATCCGACGTTCAGCCAGCTCAGGAGCGCGGCGAACAGGTTGCCCTTGATCGACCAGTTCATGCCCAGCGACAGCAGCACGCCGGTGAAATAGAGGCTCGAGCCGATCTCGGCGAAGCCCTTGCTGAAGGTCTTGTTCTGGCGCTCGACCGCCTCCTCCAGCCGCCTGACCGCCGCCAGCAGTTCGGGATCGCTCACGCCGTCTCTCCGTATGTTGGGGTCAGGCGACCGGGCGGACCGTGCCGTCCAGGGCCATGACGTTCAGCTCGACCTTCAGGTGCGGGTGCTTGGCCGTGATCTCGGCCCGCAGCCTGGTCAGATGGGCGACGTGGGCCGGGAAGGCCTTGCCGCCCTCCACCGCCGCCTCGCCCAGCAGCACCTTGTAGGCGCCGCAGTCGTCATGATCCAGCACCACGACGGTGTGGATGTCATGCAGCTTCACCGCCACGTCCAGGTGCGTCCAGAACGCCTCGCGCCAGGCCGGATAGACGTCGGTCACCGCGCCGAGCGACGCGCCGGCCAGCACGATGTGGTCGTAGTTGTTGCGGTAGCCGCGTCCGCTCATCCACGCCTCGGTCTCGTCGACCAGACGGTAGTCCATGCAGGTCAGCAGCAGCACGTCGGCGTGCCCGGCCGCTCTGGCGCCGCCGGCGGCCAGCAGAGCCCCGCCGCCCGCGAACAGTCCCAGCATCGAGCGGCGCGACACCGCGCCCGCGCATCCGCATCCCGTCTTCATGGCTTGTCCCCGTCCCCTGGAAACGGCGACGCTAGGCAGGTTCCACGGGCCGGGCAAGGGAGCGCTTCCACCACAAACGATCAGGCTCTAGGTTCGCGCCCATGCGCCAGACCTTCGACGAGACCACCGACCGTTCCTTCGGTTCCCGCCACCTGCCGCGCGTCCGCGCCCAGCTCGAACGGCTGGGGCTGGACGGCTTTTTGGTGCCGCACGAGGACGAGCACAACAACGAGTACCTTCCCGAGGCCAACGACCGGCTGGCGTGGCTGACCGGCTTCACCGGCTCGGCCGGGGCGGCGGTGGTGCTGAAGGACAAGGCGGCGGTGTTCGTCGACGGGCGCTACACCCTGCAGGTCCGCGACCAGGTGGACGAGAGCCTGTTCGAAATCCGCGACCTGGTCGAAGGCGGCGTGCCGGCCTACCTGGAGAGCGTTCCTGGGACGGGTGCGGTGATCGGCTACGACCCGCGCCTGCACAGCCCCGACGCGCTGGCGCGGCTGAAGGCGGCGATCTCGCGCTCGGGCGCGCAGCTGAAGCCGGTCGATCCGAACCCGCTCGATCTCGCCTGGGGCCAGGAGCGCCCGCCGCAGCCGACCGCGACCGTCGTCCCGCATCCGCTGGAGTATTCAGGAGAGGAGAGCGCGTCGAAGCGCGCGCGGGTCGGCGAGGCCATGGGCGCGGACGCCGCGGTGGTCACCGCCGCCCCGTCCATCGCCTGGCTGTTCAACATCCGCGGCGGCGACGTGAAGCGCGCCCCCATGCCGATCGGCCAGGCGATCCTGAACAAGGACGGGACCGCGCGGCTGTTCCTGGATCCGGCAAAGGTCACGCCCGACCTGCAGCCGTGGCTCGGCAACGCGGTCAGCCTGGAGGCGCCGGAGAACCTGCCCGCGGCGCTCGACGCGTTGAAAGGCAAGCGGGTGGTGGTCGATCCGGCCGAGTCCTCGGCCTGGTACTTCGACCGGCTGGACCGGGCCGGCGCCCAGGTGGTGCGGGCCATGGACCCCTGCGCCCTGCCGCGCGCGGCCAAGAACGCGGTCGAGGTGCAGGGCGCGCGTAACGCCCACGCCCGCGACGGCGCCGCGGTCGCCCGGTTCCTGCACTGGGCCGCGACGGAGGCGCAGGAGACGCTGCCCGACGAGATCGAGGTGGTCTCGCGGCTGGAGGCGTTCCGCGAGCAGACCGGCGCGCTCAGGGACCTTAGCTTCGACACCATCGCCGGGGCCGGGCCGAACGGCGCGATCGTCCATTACCGCCCGACGCAGCGGCTGAACCGGCGCACCGAGCGCGGGACCCTGCTGCTGGTTGACTCCGGCGCCCAGTATTTGGACGGCACCACCGACATCACCCGCACCGTCGCGATCGGCGAGCCTACCGCGGAGATGCGCGACCGCTTCACCCGCGTGCTGAAGGGCCACATCGCCCTGTCGCGCGTGCGCTTCCCGGCCGGGACCACCGGTCACCAGCTCGACGCCCTCGCGCGCCGGCCGATGTGGGAGGCCGGGCTGGACTACGATCACGGCACCGGCCACGGCGTCGGCAGCTACCTGTCGGTGCACGAGGGGCCGCAACGGATCGCCAAGGCGCCCAACACCGTCGCCCTGCTGCCCGGCATGATCCTGTCCAACGAGCCCGGCTATTACAAAGCCGAGGCCTACGGCATCCGCATCGAAAACCTGCAGGCTGTCACCGCCGCGGAGCCGGTCATGGGCGGCGAGCGGCCGATGCTGGGCTTCGAGACCCTGACCCTGGCGCCGATCGACCGGACGCTGGTCGACGCCGCCCTGCTGTCGCCGGAGGAGCGGGATTGGCTGAACGCCTATCACGCCCGCGTGCTGGCGGTGATCGGCCCGCAGGTCGAGGGCGAGGTGCGGTCCTGGCTGGAAACAGCTTGCGCGGCGGTGTGAGGGATGCACTTACCCCCGCTCATCCCCGCGAAGGCGGGGACCCAGAAGCCTGATCCGCGTGGCCGGGGCTGGCGGCGAACTTTAACTGTATGATGTTCCGACCCCGAGAGGGTTTCGGTCTGGGTCCCCGCCTTCGCGGGGATGGGCGGAAGAATTAGGGCAGGGTCGGAAGGCCGGCGGTCCCGAGCTGAGCGAGGAGAAGCCTGAAGCCATGTTCGTCGGACACTACGCCGCCGCCCTGGCGGCCAAGGCGGCCGAGCCGCGCACGCCGCTGTGGACCTACGTGCTGGGCGCGCAGCTGCTGGACGTCGGCTATTCGGCCCTGGTCGTGTTCGGCATCGAGAAGTTCCGGGTTGACGAGAGCCTGCCCGGCAATCCGCTAGAGCTGCTCCACATGCCCTACAGCCACGGCCTTCCCGCCGCTCTGGTCTGGTCGCTGGTCGCGGCGCTGCTGTGCAAGCCGCTGCTGAAGCTGACCTGGCGCGCCTCGGCGGTGGTCGGGCTGGTGGTGTTCTCGCACTGGGTGCTGGACTGGATCGTGCACCGCCCGGACCTGGAGCTGTGGTACCGGGGGCCCAAGGTCGGGCTCGGATTATGGAACTTCCCCGCCGCCGAGATGGCGCTGGAGCTGAGCCTGCTGGCGGTGGCGGGCGGGGCCTGGATCGCCTGGCGCAAGTCGGTCGGACGCCAGGCCTGGCCGGCGGTGCTGTTCCTGGCCCTGCTGGGCGGCATGGCCACCCTGTTCGCCTTGCCGGCCCCACCGCCGGAGAGCCCGCTGGTGCTGGGGATCACAGGCCTGGTGCTGTTCGGAGTGATCGCCCTGATCGCCTGGCCGGTGGACCGGGCGTACCGTCCCGGACGGACGTTCAGATAACCGTCGAACGCGTTCAGCGGGTTTGATCTCGGGCGCGGGTCGGGTACGAAGTCCCCCGATGGGGACCTCATACTCCGACCTGCTTCCTGGCCGGCGCGACCTCGCGCCGCTCGCGGTGGTGGCCGTCGCCTACGCCGCCTCGGCTTTGGCCGGTCTGCAGTGGTCGGTGGTCCCAGGCGCGGGCACGGCTGTCTGGCCGGCCGCGGGGATCGCATTCGCCGCCATGATCCTCGGCGGGCCGCGGCTTTGGCCCGCGTTGATCGTCGGACGGATGGCGGCGGCCCTGATCGTGGACTCGCCGCAGCCGATGTGGGCGGATCTGATTATCGCCGCGGGTACGTCGCTGGGCGCGCTGTTTCCGGCGCTGCTGATCCGCCGGGCGGGCGGGATCGATCCGCGGCTCCAGTCCTTCAGGGACATTCTGCACCTTGTGCTCTCCGGGGCCGTGCTGGGCGCGGTGATCTCGGCCGGGACGGGCTTTCTGGTGCTTTGGGCGACCGGCGCCCCACCCGATCGCGCGGCCTTCGCGGCTCTGGTCTGGTGGTTCGGTTTCGCCACCGGGGTGCTGACCTTCGCGCCCGTTCTCCTGACGCTGTGGACCGAGCGGTTCAGGGGCTTCGGTACGACGTCCCTCGTCCATCTTGCGGTTTGCCTGGCGGCCGTGGCCCTGGTCGCGGGGCTGATCCTGCTTCAGGCGCCCTCGGACCAGTGGCGGGTCTGGCACGTGTTCCCGGTGCTGGTCTGGGCGGCCCTGGCGTTCGCGGTTCGGGGCGTGGCCCTGGCCAACCTGATCGTGGGGCTGATCTCCATCTTCGCGGCGGTGCAGGGCCTGGGGCCGCTGAATGCGCCGGACACGGCGCCGGAGCGGCTGTTGCTGGTCCAGCAGTTCGTGGCCATCACCACGGGCACCATGCTGTTCCTGGCGGCGGTTTCCGATGAACGGCGAGGCAAGCAGCGGCTGGCCGAAAGCGAGCGGCAGCTGCGGGCGATCTTCGACTTGGCGGGCGCGGGGCTGGCGCAAGCGGACGGAGAGGGGCGGCTGATCCGGGTGAACCGACGCTTCTGCGAGATCACAGGTTTTGAACGCGAGGAACTGATCGGCCGTCCTCCGGGCGAACTCACCCACCCCGATGATCGTGATCGCGATCTCGCGTTCGTCCAGAGCATGCGGTCCCGGGCCGGTCCGCAGGAGATCGAGAAACGCTATCTCCGCAAGGACGGCGCGGTTGTATGGGTTCGGGTGAACGCGGCGGCGGTGCGCGACGAGGAGGGCGCCTACAGGGGCTCGGTCGCGGTGATCGACGACGTCACCGAGCGTCGCGCGGCGGCCGAGGCGCTGAAGGAAGAGAGCGAGGCGCTCGCTCTTATCAACGAGACGGGCGAGGTGATCGCCGCAGACCTGGACACCGACGCGGTGGTCCAGCGCGTCACCGACGCCGGCGTGGCGCTGACCGGAGCCCAGTTCGGCGCGTTCTTCTACAACTCGGTGAACGAGGCGGGCGAGGCGTTCGTCCTCTATCGCCTGTCCGGCGCTCCGCGGGAGGCGTTCGAGAAGTTCGGCCACCCCCGCAACACCGCCGTGTTCGCCCCCACTTTCGCGGGAGAGGCGCCGGTGCGCTCCGACGACATCACCGCCGACCCGCGCTACGGCAAGTCGGGCCCGCATTTCGGCATGCCGCCCGGCCACCTGCCGGTCCGCAGCTACCTGGCGGTCTCGGTCAAATCCCGGGACGGACGTGTGATCGGCGGTCTGTTCTTCGGCCACGCCGACGCGGGGGTGTTCACCGAGAGGGCGGAGAAGATCGTGGTCGGCATCGCCTCCCAGGCGGCGGTGGCCCTGGACAACGCCGCACTATACCAGGCCGCCCAGTTCGAGATCGTCCAGCGACGCCGCGCCGAAGAGCGCCAGCGGCTGCTGATCCACGAGCTGAACCACCGGGTGAAGAACACCCTCGCCACCGTCCAGTCGATCGCCGGCCACACCCTGACCGGCGCGATCGACCGGGAGGAGGCGCGCCGGGTTCTGACCGACCGGCTGGTCGCGCTCTCGCGCGCCCACGACGTGCTGACGCACGAGAGCTGGGAAGGCGCGGGCATGTCCGAGATCGCCCGCGCAGCAACGGCGGCCTTTACGGTTCACGGCGAGGACCGCGTCCGCTGCGACGGACCCGCGGTGCGCCTGGACCCGCAGCGAGCGCTGGCGGTGGCCATGATCCTCCATGAGCTCGGCACCAACGCCACGAAGTACGGCGCCCTGTCGGAAAAGGCGGGCGTGGTGGATGTCCGCTGGCGGGAGGTGTCGGGGGTGATCGAACTGGAATGGGCGGAAAGCGGCGGGCCTCCGGTGACGCCGCCTGGCCGCAGAGGGTTCGGCACGCGCCTGATCGAGCGGCTGGCGCGGGCGGACCTGAAGGGAACTGCGGAACTCGGCTACGCTCCCGGAGGCGTGCGCTGCCTCCTGCGTTTCGACCTCGCGGCCATGCGGGAGAGCGGCGAGGCCGCGTCCGAGAAATTGCTCGTCGAGTCCTGCGCCTAGGCCGCGGTCGCGGGTCTCACCCTCCCAGCGCCACCGTCACCCGTACGCGGCAGCCTGGGTCGGCGGGTTCGCGCGTGACGGTTCCGCCGTGTTGCTGGGCCAGCAGCCGCACCAGCCGCGTGCCCATTCCCGAGCGCACGTCCGACGCGCAGCCCACGCCGTCGTCGCGCACCGTGACCTCCAGCCGCCGGTCGTCCGAGCGGCGCAGCTCCACGTCGACGCCGCCTTCCCGGTCGCCGGGGAAGGCGTACTTGAAGGCGTTGGTGACCAGCTCGTTGACGATCAGGCCGACGGTCACCGCGTCGGAGCTGCCGAGGCTGACCGGATCGGATTGCAGGCGCACCGCGATCGGCCGCACGTCGCGCAGCAGGTCGCCCATGCCCGAGCACAGCGCCTGGAGGTAGGACGGCATGTCCACCAGGCCGCCGTCGGAGTCGCCCTTCAGCCGTTCCTGCGCCGTCGCCACCACGCCGACGCGGGCGACCGCGGCCTCCAGCGCCTCCTTCACCGCCGGATCGCCGCTGGCGCGCCCTTGCAGGTTCAGGGCCGAGCTGATGATGGCCAGGTCGTTCTTGGTCCGGTGCGCCAGCTCTTCCAGCAGCAGGGTTTTGGCGCGTTCAGCCGTCTCCAGCCGCTCGACGGTCTTGCGCAGGGCCTCGGTCACCGCCGCCATGGTGAAGCCGATCAGCACGAAGATGGTCAGCGGCACGAGCTGACCCCAGGCGCCGTCGAAGCTGTAGCCCGGCGCCATGAACAGCCAGACCGCCACCACCGCGCTCAGCAGGGTGGCGAAGAAGCCCGAGCCCTTGTCGAACAGCAGGGCGCACAGGAACACCGCGGGGAAGAACAGCAGCAGAGGATAGTTCTGCAACGGTCCGGACAGGGCCAGCCTGAGGGCGGCGGCCATGCCCACGATCCCGGCGCTGGCGCCGTAGCGCAGCAGAACCGGAAAGCGCTTACGCGGCAGCACCTTCAGTAGCATGTTCTCCATGCCTGCGCCAACGGAAGGCAAGCGAGAGCGTTCCAGAACGCCGGTACGGGAGCGGGACGAGGGGGCGCCGGTATTCAAAAGCTAAGCCCCCGGAACCTGTCGTGCGGCTCCGCTGTTGCCGGATCGGGACGATTGGGGATTACCGACATGACACGGCGTACGACCATGCGCGCGGGCGCGGCGGGCTTCGCCCTGCTGCTGGCCTTGGGATGCGGCGGCCAAGCCTGGGCGCAGACGCCCGAGCAGACGGCGGCGGAGGTGAAGCGGCTTCGCGAGATGATCGAGGCGCAGGCGGCGCGCCTGAACGTACAGGAGGCATCCCTGGCCGAGCAGGGCCGCAAGATCGCCGTCCAGCAGAAGCAGATCGAAAACCTGCGCCATGCCGCCGGCGTGATGACCATCGGGGATCTGGAGGTCCTGCGCGGCACCGGCCTGCCGTCCTCCATGGCCCTGGCCCAGGCGTCCTCCGCTCCCTTGGCGGCGCCGGCGACGACGGCCGCCGCCCAGCAGGTGCAGCCCATCCCGCAAGGGCCCGTCGGCGAGGCGCCGCCCGAGCGGCCGACGGTGCCGGTAGAGGCCGTTCCGGACTGGGCCGGGGTGCTGACGCCCCGCGGCGGCTTCGTGCTGGAGCCCTCGTTCGAGTTCACCCGCGCGTCGTCCAACCGGCTGGTGTTCCGCGGGCTGGAGCTGGCGCCGGGCATCCAGATCGGGGTGATCGAGGCCAACGACGCGGACCGCACGACGCTGTCGGCCGCAGCCACCCTGCGCTACGGCCTGACCGACCGCTTGGAGATCGAGGCGCGCGTGCCCTACGTCTACCGCGACGACCGGGTGACCACCGTCCAGACCAGCGATCAGACCATCAGCCGCACCTTCGAACTGGAGGGGCAGGACATCGGCGACGCGGAGATGGCGCTGCGCTATCAGCTGACCCGCGTGCGGCCGAACCGACCGATCATCCTGGCGGCGCTCCGGATCAAGTCGGACACCGGCACCGGTCCTTTCGACGTGGAGCGCGATCAGGACGCCGTCGCCACCGAACTGGCCACCGGCTCAGGCTTCTGGGGAGTGGAGCCGGGCATCAGCCTGCTGTTTCCGACCGACCCGGCGGTGATCTTCGCCAACCTCAGCTACCTGGCGCACCTGGGCGAGGACGTCGATATGCAGATCGGCGACGTCTACGTCGGTCGGGTGAATCCGGGGGACTCGATCGGCGCCAGCCTGGGCTTCGGCTTCGCTCTGAACGAGCGGTTCTCCTACTCGATGGGCTATCGCCACAACTACATCTTCGAGACCACCACCGAGATCGGCGACAACGCAAACAACGCCCAGGAGCAGAGCTCCAACGACCTGCACGTGGGCGCGCTGCTGTTCGGCATGTCCTACCGCTTCACCGAGCGGCTGACGCTCAGCACCTCGTTCGAGTTCGGCGTCACCAGCGACGCGCCCGACACCCGGGTGCTGGTGCGCGTGCCGGTGAGGTTCTGACCTAACTCTCCGCTCATCCTCGGGTGATGAGCGGGGATCGGGCTTGATCAGAATCACGTTGGAGCGGCTGCGGCTTTTCTGCTTGGGGGCGACGATGCCAGAACCTGGGGTCCCCGCTTCCACGGGGATGAACGGAGCGTAGAGATCACCGCGTCCCGCTGACTCCCGCCGCCCGCATTTCCTCGCCCAGGCGGAAGGCCGCCAGGTCACGCAGAAAGCCGGCCTGGACCGCGTCGAAGCCGGGCAGGGTGAGGGCGACCTCGGTCTCCTGACGCACGGTCAGGCCGTCGGCGGTGTTCAGCACGATGTTCTGGAACGTGCCGTTCAGGGCGTGGACGAAGGCGGTGCCGCCGTCCTGGGTGACGAACACCCCCTCCTGACCGGCCAGGCCGCTGAGATCCAGGCCTTGGGCAAGGGCCGCCTGGTGGGCGCCCGCGGCCGAGGCTGGAACCACGCCCTCGCCGACCGTGCGCTCGATCTGCGGTCCTTCCGGCGTCCAGGTCAGGCGTGTCTCCAGCGCCAGTCGGCCGTCGACGTGGGTGCGAACCACCGCCCCCAGGCCCACCGCGATGCCTTCGGCCACCAGGAAGCCGCCGCGCATCTCGTCCAGCTCGCCGTCGGCCAGCGGGGCCTCTTGCGCGAACACGGGCTGGGCGCTCCAGGCGGGCGCGGCCAAGGCCAGGGCGGCGGTCAGGG
Organism: Caulobacteraceae bacterium; assembly: GCA_035628275.1. Lineage (GTDB taxonomy): Bacteria > Pseudomonadota > Alphaproteobacteria > Caulobacterales > Caulobacteraceae > DASPKD01. Next base: position 17,145 of record DASPKD010000046.1, on the reverse strand, counting down.
CGAGGATCGGCAGGGCGCGTCGGGTCACGGCGATTCTCACGGCAGGACGGGGGTGATGTCGAAGGTCGGGGTCAGTTGATAGAGCGGCGGCAGGTGTCGGGTGAAACCCGACAGGTCGTGGTCGGACAGTCGCTCGTCCAGCCGCGCGCCGGGGCGCGGCGCCCACTCGTCCTCGGCGGCGTTGGAATCGGGACGGCGGTTGATCCGGAACAGCACGCCGTTCCACATCTTTTCGAACTCGGCGCGGCGCCAGACCTTCAAGCCGAGCGCCGGGTCGCCGACCAGCACCTTGTCCCCGCGCACGGCCTTGACCACCACGAAATGGCGGTAGTTGCCCAGGTCGATGAGGGCGATGGCGGGGGCCTTGCTCTGCTCCAGCCGGTCCAGCGACATGCGGTAGCCGTCGGCCTTGTAGCCTCGGGCCTCCAGGTGGCGCTTCATGTCGAGAAAGGAGAAGCCGACCTTGGTGATCTTGGCCTGGTCGCCGCCGGCCCACATGCCCTGGAACACCTCGGCCTCGCCGACCGGCACGCCGTAGTGGAACTTGAGCAGGGTGGCGAGCGCGGCCGATCCGCAGCTGTAGTCGTACTGCTGGCGCACCACGGTGCGGAACGGCACGTCCTTCCAGCTGGTCACGCCGACCGTATAGGTCCCGCCCCCTTGGCCGGACAGGCGCACCTGGGCGTCGGCGGGCGAGGCTGCGGCGGCCAGCATCAGGGCGGCGCCGGCGGCGGTCAGGGCGGCGAGGCGGCGCATGACGCTCACGGCCCCGGGGTGATGGCGACGGTCACGCCGATGCTGCCCTGCAGCGTGTTGTTGTGACCGGTGTTGACGACGAAATTGCCGATGCCGCTGTAGCCTGAGAAGGCGCCTTCGCCGATCGCCACGGCGCCGGAGCCGACCGTGCCGCCGTTCACCGTGTTCCCGGTGCTGGCGGCGGTCAGGGTCTGGGTCGTCAGGGCGGTCACGGTGATCGCCTGGCCGCCGCTGAGTTCGGACAGGGCGGCGTCCTCGAGCACGTCCTCCGCCGGCTCTTCGGCTTCGACGGGCGCGGGTTCCGGGATCACGAGCACGGGCAGGGCGTTGTCCAGCGGCGCGGCGGGGGCGAACTCCACCTGCTCGAACAGGGCCTGAGGCGTTTCGGTGGTCGCGGGGGCCGTCGGGTCCTGGGCCGCGGCCGCGCCGGCCAGCAACAGCAGGGCGCCGAGGCTCGTGGAAAGCGTCAATCCAGCACGCATCGAACGTCTCCTTGGGGCGGCGTCCGCCCGGGTGGAAAAAGGGGGTGGACCGGGGGCGCGAACGCCCCCGGTCCGGTCCGTGCGGGAGGCTTAGGAGCCGCCGCCGCCGCCAGCGCCGAAGGAGACGTTGGCGTTGGCCGCGATGCCGGTCGCCGCTTGGGCGGCCGAGCCGAGGCCGGTGTTCGAGCTGGCGGTGTTGATGCCCGCGAACCCCGAGTAGGCGCCGCCGTCGACGGTGACGTCGCCGGTCATCAGCGAGCCGTTCTGATCGCCGCGGCGCTCGTCGGTGAAGCTGACGCCGAAGCCCGACACGGTCGCGTTCAGCTCCTGGTGGGACATGGCCGTGGTGTGGACCGAGCTGTCGGTGGAGTAGTCGTTGCCTTGGTTCGAATTGTCGTTATTCGAGTCGGTCCAAGACTGGTGGTTCGAGTTGTCCGAGTTGTCGTTGTTCGAGTCGTTCATCGAGTTGTCGGAGTTGTCGTTGTACGAGTCGTTCGTCGAGTTGTCGTTGCCCGAATCGTTCGTCGAGTTGTCCACCGACGCGTCGACCGAGTTATCGACGGAGTAGTCGTTACCCTGGTTGGAATTGTCCGAGTAGTCGTTGCCCTGGTTCGAATTATCGGAATAGTCATTCCCTTGATTCGAATTATCCGAGTTGTCGTTGTTCGAATCATTCATCGAATTGTCAGAGTAATCATTCCCCTGATTCGAATTGTCCGAATTGTCGTTATTCGAATCGTTCATGGAGTTATCGGTCGAGTAGTCGTTGCCCTGGTTAGAGTTATCGTTCATCGAGTCGGTCCACGACTGATGATTGGAGCTGTCGTTTCCAGAGTCGTTGACCGAATTATCGGAGTTGTCCGAATTGTCGTTCATCGAGTCGGTCCAGGACTGGTTGTTCGAGCTATTATTGCCCGAGTCGCTGACCGAGTTGTCGGAGTAGTCGTTACCCTGGTTGGAATTGTCCGTGGTCGTGGTCGTGGTGGTCGTCGTCATCATCGACGCGTCGGTGGTGGTCGTGACCGAAGAGTCGGTGTTGCCGGAGTCGTTGACCGAATTGTCCGAGTAGTCGTTGCCCTGGTTCGAATTGTCGGAGTTGTTCGAGTAGTCGTTACCCTGGTTCGAGTTGTCGGAATTATCCTGCGCCAGGGCCGGGGCGGCCGCGAAAGCGAGCACGAGGGCGGACGCGGCGCCGAGAAGCTTGCCGTACATTGAGACTCTCCAAACGTGAAATTGCACTTGGAGGGCCAGTCCCTCCGGCGCCCACAACCAGCGCAGTATCGCCCTGTTCCGGCCATGTTTGAAAAGTTAAGCCGCCCGCTAAGCTCAAGCGCGGCCGTATAGCGAGACTGTAACCTTGTACAGCAACGGATTTAGCGATCCGCTAAGCTTCAGATAAATAAAATGTGAACAGGGAAACCGCGCCGCTCTTTTTTAACAGCCAAGCCTATACCAGATGATGCAACGTTCATACTGCCAAGCCGCTTGGCTCTCTTTGGAGGATCCTACCGCCTTACAGCCACGCGAGCCCGAACCGGCCATATCGAGGGAGGGCTTGCACCGCGTTAGTGTTATAGGTATGTATAACACCAACGCGGTGCTGATCCTGTCGTGATCGGCCCGCCGGGAGCGAGCGGATGGACGGATTCGGACACGTGTGGTTCGGCGGCGGAGGCGGTAGCCTCGCTGCCGATTCCGCGGCCGGCGCCGACCTCGGGCCGGGGGCGGACAGGAACCGAGCATGGTCCAGGAGTGGAACGACAGCCAGCCGATCTATCGCCAGATCCGCGACCGGGTGGTGGCGATGATCCTGGACGGCGTGCTCGGGGACGGCGACGCCTTGCCGTCGGTTCGAACGGTGGCGACCGAGTCGCGGGTCAACCCCCTGACCGTGCTCAAGGCCTATCAGCAGCTGGCCGACGACGGCCTGGTGGAGAAGCAGCGCGGGCGCGGCATGTTCGTGACCCCCGGCGCGCGCGCCCTGCTGCTGAAGGACGAGCGCCAGCGCTTCCTGACCGAGCAGTGGCCGACCATCCGCGCGACCATCGAGCGGCTTGGGCTGGCCGACGAGCTGCTAGGCGCACGTCCGGACCCTGAGCGGAAGGAGGGCTGAGCATGGCCGTGATCCGCGCCCGCAATCTGCGCAAGACCTACGGCGAGACGGTCGCCTTGGAAGGGATCGACCTGGAGGTGGGCGAAGGCCGCATCGTCGGCCTGCTGGGCCCCAACGGGGCCGGCAAGAGCACCGCCCTGCAGGCGATCCTGGGGCTGGTGTCGCACGAAGGCGACCTGCGGGTGCTCGGCCGCGACCCCTGGGTCGAGCGCGGCCCGCTGATGCGGGACGTCTGCTTCATCGCCGACGTGGCGGTGCTGCCGCGCTGGATGCGGGTGCGCAAGGCGCTGGACTACATGGCCGGCGTCCATCCCCGGTTCGACCGCAAACGCGCCGAGGCTTTCTTGGCGAGGACCGCGGTGCGCCACGACGCCTGGGTGCGCGAGCTGTCCAAGGGCATGGTCACCCAGCTGCACCTGGCGCTGATCATGGCGGTGGACGCCAAGCTGCTGGTGCTGGACGAGCCGACGCTGGGGCTCGACCTGCTGTACCGCAAGCAGTTCTACGACACCCTGCTCGGCGACTACGTCGACCAGGTGCGCACCATCGTGGTCTCCACCCACGATCTTTACGAGGTCCAGCATATCCTGACCGACGTGGTCATGCTGGACCGGGGCCGGGTGGTCCTGGCGGCGACGGTGGAGGAGATCGAGGGCCGGTTCGCCGAGGTCGCGGTCGCGCCGGAGATCCTGGCCGCCGCCCGCGCGCTCGGCCCGATCGCCGAACGGACGCTGTTCGGGCGCTCGGTGCTGGTGTTCGACGGGGTAGATCGCGAGCGGCTGGAGCCGCTCGGCGAGGTGCGCACCCCCGGCCTGCACGACCTGTTCCTGGCGGTGATGGCGCCGGCGTCCGGCGTGGAGCGCGCCGCATGAGCCCGACCGAGCGCTTCTCCTGGCTTCGCACCTGCGCCTGGCTGGTCCGCCGGGAGCTGTGGGAGCATCGCGCCCTGTACGTCGCGCCGGCGGCGGTGGCGGCCTTCGCGGTGCTGGCCCACTTCGTCTCCGCCCTGGTCGGCGGGGCGGATCGGGAGGCGACCCTGGCGGACGCGCCCGGATCCCATCCGTTCATGGCCCTGTACGACGCGGCCACCGGGGCGATCGTGATCGCCGGGCTGCTGGTCGGCACGCTCTACTGCCTGGACGCGCTGCAGGGGGAGCGGCGCGACCGCAGCATCCTGTTCTGGAAGTCCATGCCGGTGTCGGACCTGCAGACGGTCCTGGCCAAGCAAGCGATCCCGACTCTGGTCATGCCGGTGATCGTGCTGGCGCTGGCGGTCGCGGCCAACCTGCTGATGGTGGTGCTCCAGTCGCTGGCGTGGACGGTCACCGGCTACGATCCGCAGGCGCTTTGGGCGCGGCTGGACCTGCCGTGGATCTGGGCGGGACTGCTCTACGGCCTGCCGTTCATGTCGCTCTGGTACGCGCCGCTGTGGGGGTGGCTGCTGCTGATCTCAGCCTGGGCGCGGCGCGCGGCGACCCTGTGGGCGCTGGCCCCGTTCGCGGCCTTCCTGATCGTCGAGCACGGCCTGCTGGGCCACAGCGTGATCCACTGGGCGCTGGAGCGCTGGCTCGGCGGCGGGATCATCCAGCCCTACACCCTGGACGGCGACGGCCGCCGCTGGATCGAGGGCGCCGCCGACCTCCAGCCGCTGCGCCTGCTGACCCTGCCGCCGCTGTGGATCGGCGTAGGCCTGGCCGCGGCGTTCGTCGTCCTGGCCGTGCGGGTGCGCCGCTCGCGCGCCCCGTCCTGACCCCGGAGCCGAAACCCATGCGCTTCGACCGATCCGACCAGGGTTCCGGCTGACGGCCCGACCGGCCGCCCGACCCGACCACCACCCGAAATCCGAGCTTCCCGCGAACCCCCTTCAACCGGAGGACGCCATGACCTTGCCTGTCTACAGCCCCGAGGGAATGTCCCTGCTGCTGCTCGCCCACGTCGCCGGCGGGACCGGCGGGATCGTGTTCGGCTACGCCGCCGTCTTCCTGCGCAAGGGCGCGCCCATGCACCGGGCCTGCGGAGCCCTGTTCGTGCTGTCCATGCTGATCATGGGCCTGTTCGGCGCGATCATCGGGACCCTGCGCGACCAGCCCGGCAACATCTTCGCCGGCGTGTTCGTCGCCTATCTGGTGCTCACCGCCTGGGCGGCCGCGAGGCGCGGCGACGGAGAGGTCGGCCGGCTGGAGACAGCCGCCATGGCGGTCGCCTTCGGCATGGCCGGGCTGGGGTTCTGGGGCGGGGTCAGCGGGTCCGGCTCGGCCGCCGGTCCGACCGGATCGTACGTGTTCGGCGTGGTGGCGCTGCTGGCCGCCCTGACCGACCTCAAGGTCGTCCGCCGCGGCGGCCTGGCGGGGACGGCTCGCATCTCGCGCCACCTTTGGCGGATGTGTGCGGCGCTGTTCATGGCCACCGGCTCCTTCTTCCTGGGCCAGATGGACGAGATCCCCGCCGCCCTGCGCGGTCCGCACCTGTGGGTGCTGGCGCTCGCGCCCCTGGCTCTGCTGGCCTTCTGGATGATCCGCGTGCGGCTCGGCCGTTCGCGCAACCCCGTTCCGGCCGTCGCTTGAGCGCGCGCCGAGACCGTCGACCGTCAACCGCAATCGGGAGGAACTCACATGCGTAAGCTGATCCACGGACTGCTCGCCGCGACCGCCGCCGTGGCGCTCGCCGCACCCGCCGCCGCCGACACCGTGTCGGACTGGTGGGAATTCGCAAACAAGATTTCGCCCGTCTACGGGCCGGGAACGCCGGAGCAGAAGCGCGCCGTGTCGCGCGCCTCGCTGGCCATGTTCGAGGCGCTGAACGCGGTGGACCGCCGCTACGAAAGCTATCTCGGCCTGCCGGCGGGGGACGCCGCGGCCTCGCCCGACGCGGCGGCGGCGACGGCGGCCTACAAGGTCCTGCTGCACCACTACCCGGACAAGAAGACCGCGCTGGACGAGAGCTATGCGATCGCCATGGCGGCCATCAGCGACGACACGGCGCGCGAGGCGGGCCGGCTGATCGGCGAACAGGCCGCCGCCGCGGCGGTGAGCGCTAACGGCATGGACCCGGCGTTCAAGGCCGCGCCCTACCGGCCCCGCACCGCGCCCGGGGTCTGGATCCCGACCGCCTTCCCGGGGATCGAGAGCAGCACCTGGGCCTTCAAGCCCTGGGCGATCCCGAGCGTCGAGGCGCTGCGCGCGCCCCCGCCGCCGGCTCTGACCAGCGAGACCTGGACGCGCGACTACGAGGAGGTGCGCAGGCTGGGCGCCAAGACCTCGACCGAACGCACGCCGCACCAGACGCTGATGGCGCGGTTCCGCGAGGGGCCGGACCTGACGCCGATGCTGCGCGCCGTCGCCGACGGCCCCGGCCGCACGCCGGTGCGGAACGCGCGCATGTTCATGCTGTACCAGATGGCCTTCGACGACGCGGTGATGGTGATGTCGGAGTCCAAGAGCTGGCACAACTTCTGGCGGCCGATCACCGCGATCCGCAACGGCGACGAGGACGGCAATCCGGCGACCCAGGCGGAGCCCGGCTGGACGCCGCTGCTGACCACGCCGAACTTCTCCGAGTATCCGTGCGGCCACTGCACCTTCGCCGCCTCGGTGGCCGAGGTGATGAAGGCCGAGACCGGCCCCGCGCCCAAGGGCGGCGTCAAGGTCGCCTCCCTGACCATCGCCAACTCGGTGGTGCAGGTGCTGCCCAGCTGGGACCAGTGGGTTAAGGAGGTCTCCGCCTCGCGCACCTACGGCGGCGTCCACTACCGCTTCGCCAACGAGGCCGGCGAGGCGATCGGCCGCCAGGCCGCGCGCCACGTCCTGGACAAGGTCGCCCGCCCGCTTCCCGAACGCTCCGGCCGCCGCTGACGGACGGCGCCGCCGGCCGGGGGCGGGGGCTCGGCCGGCGGCGCGGAAGCGGCGTGCTGAAGGTCTGCTATGGGTGGGAAGCGGACTGCATTGTTACTGGTCTGCTCTGGCGAGGGCTTGCTCTACCAGCCTCACCCAGGGGTCTTGCATCCTTGACACCGGGACGACGCCCGGCGGTACAATCTTTACGGGTTTTTTGAGGAGCACGGCGTCTAAACGAACCTTCAAAGGCTTGCCCGCCTCATCTCGGAAGACGACGAAGTGCTGTCCTTTGGCGGCCCAAATCGGCGACATGCAGGAGCCTGGGCCTGACCATTCAGCCAAATCTTCTTGATCCAACGAGGACCGGATGCGGGTTTTGATCGAAGGCAGGCGGCTGGACGCCTCAACTTCAACACCGTGAAACCGAAGCGGCGAAGGACTAGCGCCTCCTTTCAGCGTCCGTACCACGCGAGTGGTGATAAAGACTGCTTCCGGCCATTCGCTCAGCGTTTCCTCCGAGATCGACCAGGGTTCGCTCACAGACGACGGTTCAATGGTGTCCACGACCACAACGTCAACCCGAGCCGCCCTTGCCGACAGCTCTTCCGCGACATCGCGAACGTTGAACTCGATGTACCGGGGCCAACCCGGCGGACCGCTGCAAGCGTTAGCGGCCTGGCTCGTTACGAGCGACAGCAAAGCGATTAAACCTAGCGTTCTGATCATGCACGATTGAAAGCTGTAGGCAGTCGGACGTCAACGTCCGCTATGGGTCGAGCGCGGACATCCGCCCTCCGCCCTCCGCCCTAAACCCTCGCCGTTGCGCCGCGGGTCTCCACAGCCTAGCAATTCCTCTCCGGCGGCCCAGGCTCGCCCACGGAGAGGTCGCGCCCGGCCGGGGGCGGCGACCCGGCCGGCGTGGCGGAAGCGGACGCGTTCAAGGTCTGCTATGGGTGGCGAGCTGACACGCCCTGCTGAACGGAGACGGAGTACCTGCTCAGGGTGAAGCTCGCTCGAAGACGGCAGCGGTCGCCGAAGTAGCGTGCGTTGGGGGAGGTATGACAAAACGCAACGGACTCTTTGTTGCCCGAATAGGAGGCATCCTGGTCGGGACTTTGGCCCTGCCTCTTTCGAGCTTGGAGCGGTCGGACGGGAGGTGGGCCTTAGAGTCGCCTTGGGTCTACCTCTGGCCGGTTCTGGTTTGTGCAGGAGCTTACTTAATCATTTTCGGGTTGCGTATTTATCTTCGCAAGTAGCAGGCGGACTGTCTTAACGGCTTGGCGGTGGCGCTTGGCGCTTGGCGCTTGCTGGTTAGCCTTTCCGAGATCGTCCGCTGCCACCACAAGAACTCGGGCCCGCCCACGGAGAGGTCCCATGGCCGCACGTTCCGCCCTCGTCCTGCTCGCCTCGGTCGCGCTCGGGGCCTGTGTCACCGCTTCGGCGTCGTCGCGGCCGGACCGGCTTGCGCCCGAGGAGATCGTTCGGGCGCGGCAGGCGGCGTTCCATATGTCCGCCGCGGCGATGGGAAACATGCGCGCCGCGGTGGAGGCCGGGCGTGAGCCCTCGCAGCAGGCCTTCGCCGCGCGCGGGGTGGCGCGCTGGGCCGAGGTGCTGCCGACGATGTTCCCGGAGGAGACCCGCGGCGTCGGACCGAGCCGCGCCCGTGCCGAGATCTGGACGAACAAGGCGGACTTCGAAGCCAAGGCCGCCGCCTATGCGACCGAGGCCGGCAAGCTGGCCGCCGTCGCCAAGGCGGGCGACCGCGCCGCGTTCGAGCTGCAGTTCAAGGCCGCGACAGCGACGTGCAAGTCGTGCCACGACGCCTACCAGGCCCCCGCGGGCTGAGCCGGCCTCAGCCGCCGATCAGCGCCAGCCACTCGTCCTCGGTCAGCACCTGCACGCCGAGCTCGGCGGCGGTCTTCAGCTTGGAGCCGGCGCCGGGGCCGGCCACGACGATGTCGGTCTTCTTCGACACCGAGGAGGCGACCTTGGCGCCCAGGCTCTCGGCCCGGGCCTTGGCCTCGTCGCGGGTGAAGCGCTCCAGCGCGCCGGTGAACACCACCGTCTTGCCGGCCACCGCGGTGTCGGTCTTGGGCTTCGCGGCGTCCTGGACGGTCAGCTCGGCCACGAGGCGGTCGACCATGCGGCGGTTGTGGTCCTCGGCGAAGTAGGCGGCGACGGAGTCCACCACCTCGGTCCCGATCTTCTCGAAGGCGTCCATCTCCTCCCGCGCCGCTTCGTCGCCCGCGGCGATCGCGTCGGCGGCGGCCAGGAAGGCCTCCAGCGTCCCGTAGCCGCGCGCCAGGGTCAGGGCGGTGGTCTCGCCGACGTTCCTGATCCCCAGGCCGTAGATGAAGCGGTCCAGCGCGATTGTCCGCCGGGCCTCGACGCCGGCGACCAGGTTCTTCACCGAGGTTTCGCCGTAGCCCTCGCGCCCGCGCAGTTCGGCCAGCTTGGTCTCGTCCCTCGCCAGGCGGAAGATGTCGGCGGGCTCGGCGATCCAGCCGGCGTCGAGGAAGGCCGACAGCTGCTTTTCGCCTAATCCTTCAATGTCGAAGGCGCGCCGGCCGACGAAGTGCTTCAGGTGCTCGATGCGCTGGAACGGGCAGGCGAACTCGCCGGTGCAGCGGCGCACCACGCTCTCGCCGCCGCCGGCGTTGGTCTCGCGCACCACCGGCGTCTTCAGCGGGCAGGGGCACAGGTGCGGGAACTCGTAGGGGACCGCGTCGGCCGGGCGTTCCTCCGGAACCGAGCCCAGGATCTGGGGGATCACGTCGCCGGCGCGCTGCAGGATCACCGTGTCCCCGACGCGCACGTCCTTGCGCTCGATCTCGTCGGCGTTGTGCAGGGTGGCGTTCTTGACCACCACGCCGCCGACGGTCACCGGCCGCAGGCGGGCCACCGGCGTCAGCGAGCCGGTGCGGCCCACCTGGATGTCGATGCCCTCCAGCACCGTGCGCGCCTGCTGGGCCGGGAACTTGTGGGCCACCGCCCAGCGCGGCGAGCGGGAGACGAAGCCCAGCCGCCCCTGCCAATCCAGCCGGTCGACCTTGTAGACCACACCGTCGATGTCGAAGTTCAGCCGCGGCCGCTCCGCCTCCCAGGCGCTGTAGGCCTCCAGCAGCCCCTCGACGCCTTCCACCCGGCGCGAGCCTTCGCTGACCGGGAACCCCCAGGCGGCGAGCTTTTCCAGCGCCTCCCATTGGGTCTCCGCGAACGGCGCGCTGGCGAAACCCCAGGCGTAGGCGAAGAACCGCAGCGGCCGCCGCGCGGTCACGCCGGGGTCGATCTGGCGCAACGACCCGGAGGCGAAGTTGCGCGGGTTGGCGTAGGTGCGGGCGCCGGTGGCCTCGGCGTCGGCGTTGTAGGCGGCGAAGGCGTCGAGCGGCGCATAGACCTCGCCCCTGATCTCGATCGCCTCGGGCCAGCCGGAGCCCCTTAGCCGCTGGGGGATGTCGGAAAGCGTGCGTAGGTTGGCGGTCACGTCCTCGCCGGTGCGCCCGTCGCCGCGCGTGGCGCCCTGGACCAGCACGCCGTTCTCGTAGCGCAGGTTGGCCGACAGGCCGTCGATCTTGGGCTCGGCGGTGAAGGTGATGGTCTCGCCGCCCAGCCGCAGGAAGCGGTCGATGCGCCCGACGAAATCGGCGACCTCCTCGGGCGAAAAGGCGTTGTCCAGCGACAGCATCGGCACGCCGTGCTCGACGGGCGCGAACTGGGCCGAGGGCGCCGCGCCCACCCGCCGCGTGGGCGAGTCCGCCCGCACCAGCGCCGGAAACCGCGCCTCGATCATCTCGTTGCGCCGCTTCAGCTCGTCGTAGGCGGCGTCCGACACCTCGGGCGCCTCCTCGCGGTAGTAAGCGGCGTCGTGCGCGGCGATCTCGCGCGCCAGCCGCTCCAGCTCCGCCGCCGCTTGCGCTTCGGTCAGGGCGTCGACGGAGACGGATTCGGCGGTGCTCATACGCACGGGTTTAGCGCGCCCACGGGCGGGCGGGGAGGGGCGGCGCGACCGGACGGAACGAACGCCAAGCTTCGTTCGTTGCTGCGGACGACCTCCAGGGGAGACCTCACGCCATGACTCGTTCCATCCTGCTCGCCGCCGCCGCCGTCGCGGCCCTGACCATCGCCGCCTGCCAGAAGCAGGAAGCCGAGAACCCCGGCCAGTCCGAGCCGGTCAACGCCGCCCAGGACGCGGTCGGCGCGGCCGTCGGCGCCGTGTCGGCCTCCACGCTCGGCGCCAACACCGTCGACGGCTACGTGACCAACGCCGCCATCAGCGACATGTACGAGATCCAGGCTGGCCAGCTGGCGTCCGAAAAGGGTGTCAGCGCCGAGGTCAAGAAGATGGGCGCGATGCTGGTCAAGGACCACACCGCCACCTCGACCGCGATGAAGGCCGCGATCGCCCAGGGCGGCGTCACCGCCACGGTGCCGACCGAGCTGGACCAGCGCCGCAAGGGCATGATCGACAACCTGCGCGCCGCGTCCGGCGCCGATTTCGACAAGGTGTTCCTGGCGCAGCAGACCGCCGCCCACTCCGAAGCCCTGACCCTGCACCAGGGCTTCGCCGAGAACAGCGACAACCCGGCGCTGAAGCAGTTCGCCGCCCAGACCGCGCCGAAGATCCAGCACCACCTGGAAGAGGCGCGCCGCCTGGAAGCCGGCGGCACGGGTGCCGCTCCGGCCGCCAAGAAGCACTAAGACCCGGTCCCAGCCGGTTCTTCAGAAGGGCGCTCCCGGCTCGGCCGGGGGCGCTTTTCTCTTTTGCGCCGCCGCGCAACCGCGCCGCCGGTCGGACCGTTGCGGTTTCATCGGAGGGCCGCATGCACGAAGACGTCGTCCTGGAACTGAGAGGCGCGGAGAGCCGCGAGGAGCGGCCCGGAGTCGACCTGGTGACGCTGGACACCAGCCTGGGCCCGATCCGCACCCGCATCCAGGCCTCCGACGGCGACGCGGCGGTGCTGTGGGTGTTCGGCGCCGGCGGGGGCCTGGGCGGCCCGGCGGGCGGGGTCTACACCCGCGTAGGCGAGCGCCTGGCCGAGGCGGGGGTGACCTCGCTGGAGGTCGATTACCGACGTCCGGGCGACCTGCGCGACTGCGTGATCGACGTGCTGATGGGCTTGGCCTTTCTCGACCACCTGGAGAAGGACCGCATGGTGCTGGTCGGCCACTCGTTCGGCGGCGCGGTGGTGATCAACGCCGCCGCCGCCAGCGAGGAGGTGGTGGCCGTCGCCGCCCTGTCCAGCCAAACGCTGGGCACCGACATGATCGACGAGCTCGATAGACCGGTGCTGCTGGTCCACGGCGAGGCCGACGAGGTGCTGTCGGCCCGCTGCTCACATGAGCTCTACGCCAAGGCGCAGGAGCCGAAGGAGCTGATCCTCTACCCCGGCTGCCGCCACGGCCTGGACGAATGCCGCGAGGCGCTGGACCGCGACCTGACGGAGTGGCTGGGGCGGGTGCTCGAACTCTGACCGTAGAGCCGATTCAGGTTCATCACGAAGAACACGAAGGAGCCACGAAGGACACAAAGGGGTCGAGGCCTTCTTCGTATCCCTCGTGAATCCTTGTTGTCCGTGGTGAAGCTTTCTTCGATCAGTAGGCGAACACCCGGTAGCTCTCGCCCGCCCGTGTCGCTTCCTCCACCGTGTCGAACACCGGGTTCATCCGCAGCCACTTCCTCGCCCGGTCGGACATGCTCTCCAGCACCGGGCGCGGCACGCGGATCTCGACCTCGGGCCGGTGCAGCCAGCGGCGGCTGTAGCCGATCACCACCATCGGGCGCGGCGTGTCGGTGCGATTGGGCGTGCCGCGGTGGATGTGGCGCACGTCGCGGATCATCACGTCGCCGCGCTTCAGGAACACCGGCTTCAGCGGCGTCTCGCCGCTCTCCACCCGCCGCATCCCCTCTGCCTTGGACAGCATGTGCGTGGCCGGCGCGTACTCCATCGGGCCGTTCTGCGGCGTCACGTCGACCAGCGGGAAGTTGACCGCCAGCTGGTAGGGCGGGCTCTCGGCGCCCGTCTCTGGAAACAGCAGCTGGGTGTCGCGGTGCAGCTCCTGGAAGTCCGAGCCGTTCAGCGGCGTGTCGGTGGCCAGCTGGCACATCACCCCGTCGGCGCCGACCAACTCCTCGACCACCGCCATGATCGCGTCGTTGTCGACGATCTCCGGATCGGCCCACAGGTCGTGGAAGGGCAGGGTGACGTAGTGGCGCTGAGCGCCCCGGTTGGGATCGTCCCCCTCAAGTTCGATCGCGCGCCGGAGCAGCGGCTGGAAGGCGGCGTTCCAGGCGTCGATCTTCTCGACCGGGAACAGCCCTTCGAGCACGGTGGCGCTGGTCTCGCGCACCTCGTCGGCGTGGGCGCGGGCCTGTTCTGGGGTGAGCTTCATCGCGGTGCTCCCTGGCGGCGGAAGGACGTGAAAACTACCCGCCGGGCGGCGGCGACGCTTTCGGGACGGATGGTCGCAGACCCGCGTTCACCGCTTCAGCACGCTGATGTCGCCGTTGCGCTCCAGCATCGCCAGCCGGACGCCGGCCGGATCGTCGACGCCGCCCTTGCGCAGCGCCTCCTCCAGATCGTGCCGGCCGACCCCGTGGCGTTTCAGGGCCCGCTCGTCCACCCGCCCGTCTTCGATCAGCGGACACGGGCGGCCCTTGGTCAGCAGCGACAAGGCGTGGAAGCGAAGCGACGCCTGCGCCAGCACCGCGTGCAGGGCGATCAGCACGGCGGTGGAGACCAGGGTGGGGATCAGCGGCGCGTTGCCGGTCAGGGTGCGGCTGAGGCTCGAGCCGATGATGATCGAAACCACGATGTCGAGCGCGGTCCACTTGCCGAACGCCCGCGCCCCGCCGAGCCGCACCAGCGCGACGCCGAACAGGAAGACCAGCACCGCCCGGGCGCTCATCTGCAAGGCGTTGATGTCCTCGCCTGTCCGGCCGAAGAGGTCGTGGAAGTCCATGGCCGTTCAACTTGCGACCGGCGCAGGCGGGTCCTTCGGGAAGAACGGTTCACAAAGGGCACGAAGGAGACACGAAGAACACGAAGGGTGTCACCCGGTGCGACCGCCTGTTTTCGGCGGCTTCGCCGCCGATATGCGAAATTCCCGAAAGCGCCCGGCAGGTCTAGCCGCGACCTCTTGGTGTCCTTCGTGCTTCTTGGTGTCCTTCGTGCTTCCTTCGTGCTCTTGGTGACGAAACCTTGCCTCGGCAACGCTAAGTCCCCGTCGCCGCCTCCACGCTCGTCTCGCCCCGGTTCAGCGGGTCGGGGAACGCCTCGCCCTGCGGCGTGAACTGCAGCGAAACCGAGTTGATGCAGTAGCGCAGGCCGCTCGGCGGCGGGCCGTCGGGGAAGACGTGACCCTGGTGGCTGTCGCAGCGGGCGCAGCGGATTTCGGTGCGCACCATGCCGTAGGAGGCGTCGCGCACGAACTTCAGGTGGCTCTGGTGGTAGGGTGAGGTGAAGCTGGGCCAGCCGGTGCCGCTCTCGAACTTCTCGGTCGCCCTGAACAGCGGCAGGCCGCACAGCCGGCAGCCGTAGGCGCCCGCCCGCTTCTCCTCCAGGAACACGCCGCAGAACGGCGCCTCGGTGCCGTGGTTCAGCAGAACCTCGCGTTCGTCGCGCGTCAGCCCGGCCTCCAGCCGCGCGCGCTCCTCGGCCGAGGGCGGGGTCAGGTCGAAGCCGGAGGCGGCGTCGGTACGGGCGTCCATGGGGGCGATCTCCTCGTGTCGAGGATCAACAGATACGACGGCGCCCGCGTTCGCCAAGAACGCGGGCGCCGGAAGTTCGCGGACCGTGGAGGGCCTCAGCGGGCGGCGGCCGCCTCCACGAAGGCGCGCACCGCCGCTTCGTCGGCCCAGTCGCCGGTGTACACGGCCGAGGGCGTGTGCCCCTTGCCCGTCGGGCGAGCGCGGTCCAGCCACGCCTTGTTGCCGAAGGCCACGTAGCCGTTGGTCGAGGGCAGGGGGGCCAGCGTCTGGCTGATGAAGATGGTGTCGCCCGAGGTCGGCGCGCCGACGTGGGTCACCTTGGGCAGGCGCATGAACTGATCCAGCATGGCCAGGCACTGGGCGGCGCAGAAGTGATCGGTCAGCACCACCACCTTGGCCTGGGTGGCCGGGCCGGTTTGGTCGTCGGCCACGGTGCGGGTCTCGTTGCGCTGGATCAGCGGTTGGTTGGCGGCCAGGGCGGCGTCGAACTCGGCCAGCAGTTTTTCCAGAACCGGCGCCTGGGTGTAGAGCTGCCAGTCCTTGCGGATGCGCTCCAGCCCCTCGGCGTAGACCGCGCGGTTCATCGGTGACACGCGATAGGCGGCGTTGCCGACCTGCGGGTGGTTCTTGACCACGAACTCCGGCCCCCAGATCCGGTTGGCCAGGCGATAGCCGTTGCGGCTGACCGCCCCGTCGTCCGCGCCGCGCAGGTCGAGCACGATGGTCGAGGAGGCCTGCACCGCCGGCAGCACCGCGTCGAGCTGGGTCAGGAAGCCGTCGAAGGCCGGACCCTCGGCGAAGCTGGGCACGCGGATCCAGTGGCGGCCGTCGCCCCACGCCTCGACCGTCGGCGCGGCGGGACGGCCGATCGCGGCCTCCCAGGCCTGACGGCGCTCCGCCTCGGCGGTCGCGAGATACTCCAGGGTGTAGGTCTTCTTGCCCTTGCCGACTTCGAAAACGCACTTCTGCGGCGGCATGCCGGCGAAGGGATTGGCGCGGTCCCACAGCAGGATCGGCGCGGTGCGGGCGCGGTCGGACGCCTGGGTCAGGTCGCCTTCCCAGCGGTCCAGCCGTTTCATGGCGATCTGTTCGGCCGGAACCTTGTCGCAGGAGACCAGCTTGGCCCCGACCGGCGGCAGCTTGGAGCCTCCGCGGCTCCAGCCCACCACGTAGGAGCCGTTGTTCCAGCGGGTGGCGAAGCCCGGCCAGGCGATCGAGTACCAGTGGGCCAGGGGCGCCACGCCGCCGACGTAGCTGATGTTCGGGTCGCGGAAGCCGGTCAGGTAGCCCCGCATGGCGTTCTCGTAGCCGAGCTGTCCGCGAACCTCGCCCACGTTGGCCAGGCTCTGCTGCAGGCCGGCGTCGAGCCAGCTGCGGAACTGACCGCCCTGGTCCATCACCGCGGCCGGGGAATTGTCGCGCAGGATGTCGTGCGCGGCTTGCAGGTCCCGCTGGGCCATGTCGCGCCAGCTCTGGGCGGAGGCCGGGGCGGCGGCGATGACGGCGGCTACGGCGGCGACGGCCGCGAGGACGGTTCTTTTCATTGGGCTAAACTCTCCCGGTGTCGGGCGCATAAGAAGCTCAGGACGGGCCCGTATGTCTACCGCTTCGCTGTCGGTTGCGGCGGAATTGCGTCGTTACGGCGACACGTCTAAGCAGCCCGTTCACACTGCCGGGACGTACAAGCGGATGTTCTCCAGGATCCTGATCGCCAACCGCGGCGAGATCGCCGTGCGGATCATCAAGACCGCCCGCCGGATGGGGATCCAAACGGTCCAGGTTTATTCCGAGGCCGACGCGGACTCCCTGGCCGTGGAGATGGCCGACGAGGCGGTGTTCATCGGCCCGGCCCCGGCCGCCCAGTCATACCTGGTGCAGGACAAGATCGTGGAGGCGGTGCGCGCCACGGGCGCGGAGGCCGTGCACCCGGGTTTCGGCTTCCTGTCCGAGAACGCCGCCTTCGCCCGGCGCCTGGCGGACGAGAAGATCGCCTTCATCGGCCCCAACCCCCACGCCATCGAGGCGATGGGCGACAAGATCACCTCCAAGCGCTTCGCCGCCGACGCCGGCGTGTCGACTGTTCCCGGCCACATGGGCCTGATCGAGTCGGTCGAGCACTCGGTCGAGATCGCCCGCCAGATCGGCTACCCGGTGATGATCAAGGCCTCGGCCGGCGGCGGCGGCAAGGGCATCCGCGTCGCCTGGAACGACAAGGACATGGCCGAGGGCTTCCCGGCGGTGAAGGCCGAGGCC
>DASPKD010000045.1:0-15774 GCA_035628275.1 Caulobacteraceae bacterium | reverse complement strand
CGGTCTCCCGAAGCGCCCGCTCCTTACTCCAAGCGACAGTCGGTCTCGAATTAGCGCTTCGAGAATTGGAAGCTCCGGCGGGCCTTGGCCTTGCCGTACTTCTTCCGCTCGACCACGCGCGGGTCGCGGGTCAGGAAGCCGTGCGGCTTGAGCACCGGGCGCAGGCCCGGCTCGTAGTAGGTCAGGGCCTTGGAGATGGCGTGGCGGATGGCGCCGGCCTGGCCGGACAGGCCCGAACCGGCGACGGTGGCGACCACGTCGAACTGGGTCGCGCGGTCGGTGACCACCAGCGGCTGGGCGATCATCATGCGCAGCACCGGACGGGCGAAGTACACCGACTGGTCGCGATCGTTGATGGTGATCTTGCCGGAGCCCGGCTTGATCCACACGCGGGCCACGGCGTTCTTGCGCTTGCCGGTGGCGTAGGCGCGGCCGAACTTGTCGATCTGCGGCTCGCGGGTCACGGCGCTCTCGGCCGAGACCGGGGCGCCGGCGAGTTGCTGCAGGGCCTCAAGGCCCGACGGAGCGGCTTGCACGTCGGTCATGGTCACTGGCTCCGGACGTTCTTGGCGTTCAGGTCGGCGAAGGTCACGACCTCGGGGTTCTGGGCGGCGTGCGGGTGCTCGCCGCCGGTGTAGATGCGCAGGTGCGTCATCTGCTTGCGGGCCAGCGGGCTTTCCTTGGGCAGCATGCGCTCGACCGCCTTCTCCAGGATGCGCTCGGGGAAGCGGCCGCCGAGGATCTTGTCCGCGGTGCGCTCCTTGATGCCGCCCGGATAGCCGGTGTGCCAGTAGTACTTCTTGTCGGTCAGCTTGCGGCCGGTGAACTTCACCTTGTCCGCGTTGACGATCACGACGTGATCGCCGCAGTCGACGTGCGGGGTGTAGTCCGGGCGGTGCTTGCCGCGAAGGCGCATGGCCACGAACGACGCGAGGCGGCCGACGACGGCGTTCTCGGCGTCGATCACGATCCACTTCTTCTCGACGTCCGCCGGCTTCAGCGAAGCCGTGGTGCTCTTCAGCATGGTTCGAAATCCCGATAGGCGGAACAGGACGGGCCTGTTTCGCGGAAGCGGGCGAGATACAGGAGCCTCGGCCGGGCGTCAACAGCGCTCCGGCGCCCTCTAAGCACCTACAGCATTGTAAACACGACACTTTCTGCAAACGGTATTAAAATACCGTATCAATGGCGGCCGCCTGCGCCGATCCGCCATGGTTCTTTCACATCGGAAGGTCATATGGAGCCCTGTCGGAGGGTCGTCCATGCCGTTTTCCCGTCGCCGCTTCCTGTCGGGCGCCGCCGCCAGCCTGGCGTTCTCGGGGCTGGCCGGGCGCTCGGCCGCCCAGGCGAAGGGCGAGACCTACCGCAACGAGGTCCCCGGCTACGGCCCGCTGGTGAAGGACCCGAACGGCATCTTCGACCTGCCGGAGGGCTTCCGCTACGACGTGGTCTCCCAGGCGGGCGAGCGGATGAGCGACGGCCTGCTGGTCCCCTACAAGGCCGACGGCATGGGCTGCTTCGCCCATGGCCCCGACCAGGTGGTGCTGGTCCGCAATCACGAGCTGAAGCACACCGACGTCAACTACGGCCCGTTCGGCCTGAAGAAGCGGCTGTACGACGGCTTCGACCCCGCCGCGGTCTACGACACCACCGAGGACGGCGTTCCCATGCCCGGCGGCACGACCACGCTCGTCTGGGACCTGAAGGCGCGCAGGCTGGTCAGCCAGAACCTCAGCCTGCTCGGCACCACGGTGAACTGCGCCGGCGGGATCACCCCGCGCGGGACCTGGCTGACCTGCGAGGAGAAGCTGCTGTCCGCGGGCCAGGGCGGCAAGAAGGACCACGGCTGGGTGTTCGAGGTGCCGGCCGTCCCCGGGCGCCTGGCCGCGCCGGAGCCGATCCGCGGCATGGGCCGCTTCATGCACGAAGCCGCCGCCGTCGATCCGAAGACCGGGATCGTCTATCTGACCGAGGACCAGCACGACGGGGCGTGCCTGTTCTACCGCTACCTGCCGAACGACCGGGCCGACCTGCACAAGGGCGGCAAGCTCCAGGCGCTGGGCTTCCGCGACGCGCCGGAGGGCGGCGACAGCCGCAACTGGAAAGGGAACGTCGCCTGGACCGTCGGCGACTGGAAGAAGGCCCGCTGGATCGACCTGGACGGGGTCGACAATCCGCACGAGGACCTGCGCCACCGGGGGCACAAGGCCGGCGCGGCCCTGTTCGCGCGGGGTGAAGGGATCTTCTTCGGAAACGGCGAGCTCTATTTCACCTGCACCTCGGGCGGCGCGGCGGGCCTGGGGCAGATCATGCGCTACGTCCCCTCCCCGCGCGAAGGCCGCCCGGGCGAGCGGCTGCAGCCCGGACGCATCCAGCTGTTCGTCGAGTCGCACGACCGGGCGGTGATGGACTTCGCCGACAACATCACCCTCGCGCCGTGGGGACACCTGCTGGCCTGCGAGGACCAGTACAGCGACCGGCCGGTGAACCACCTGAAGGGGATCACGCCCGAGGGGAAGGTCTACACGATCGGCCGCAACGCTTTCCGCGACGCGGCGGAGCTGGCGGGCGCCTGCTTCTCGCCGGACGGATCGACGCTGTTTCTGAACATCTACTGGCCGGGGATCACGCTGGCCGTCACCGGGCCCTGGAACCGATTCCAGGGCTGAACAGCCGCTCCTCCTGCCGCCGCATCGACCAGGCGCCGTAGGTCGCCGCCGCCAGCACCACGACCGCCCCCGCCTGGTGCAGCACGCCGAGGCTCAACGGCACCGCGTTCATCAGGGTGGCGACGCCGAGGCCCGCCTGCATCCAAACCAGCAGCGCCAGGCCGGTGGCGCCGATGCGCACCTCGTCGGGCATGCGCGTCAGGAACGCCTTGATCGCGTAGAAGGTGGTCGCGCCCAGCAGCAGGTAGGCGCCGATCCGGTGGTTGAACTGCACCAAGCCCTGGTCGTGCAGCAGGGCGCGCCAGGGGCCGCCCGACCAGTCCACCGGCGGCGCGATCCGGCCGTTCATCGTCGGGAAGTCGGTGTAGACCATGCCCGCGTCGTTGCCGGCCACCAGCCCGCCCAGCAGGCACTGGAAGAAGGCCAGCCCCAGGATCGCCGCCGAGGCCCGCGACCAGCCCGTGGGCGGCCGCGCGCGTTCCGGCCCCGCCCAGGCCTCGAACCCGGTCCACAGCAGCAGCACGAAGATCGCCAGCGCCAACCCCAGGTGCGCCGTCAGCCGCTCGGGCGCCACGTCCACCCGCTCCGACAAACCGCTGGAGACCATCCACCAGCCGATCAGGCCCTGAAGCCCGCCAAGGCCCAGCAGGACCCAGCCGCGCCAGGCGATCCGCTCGGGCACCATGCGGCGGAACAGGAAGAACAGGAACGGCGCCGCGAAGGCCAGGCCGATCAGCCTGCCCAGGAACCGGTGCGCCCACTCCCACCAGTAGATGGTCTTGAACTCGTCCAGGCTCATGCCGGCGTTGACCTGGGCGTATTCGGGGATGCGCCGGTACTTGGCGAACTCCTCAGCCCAGGCCTGGTCGCTCAGCGGCGGGATTGCGCCGGCCACCGGCTTCCACTCGGTTATCGACAGGCCTG
Source organism: Caulobacteraceae bacterium (assembly GCA_035628275.1). GTDB lineage: Bacteria > Pseudomonadota > Alphaproteobacteria > Caulobacterales > Caulobacteraceae > DASPKD01. Next base: position 12,181 of record DASPKD010000045.1, on the reverse strand, counting down.
AGTCGGTCAGGCGCGTGGCGCCGCCGACCACGACCATGGCGAACACCAGCGCCGCCACGAAGAACAGCCACAAGGCCACGGCGCGGGATTTCTGGTACGCGATACGGTTCATCGGGCTCGAATACAGGCGGTGCGAGGATAAGCGCAGAGCCGCGCCCCGCAAGGCGACACGCTCGCGTGAACGGTGTTATGGCGACAGGAACCGATCACAGGTTCGCCGCATTTGAAGACACGACCGCGCGCGTCGCGGCCGAATGTTCGGAGGAGTGTAATATGGACGGTGTCGGCATCATCGGCGCGATCATCATCGGTATCGTCGCCGGCTGGATCGCGGAACAAGTTACGGGTCGTCGCCACGGCCTTCTCACCAACCTGATCGTCGGTCTGGTCGGCGCCTTCCTGGGCGCGTTCCTCGCCGGCGTGCTGGGCATCGACGTCGAAGGGTTCATCGGCACGCTGATCGCCGCCACCATCGGTGCGATCCTCCTGCTGTTCATCCTCGGGATGGTCCGTCGCAAAGCCTGACTTCGCCAGCAAGTAAGGCTAAAATCGGACGCCGCGGGAGATACCCGCGGCGTTCTTCTTTTGCGGGGTGCGGCTTGGGCGCGCGGTCGAGACGGGCGGTGGCGGCGGCGGGGACGGTGGCGTTCCTGATCTTCTACGTCTGGGCGGCGGCCGGCATCGCCGAACGTCTGCCCGACGTGTTCTGGATCGAACTGGCCTACTTCGCCGTCGTGGGCCTGGCCTGGGGCTTCCCGCTGTTCCCGCTGATCGCCTGGGCCGAGCGCGGCGGGAAGCGGTGAGGGGCGGGGCGTTCACGCAGCCGGGACGCGCCCTCGCTCCCCCAGCAGCTTGAGCAGCGCTTCGGCGGCCGCCTCGGACGGGTCGGGCATGCCGCGGCCCATCTTGTCGAGCGCCGCGAACTGGCGCTCCACCTGCCGGGCGCGCAATGCCGCGTCGTCGAGCCGTTCGGCGACGGCGGCGGCGAGCTTCGGTCCGGTGCAGTCGGCCTGGATCAGTTCCGGCGCGACCGCCTCGCCGGCGGCGATGTTGAACAGGGTGAACAGCTTCGTCGTCACCACCCGCTTGGCCAGCTGATAGGTGAGGTTGTCGATTCGGTAGGCGATCACCATCGGGCATCCGGCCAGGGCCAGCTCGGTGGACACCGTGCCGCTGCACGCCAGCGCCACGGTCGCGGCCTTGAAGGCGTCGCGCTTGGCCGCTTCGTCCTCGACCAGGTGGGCGCGGAACGGCCAGCCGGCGATGCGGCCGCGCACCGCCTCGGCCACCGTGTCGGCGACGGGGACGACGACGTGCAGCTCAGGCCGCTCGGCCTTCAACAGGCGCACAGCCTCCTCGAACGGCGGGGTCATGCGCTTGATCTCGCCCGGCCGGCTGCCCGGCAGCACCAGCAGGATCGGTTCGTCCGGGCCGGCCCCGATGGAGGATCGGAAGCGCGCGCCGTCGGCGGCGGAGAAGTCGGTCGACAGCGCCGGGTTGCCGACGAAGGTGGTCTTCAGCCCCTCGCGCTCGAACCAGGGCGGGTCGAAGGCGTGGATGGCCAGCAGATGGTCGACCGCGCCCGCCAGCGTCGTCGCCCGGCCGGGGCGCGAGGCCCAGACCTGCGGCCCCACGAACTTGACCAGCGGCACGCCCGGAAACTCGGTCCTGATCGCCTTGGCCACCCGCAGGGTGAAGCCCCAGCTGTCGATCAGCACCGCCACGTCCGGCCGCTCGCGCCGGGCCAGCTCGGCGGTGTCCTTCACCCGACGGACGACGCGGGGATAGGCTTTGATGCCCTCGATCCAGCCCAGAATCGACAGCTCGGCGATGTCGAAGGGGCTGACGACCCCCTCCTCCGCCATCTTCGATCCGCCGACGCCGACGAAGCGGACGTCCTCGCCAAGCCGGCGGCGCAGCGCGCGCGCTAGGGCCGCGCCGAGCGCGTCTCCCGACGCCTCGGCGGCCACCAGCATGACGGTCAGCGGCTTCATTCCGGGTCGGGGCCGCGCACGGAGGCGCCCCAGACGAACAGGCCCAGCCGGTCGGCGGTCTCGATCACCGCCTCGCGGTCCAGCACGATCAGCCCGTCCGACTCGCCGGCGATCCCGGCCAGACCGGCGGCGGCGGCCAGCTCCACCGTCTTCGGCCCGATGGTCGGCAGATCGACGCGTCGCTCCTGGATAGGCTTGGGCACCTTGGCCAGCACGCCGCGCCGGGCCTCCGGCGTGCCGCGGATCTCGACAGGCAGTTCGGCGACCCGGCGCAGCATGGCGTCGGTGCCCTCCTGGGCTTCGATCGCCAGCACCAGGCCGTCGCAGACCACCGCCCCCTGCCCCGCGTCCATGCGGCCGACGGCGGCGGCGATCTCCAGCGCCTTCCCGAGGTCGGCGTGCTGGGAGCGCGACGGGCGCACGTGGCCGAGCGTGCCGGGCCCGACCGCCAGGCCGTGCATGACGTCGGTGGCGCCCTCGACCTTGAAGCCTTCCTTCTCAAATTGCTGGAGCAGGAAGCGCAGCAGGGCGTCGTCGCCGTTGCGGGCCGCCGCGATCGCGCCCGGCAGGATAGTCAGACCCTTCAGGTCCGGCTTGAGCGCGCCGAAATCGGGCCGGGTGACAATCCCGGCGAAGCAGACCGCCTCGCAGCCCGCCTTCTTCAGCGCGTCCACGCACTTGCCGAATTCGGCGATGCCGACCTCCAGCCCGGGGAAGCGGGCCAGGTCGGGATTGGCGAAGCCGCGCAGGCGCGCGACATGGAACGGCCGGCCGGCCTTCTCGCACCAGCCGGCGACCTCGAAGGGCAGCCGTCCGCCGCCCGCGATCAAGCCCAGCTTCCTCATCTCAGTCCGACGGCAGGCAGAGCGGGCGGGCGCCGTCGGCGCGGATGAAATCGACGATCTCCATCACCTCGGGCGAGTGGGCGAACACGCGCGCGGTGTCCTCCAGCCGCTCCTGGAAGGTGCCTTCCGGGCCGAACAGCTGACGATAGGAGGAGCGCAGGTTGGAGATCGCCTCGCGCGAGAAGCCGCGCCGCTTCAAGCCCACCAGGTTCAGCCCCTCCAGGTGCGCGTGGTTGCCCCACACCGATCCGAACGGGATCACGTCCTTGGTCACCGCCGCCAGTCCGCCGACGAAGGTGTAGCGCCCGACGCGGGTGTGCTGGTGCACCGCGCTCAATCCGCCCATGAACACGAAGTCGCCGAGCTTCACATGGCCGCCGAGGGTGGCGTTGTTGGCGAACACCACCTTGTTTCCGACCGTGCAGTCGTGAGCCACGTGGCTGCCGACCATGAACAGGCCCTCGTCGCCGACGCGGGTGACGCCGCCGCCCTGGACGGTGCCTGTGTGCATGGTCACGTGCTCGCGCACGATGTTGCGCGCGCCCAGGATCAGCCGGGTGTCCTCGCCCTTGTGGGCCAGGTGCTGGGGCGCGCCGCCGAGATAGGCGAACGGGTGGACGACCGTCTCGGTCCCGATCTCCGTCGCCCCGTCGATCACGACGTGGGACAGCAGGCGCACGCCGTCGCTTAATCGCGCCTTTGGCCCGACGATGCTGTAGGGGCCGATCTCGACGTCCGCGCCGAGCACGGCGCCGTCGTGCACGACGGCGGTGGGATGGATTTTGCTCATTGATCCTTGTCGGCCGCCATGGCCGCGAACTCGCACTCGGCCGCCAGCCGCTCGCCCACGAACGCCTGGCCCTTGAACTTGAAGATCATGCCGCGCTGCTTGGTGACCTGGACGGGCATCCGCAGGGTGTCGCCGGGCTTCACCGGACTGCGGAAGCGGCACTCGTCCACCGACATGAAGTAGATGGTCTTGCCGGTCGTATCGACGTCCAGCGTCTTGGACATCAGCAGCGCGCCGGTCTGGGCTATGGCCTCCACGATCAGCACGCCGGGCATCACCGGGAATTCGGGGAAATGTCCCAGGAAGAAGGGTTCGTTGGCGGTGACGTTCTTGATGCCGACGATCGATTCGTTCGGACGATAGTCTTCCGCCCGGTCGATCAGCAGGAAGGGATAGCGGTGCGGGATGCGCCGCAGGATCTCTAGGTGCTCGATCGGCGTGCCGCTCGCGGACGCCCCGCTGTCAGTCATCAGTCTTGGTCCCGGTTCGCGACTGCGCCTGTTTGGCGAGCCAGGCGCTCTCGCGCAACCACTCTCTGATCGGCTTGGCCGGGAAACCGGCCCAGGTCTCGCCGTCGGGCACGTCGCGCATCAGGCCCGCGCGCCCGGCTATGCGCGCGCCCGAGCCGATCTTCAGGTGGTCGGCGACGCCCGCCTGACCGCCGAACATCGTCCCGTCGCCGACGGTGGTGGAGCCCGAGATGCCGACGTGGGCGGCGATCATGCAGCTGCGCCCGATGCGAACGCCGTGGGCGATCTGGACCATGTTGTCGAGCTTGGCGTTCTCGCCGATCACCGTGTCGTCCCAGGCGCCCCGGTCGATGCAGCTGTTGGACCCGATGGTGACGCCGTCCTGGATGATCACACGCCCCAGCTGAGGCACGTCGACAGCGCCGACGGAGGATCCCGCGACGCCGAACCCCGCCTCGCCGATCACCACGCCCGAGGAGATCTTCACGCGGTCGCCGATCAGGGCGAAGCCGATCGAGACGTTGGCGCCGATGCGGCAGCCGCGGCCGACGGCGACACCCGGGCCGATCAACGTGTTGGCGCCCACCGTCGTGCCGGAACCGATCTGGACGCCGTCGCCGACCACCACGCCGGGCGCGAGAGTCACCCCCTCTTCCAGCCTGGCGCCCGGATGCACCCGGCCGTCCTGGGCGCCCAGCAGCCTGGGCGGGTGCAGCCGCTCGGCCGCGCGCGACCAGGCCGCCTGAGGCTCGCGGGTGACGATCGCGACCGCGCCGGCGGGGGCCTTGTCGGCGAAAGCGGGGTGCAGGAACACCGCTCCGGCCCTGGTCGCCTGCAAGTCGGCCAGGTAGCGGCGGTCTGAGAAAAAGGAAACGCTCCGCTCGTCGGCGGCGACGAGCGGAGCGGCCTTGTCGATTTCGACGTCGCGCACCGCGGCGTCGAGGCCCGAGGCGCGCAGCAGGTCGGTCAGAGAAACGGGGCCCGGGTGCTCGAAAAAGCGTGCGTCGGGCATCCGGTCTCCGTGAGCGGCTTACTTCTTGGCGGGCGTCGCGGCGGGCTTGGCGGCGGCTTGGGCCGCCTGCTGGTCCAGACGCTTGCGGTCGAAAGTCAGGCTGGCGAGCTTGGTGTTGAGCTGGCGGACGACCTCGTCGGTCAGATCCATCTCAGGGCTGTAGCCGAGCGTCGCGTTGGCGTCGAGCAGGACGCTGCACTTGCGCTGTTGATAGACGGTGGTCAGGATCGGCTTCATCGCCGTACCGATCTTGTTGATCTGCTCGGCTTCGGTGGCCTGCAGCTCTTGAGCGCGCAGATTCACCTTCTGCTGATAGTTCTGGACACGCTGGCCGAAGGTGTTGGCGCGCTGCTTGAACGCGTCGTTGTTCTTGTCCGCCGCGGCGCGAAGGTTTTTCTCCTCCGTCTCGAGCGCCGTGGTCTCCGGCTTAAGCTCGGCGGTGACGGCGTCACCCAACTGTTTCAGCCGGTTCGCCATGGCCTTGCCGGCCGAGGACGAACCGACGGCTACGGCCTGGTTGAACACGCAGACTCCCGGGATGGCGGGGCCTTGCACCAGTTGGGGCTGTGCGGCGGGAGCGGTCTGGGCGGTCGCGGCGCCGGAGGAGACGAGCACGGCCGAGAGAGCGACGGCGGAAGCGAGCGTTTTCAGGGTCATGATCAAAACTGCGTGGAGGTTGAGAAGCGGAAGGTTTCCGTCTTGTCGTAGTCTTCTTTGGCCAAAATCTGGCTGAAGTCGAAACGAATGGGCCCCATGGGGGAGCGCCATTTGACGCTGAGGCCCGCCGCCGCACGCAGGGACAGGTCGTCGCGGACCGAAGTGGTCAGGTAACGATCATCCAGAATCCCCAGGGTGCCCACGTCGGCGAACAGGGCGGCGCTGATGCCGTACTCCTCCGGCAAGCCGGTGGGGAACGCCAGCTCGATGGTGCCGATGGCGAAGGCGTTGCCGCCAAGCGCGTCCTCGCGGGTCAGGTCGCGCGGTCCGATGCCGGCGGTCTCGAAACCGCGGAAGCTGTTCCCGCCCTTGAAGAACCGGTCGCTGATCCGCACGTCGTCGCCGTTCCAGCCGGACACATAGCCGGCGCTGACCAGCCCGCTGACCACCCATTTCGGACGAATGCCGTAGTAGGCGGCGCCCTCCATCTCGGTCTTCAGATAGTTCACGTCTCCACCGAGGCCGGCGATGCCTTGGCGCAGGAAGCCGCGCCACCCGCGGGTCGGATTCAGCGGGTCGTTGCGCCGATCGACGTTCAGGGTGAACCCCGCCAACGAGGTCAGGAACGACCCACGTTGCTGACACAAGGTCGAGGTGGTCCCGATTCCGCAAAACACGTCGTCCACCACGATCTCGTCGTTCCGAAGATCGTAGCGGGTCTGCAGGTAGGTCCAGGCGTTCAGCGGGAACGTCAGGCGCAAGCTGCCGCCCGTGGACTGGGTTTCGAACGAGGACTCGTTGGAGAAGTCGAAGCGGTAGGAATAGAGGTCCACGCCGGCGCGCAGATCGCGGCCCATGAAGCGCGGCTCGGTGAAGCCGAAATCGATCTGCTGACGCAGCGAGCCCAACGAAAGGCGCAGGCGCAGATCCTGGCCGCGACCGCGGAAATTTCGCTCTGTGACGCCCAAATCGACGATGAACTGGTCGACCGAGCTGAATCCGGCCCCGAACGAGAGCTCGCCGGTCGGCTGCTCCTCGACGTTCACCTGGACGACGGTGCGGTCCGGCGCGCTGCCCGGCTGCTCCTCGATGGTGACGTCCTTGAAGAAGCCCAGGCGGCGCACGTTGTTGCGCGAGCGGTCCAGCAGCACCTTGTTGTAGGCGTCGCCCTCCGACAGCAGCAGCTCGCGCCGGATCACGGGGTCGATGGTGCGGACGTTGCCGACCACGTCGATGCGCTCGACATAGACCCGAGGCCCTTCGCGCACCTGGAAGGTCACGTCGACGGTGTCGGTGTCCTTGTTGGCCTTGTAACGAGGCCGGATGTCGACGAAGGCGTAGCCGGCCGAGCCGGCGGCGAAGGTCAGGGCGTCGGTGGCGTCCTCGATGCGATCGCTCTGGTACAGCTGGCCGGAGCGGATCGGCAGGATCGCATGCAGGAAGGCGGGGTCCAGCTTCTGGCTGTCGTCCGTCTCAACCTTGACCTCGCCGAACTTGTACTGGTCCCCCTCGTCCACCGTGACGGTGACGGCGAAGTCCTCACGGTCGGGGGTCAGCTCGGCGACCGAGGAAACGACGCGGAAATCGTAGTAGCCGCGGTTGGTGTAGAACTTCCTCAGTTGCTCCCGGTCGTACTCGATGCGATCGGGGTCGTAGTTGGTGTTGGACGACAGGAACCGCCACCACTGGGATTCCTTGGTGACCATCTCCTCGCGCAGGTCTCCGTCGGAGAAGGCGCGGTTGCCCAGGATGTTGATCCGGCGCACGCCGGTCTTCGGCCCCTCGTCGATTTCAAAGACCAGGTCGACACGCTTCTGCGGCAGCTCGACGATCTTGGGCGACACGGTCGCGGAGATCCGGCCGGAGCGGCGGTACAGCTCGACGATGCGCTGGACGTCCTGCTGCACGCGCGAGCGGGTGAAGATGCCGCGCGGGCGAACCGTGACCTCGTCCCGCAGTTTTTCCTCGGAGAGCGATCCGTTCCCCTCGAACACCACCTGGTTGATGATCGGGTTCTCGACCACGCGCACCACCAGGTCCGTGCCGACCAGACCGATCTCGACGTCGGCGAACAGGTCGGTGCGGAACAGGGTCTTCACCGCCAGGTCGATCCGCTCCGGATCGACCATGTCGCCGGGTTGGATCGGCAGGTAGGACAGCACGGTCGACTGATCGATCCGTTCGTTGCCCTGAACCACGATGCGCGCGACCAGGCCGGACTGCTGCACCGGCGCGGTCGCGACCGGGGCGTCCTGCGCCAGGGCGGGCGTTCCGAAGGCCGCGCAGGCGGCCAGTACGGCGAAGCTCGACGCCAGGGCGAGGTTGCGGGCTCGGGTGTCGGATTTAGACATGAACATGGATTCGACCATCGGCGGAGGGCGGACGCTCACGAAAAGAGCCCGCCGAGGATTTGAAACACGCGCAGTTGCTGCAGATCGTTCCAAGTCACGAACAACATCAATCCCAACAGCAAAGCAAGACCGACACGATAGCCGACCGCTTGAATTTCAGCCCCTAGCGGTTGCCGTGCAACGGCTTCGTAGGCGTAGAACAGCAGATGGCCCCCGTCCAGCACCGGAACCGGAAGCAGGTTCAGGAAGCCGATGCCTATGGAGAGCAGAGCGGCCAAAGAAAGCAGTTGTATGGCGAGGTTGAGCGCTTTCAGCTCCCAGCCGCCTTCGATCTTGGTCGCCTGCTCCGCCACGGCGCCGGAGGTTTTCGCGATCCTGAGCGGCCCGCCCAGCTGATCGCCCGACTCGCGGCCGGTGATCACCCGGCCGAGATAGGTGACGGTCGTCTCCAGCACGTTCCAGGTCTGCTGGACGGCGCGGCCCATGGCCTCCGGGACGCTGTGGCGCTTGAAGGCCAGGTCGGCCTGGCTGCTGGGCCCGAGCGACACGCGCAGCACGCCGATCTTCTGGGCCCCGGCGATCTCGTCCTGGACGACGCCGCGGACCGGCGTGGCCGTAAGAACAATCAATTGATCGCCGCGCTTCACCTGAAACTTCACCGGAGTGTCGGCGTTCAGCGCGATCACCCGGCGCACGTCGCCCACGTCGGGCGTGGGCCGGCCGTTGGCGCCCACGATCACGTCGCCGGGCAGGAAGCCGGCCGCCTTGGCCGGACCCTCGGCCACCGACTGCACGCGCGCGGCCACGGTCTGCTCGCCGATGGCGGCGAACAGGACGGTGAAGATCGCGATGGCCAGCACGAAGTTCATCACCGGCCCGGCGGCCACGATCAGGGCCCGCTGCCACACCGGCTTCAGGTGGAAATACTTGGAAGCGGCGCCCTCGCCCTCGTTCGCGACCACCTCGCGCCGGAACGCCTCGACCGCCTCGCGATCGGGAACGGAGGCGGCGTTGTCGTCGCCGGCGAACTTCACGTAGCCGCCCAGCGGGATCCAGCCGAGCTTCCAATCCACGCCCGACTTGTCCTGGAACCTCACGATCGCCCGGCCGAAGCCGATGGAGAAGCTGTCCACCTTGGTCCCGAGCGCGCGCGCAACGAGGAAGTGGCCGAGCTCGTGCACCGTCACGATCAGGGTCAGCACCAGGAGGAACGGGACGATGTAGATCGCCGCCGACTGAAGGAACGCCAGCATGGGGCCGAACTCACCTCTCCACGATCAGGCCGCCGACCTCATCCGCGAGACGACCTCCGAAGCCGTCCGCCGCGCCGTGCCGTCGATCTGCAAGGCGACCTCCAAGGGATCGCCGTCCGCCCCCGGCGCCAGATTCTGTCCGCTCATGCGGTCCAGGGTCTCCGACGCAGCCGAGGCAATATCGAGAAAGCCTATCCGACGGTCAAGGAAGGCCTGCACCGCCACCTCGTTGGCGGCGTTAAATGCCGCAGGCGCCCATCCGCCCTTGCGCAGCGCCTGACGCGCGACGCCGAGCGCGGGGAATCGCGTCTCGTCCGGCGCCTCGAAGGTGAGCGCGCCAAGCGCCGCCAGGTCCAGCCGCGGCGCGGGCCAGGCCAGGCGCTGCGGCCAGGCCAGCGCGCAGGCGATCGGCGTGCGCATGTCCGGCGGGCCGAGCTGGGCCAGGGTCGAGCCGTCGGCGTACTCCACCAGGCTATGGACGATCGACTGCGGGTGGACCAGCACCCCGATCCGATCCTCGGGCACGCCGAACAGGTAGGAGGCCTCGATCATCTCCAGGCCCTTGTTGGCCATGGTGGCGGAGTCGACCGAGATCTTGGCGCCCATGGACCAGTTCGGATGGGCCACCGCCTGTTCAGGCGAGGCCGCGCGCATCGCTTCGTGCGACCAGGTGCGGAACGGCCCGCCTGAGGCGGTCAGGACGATCTTCGCGACCTGGTCGGCGCAGGCGGGCTGCAGCACCTGGAAGATCGCCGAGTGCTCGGAGTCCACCGGGATCACCTGGCCGCCGGCCGCCCGCGCGGTCTCAAGCAAGGAGGGACCGCAGCAGACCAGGCTCTCCTTGTTGGCCAGGCCGATCACCGCCCCCGTCCGCGCCGCCGCCCAGGTGGGCCGCAGGCCCGCCGCGCCAACTATGGCCGCCATCACCCAGTCGACCGGGCGGGAGGCGGCTTCGAGCACCGCGCCCTCCCCCGCCTCCACCGCCACGTCCAGGTCGGCGAGCCGTTCGGCGAGGGCGGCGCGGGAGGACTCGTCGGCGGCGACGACCACGCGCGGGCGCCAGCGGCGGGCCTGCTCGGCCAGCAGGTCCAGGTTGCGGCCGGCGACCAGCGCCTCGACCTCGAACACGGCGGTCCCGGCCGCCTGCGCCCGGTCCATAAGGTCCAGGGTGGAGACCCCCACCGATCCGGTGGAGCCCAGCACCGTCACGCGTCGGGACAGGGTCACGCCAGGCCTCCGAACTCGGCCAGCAGCCGCGCCGCGGCGATGGCCACCACGGCGAACATCAGCCCGTCGACCCGGTCCATCAGCCCGCCGTGTCCGGGAATCAGGTGCCCGGCGTCCTTTACCCCGAACCGGCGCTTCAGCGCCGACTCCCACAGGTCGCCGCCCATGGTCGCCAGCGCCACCACCAGACCCACGATCGCGGCGGTCACCGGCCGCATGCCGGTGTCGACGAAGCCGACCGTGACCGCGGCGGCGATCATGCCGGCCAGAAGGCCGCCGACGAACCCGGACCAGGTCTTGTTGGGCGAGAACCGGGGCCACAGCTTTGGCCCCTTGAAGGTGTTGCCGACCACGTAGGCGGCGATGTCGGACGCCCAGGCGACGGTGAACAGCAGGATGGTCCAAGCGCGACCGTCGGGCTCCTGCTCGCGCAGCCACACCAGCACCACGCAAGGCCAGCCGATGTAGAGCACCCCGTAAGCAGCATCGATCGCCGAGGCGCCCAGCCTCCGCGCGTACAGTCCCGCCGCCGCCGCCCCGAACACCAGCAGCACGAAGGCGGCGGAGAAGTCGCCGAGGTCGCCCGCGAACACGGCCAGCAACACGCCGGCCGCCACCGCGATCGCGACCCGAGAGGGCGCTTGCGGCGCGCTCATCAGCGCCCATTCGATCGACAGCAGGGCCGCCCCGATCGAGACCAGCAGCAGGAACAGCCAGCCGCCCTGGGCCACGGCCGCCACGGCGGCCGGGATCAGCACCACGGCCGAAAGGACGCGGACCCCCAGGTCGTTCCAGTTGAAGCGCTTAGCCCGCGGCGAGGACGTCATGGGCCTCGACGCCGCCGAAACGCCGCTCGCGTCGCCGGAACTCGGCGATCGCCTCGGCCAGGGCCTCAGGCCCGTAGTCCGGCCACAGGATGTCCTGGAAGACGAACTCGGCGTAGGCCGCCTCCCACAACAGGAAGTTCGAGATGCGCCGCTCGCCGCTGGTGCGCACCACCAGGTCCAGCGGCGGCCCGGCGGCGGTGGAGAGCAACCCGCCGAACGCCGCCTCGTCCAGGGCGTCGGGATCGGCGGCGCCGTCGCGCACGCGGCGCGCGTAGGCCTTGGCCGCCTCGACGATGTCAGCGCGCCCGCCGTAGTTGAACGCCACCTGCAGCAGGAAGCGGTCGTTGCCGGCGGTCTTCTCCTCCGACCGGCGCACGATCTCGGCGATGTCGGCCGGCAGGTCGTCGCGCCGCCCCAGGATCCGCACCCGCACGCCTTCGCGCGCCAGCCGGTCCAGGTCGGTCTGCACGTAGAGCTTCACCAGCCCCATCAGCTCGGAGACTTCCTGCACCGGGCGGCGCCAGTTCTCGGTCGAGAAGCCGAACACGGTCAGGCACTCGACGCCGAGCGCCGGGGCCCCTTCGACGGTGCGTTTCAGGGCGGCGACCCCGGCGCGGTGGCCCAGGGTGCGCGGCATGCCGCGGGCCTTCGCCCAGCGGCCGTTGCCGTCCATGATGACGGCGACGTGCTTCGGCCCCTCGGGGAGAGGCCGGCCGCCGGGATCTTGAGCGGGCGCAGGCGCCATGCGGCGTCCT
>DASPKD010000044.1:0-11183 GCA_035628275.1 Caulobacteraceae bacterium | reverse complement strand
CGAGGGCGCCGAGTTCCTGGCCCAGGGAACGCTTTATCCGGACGTGATCGAGAGCGTCTCGGCCGCCGGCGGCCCCAGCCACGTGATCAAGAGCCACCACAACGTCGGCGGCCTGCCGGACTTCATGAAGCTGAAGCTGGTGGAGCCCCTGCGCGAACTGTTCAAGGACGAGGTGCGGGCGCTGGGCCGCGAGCTCGGCCTGCACGACGACTTCGTCGGCCGCCACCCGTTCCCGGGCCCGGGTCTTGCCATCCGCATCCCGGGCGAGGTCACCCCGGACAAGGTCGAGGTGCTGCAGAAGGCCGACGTCATCTACCTGGAGGAGATCCGGGCCGCGGGCCTGTACGACAGGATCTGGCAGGCCTTCGCCGTGCTGCTGCCGGTCAAGACGGTGGGCGTGATGGGCGACGCCCGCACCTACGAAAACGTCCTGGCCTTGCGCGCCGTCACCTCCACCGACGGCATGACCGCCGACTTCTTCGAGTTCCCCTGGGACGTGCTGGGCCGCACCGCCACCCGCATCGTCAACGAGGTGCGCGGCGTGAACCGCGTCGTCTACGACGTGACGTCCAAGCCGCCGGGCACGATCGAGTGGGAATGAGGCGCTAGGCTCTCAATCGCGCCCGCGTCCGCGCCCCCTGCGGTCGGAGCGGTCGCGCACGTCCTCCGCTTCCTCGGCGCGTTCCTCGAACACCTCCTCGCGCGCCCGTGACGGGACCCCGTCCGGACCGATGCGCCAGGCGACCAACAGCACCACGGCGGCGACCAGGGCCAGCGCGGCGAGCAGCGAACCCGCCATCTGCCGCTTCTCCGCCTCGTTCATCGGCTCACCCCAGGTACGGCGCCGCCGCGGTGGCCCAGGCGGCGATGAACAGAACCAGCGCCGCGACGCCGAGCGGCGGAAGCAGGAAGCCGAACCGCGGCGGCCCCCGCACCACGGCGATCTTGACCGCCAGCACGCCGAGCAGGGCCAGGGCCACCGGCGCGTGGGCGTCGGACTCCTCCGCCTCCACCCCGAAGTAGCCGAGACAGAGCGCCGAGACGACGAGGGCCACGACGACGATCGCGTCGCCGAGAGCGCGGTGCGCCTTGGCGGCCGGACGCACTTGAAGAAACGGAACCCGGACGGCGCCCCAGCCGACCGCCATCAAGGCCGCCTGCCAGACCGCCGCCGCCGCCAGGGCGGAGGCGAGGACCACCTTCACCTCTGAAACGTGCCCCAAGGTGACGGCTTCGATGAAGGTCTGCACGGGAACTCCGGCCGGCGCCGAGGACAGGGGAAAGTCTGTTCAACCGTGCGAGCGCGTCAAGGCGCTCGTCGCAAGCGCCGTTTCAGCGGTCCCTGGCGAAGTCGCGCGCGAACAGTTCGAAAGCCCGTTCGGCGTCGCTCCAGGTTCCGGCGTTCTGCGACCAGCGAATGTCGTTTTCGTACCAGCGGAAAGCGACCGGCTCGCTGGAGCCGTCGGCGTGGACGAACCGACCCTCGATGGTCGCGCCGCCGGTTCCGAAGCTCTGCATGGACAGCTCGGTGCGATCGCTCATCTGCTCGAAGGTCGGGCGGGTCGGCACGGCGTCGGCCAGCACCAGCTCCAGCCGCCCGCCGTCCTGGCCCAGCCGTCCTTCGCGAGCCAGCGCCGTCTCGACGTCGGCCTCCAGCTCGGCGGCCAGGCGCTGCAGGTCGCGTGCGCCGTAGACTTCGGCCTTTTCGCGCAGCCCCGGACCGATGGAGACGGTCACGTCGGCCACCGGACCGGCCGCGGCGGCATGCGCGGCCGCGGCGGAGAAGATCAGGGCGGCGGAAAGGGCGAAGGTCTTCATCTGGACGTCCCCGAAGCGAAAAGCTCGACGGTTCACTTGGGGAGGGGCGGAGCGCTCCGCCAGGGGCTCGCGTCTTCGTGATCAGCCGGGCAGGCGCACGACCGCGCGCAGGCCGCCGAGGTCGCTCTTGTCCAGGGTCACCTCGCCGCCGTGGCCGCGGGCCACGTCGCGGGCGATGGCCAGGCCCAGCCCCACGCCCTTCAGGTTCTGGTTGCGGGACTCGTCCAGGCGCGAGAACGGCTTGAACGCTTCCTCGTAACGCTCGGCCGGAATGCCCGGACCGTCGTCGTCGACCGCCACCTCGATCCCGCCGGAGGGCAGGGCGCGGGCGACGACCCGAACCGTCTCGCCGTGGGCGGCGGCGTTCATCACCAGGTTGGACAGGGCGCGTTTGAAGGCGTTCGGGCGCACCAGGGCGGTCAGCTCGTCCTCGACCGACACCTCCACCTGCGCGCCGGCGCGGCGGGCGCCCTCGGCCACCTCATCGACGAGGCCGCGCAGGCGCACTTCTTCGGCCTGTTCGCCGGCCTGGCCGCGGGCGAAGGCCAGGTACTCGTCGATCATGTGCTCCATCTCGGCCAGGTCCTGCTTCATCGCCGCGGTGCGCTTGGTGGGGTCGGCGAGGGCCAGTTCGAGTTTCAGGCGGGTGAGGGGGGTGCGCAGGTCGTGGCTGACGGAGGCCAGCAGGGCGGTGCGCTGCTCCAGGTGGCGCTGGATGCGCTCGCGCATGGCGTGGAAGGCCCAGGCGGCCTGGCGGACCTCCTTGGCGCCGTAGGGCTTGAACTCGGCCACGTCGACGCCCTTGCCGAACGCCTCGGCCGCCTCGGCCAGGCGCTCGATGGCGCGGACCTGGTTGCGGATGAACAGCACGGCCACGGCGGTCAGCAGGATGGTCGCGCCCGCCAGCCACAGCACGAAGATATGGCCCCGCGTGGCCACCGCCCGGTCGCGCGGCGCGATGATCCGCAGCACCCCCTCGGGGACCTGCACGCGGATGTCGATGTAGGCGGGGTAGCGGGTGGTGTGAAACCAGAACGGCTGATCGAGCCGATCGTCCAGCGCGCGTTCCAGCGTCCGGTCGAGGGCCCCGAACAGGGTCCGGTCCCCGCGGCGGGTAGGCAGGGTGCGGCCGGGCTGCAGGGCGATGGAGATCTGCATCGAGCGCTCGGCGCGCTCGGCCACCTTGGCGAAAGCGGCGGGGCGCGGATCGTCGCGATAGCTCTCCACCGCCCAGGCGATGTCGCCGGCCAGACCCTCCGACAGCCGGGCCGTGACGGTCTCCCAATGTGCTTCAAAAAACGCCCAAGTCACCGCCATCTGCATGAGCGCGACGGGCAAAACGATGATCAGCAGCGCCCGGCCCCACAGCGAGGTCGGCAGGCCGCGCTTGAGCAGCCGCGGCCACAGGCGGGGCGGTGCGAGCCGCATCAGTCGGGGGCCAGCATGTAGCCTACGCCGCGCACAGTCTGGAGATAGCGGGGATTGCGCGGATCGGCCTCGATCTTGCGGCGCAGGCGGGTGACCTGGACGTCCACCGCCCGGCCGGTGGAGTCGGCGCTGTCGCGGGCCAGGTCCATGCGGTCGACCGCGGCGTGGGCGTTGGCGGCCAGGACCTTCAGCAGCTGCGCCTCGGCCTCGGTCAGGCGGATCGGCGACCCGTCGCGGCTGAGCTCGGCGCGGTCCAGGTCGAATTCGCAGGGGCCCAGCTGCACCTTGCGCGGGCCCGACGGCTTGGGCCCGGCTCGGCGCAGGATCGCCTCCACGCGCAGCAGCAGCTCCTGCGGCTCGAACGGCTTGGCCAGGTAGTCGTCGGCGCCCAGGCTCAGGCCCTCGATACGGTCGTCGGGGAGGCCGCGCGCGGTCAGGATCAGCACCGGGGTGGGCCCTGTCTTGCGGACCCAGCGCGTCAGGGAGAACCCGTCCTCGCCCGGCATCATCACGTCCAGGATCAGCAGGTCGAAGTCGAGCAGCTCCAGCAGCCGCCGCGCCGCGCCGGCGTGGGCGGCGGTGGTGACGCGAAAGCCGTTGCGCGCCAAGTATTCCTTCAGCAGGTCGCGGATGCGGTCGTCGTCGTCGACCACCAGCAGGTGCCGCTGTCCCTGATCCGCCGCGATCACGATTTCGCTCCCTTTCCCTCGCTGCGATTGACCGAGCCTGGGCGTGACGCTCTAACGTCGGCTTGAATAGCGGAGAAAACGTTCAATGTCGTTCGTTCCCATCGACGATCGTGACGGCTGGATTTGGCTGAACGGCGAATTCGTGCCCTGGCGTGAAGCCAAGACGCACGTTCTGACCCACGCCATCCACTACGGCTCGTCCGTGTTCGAAGGCGAGCGGATGTACGAGGGCGAAATCTTCAAGCTGCGCGAGCACACCGAACGCCTGTTCCGCTCCGCCGAAATCCTGGGCTTCCAGATTCCGTACAGCGTGGCCGAGATCGACGAGGCGAGCAAGGAGACCTGCGCGCGCAACGGCCTGACCGACTGCTACGTGCGCCCCGTCGCCTACCGCGGGCCCGAGCAGGTCAGCGTCTCCGCCTTCAACACCCGCACCCACGTCGCCATCGCCGCCTGGGAGTGGCCGAGCTACTTCGATCCCGAGACCAAGGCGCGCGGCATCCGCCTGAAGTGGGCCAAGTACCGCCGGCCCGATCCGCAGACCGCGCCGTCGGAGTCCAAGGCCGCGGGCCTGTACATGATCTGCACCATCTCCAAGATGGACGCGGAGTCGAACGGCTACGCCGACGCGATGATGCTGGACTGGCGCGGCTACGTGGCCGAGGCCACCGGCGCCAACGCCTTCTTCGTGCAGGACGGCGTGATCCACACGCCGCCGGTGGAGGGGATCCTGGACGGCATCACCCGCCGCACGGTGATCGAGCTGGCCCGCCAGCGCGGGATCGAGGTGGTGGTGCGCCACATCCAGCCCGAGGAGCTGTCGGGCTTCCAAGAATGCTTCCTGACCGGCACGGCCGCGGAAGTCACCCCGGTCAGCGAGATCGGCGAGTTCCGCTTCACCCCGGGCGCCGTCAGCCTGGGCCTGATGGACGCCTACGCACGTCTGGTGCGGCGCCAGCCGCAGCAGGCCGCCGCCTGAAGCCTCACCGGTAGTTGAAGCTGACGCTGATGCGGTCGGACTTCGCGGCGTTGGCGGGCACCTCGTGCCTTAGCCAGCTTTCCCACAGCAGCACCGTGCCGGGTTCGGGACGCACGTAGACGAAGGTGCGCGCTTCCTCCGGCGCGTCGGCGGTGCGGGAGGGGGCGGCCATCATCATCGGCAGGCGCGGGTCCTCCAGCTTCAGGGCGCTCGCGCCCTCGGGCGTGGAGACGTAGACGGTGCCGGAGACCACGCTGTGAGGGTGGATGTGGCCGGTGTGGGCGCCGCCGGGCTTGAGCACGTTGACCCACAGGCTGTCGAGCTTCAGCCGGCGACCGCCGAGGTCCATGTGCGCCTCCTCGGCGAAGCGGGCGACGTGGCGGTCGATCCGGCGCTTCAGCTCGGCGAAAGCGGGGTCGCGGAGCGGCAGATCGTTCAGCGAGGCGTAGGAGGTGTAGCCCGGATAGGCGTGCGCCGTGGACCAGGCCCGTCCCGCCGCGTCGTCGCGCGCCAGCGACCGGCAGGCGTCCTCCAGCTCACGGCGGAACGTCTCGAACCCGCGCTCGGCGGCGAGCGAGCCCTCGTACAGGCGGGTGACGAACAGGGGGCGGGTGGTCATGCGCGGTGTTTAGCCCGCCCACCCTGTGATTGTCGCGCCCCCCGGCTCCGGCTAAGGAGCGCCCGAATTCGGCGGGGCGGGCCCTTGAAGACCTTCGTGATCAACCTGGACACCGACCGCGCGCGGCTGGACTGGATGACGCCTCAGCTGCAGGCGGCGGGACTGGACTGGGAGCGCGTCGCGGCCGTTCGCGGCGACGCCGTTCCCGAGGCGCTGCGGTCCTGGTTCTTCGAGCCGGGCGCGACCGCCTCGCCGGTGCTGCTGCCGGGCGAGGTGGGTTGCTACGCCAGCCACCTGCTGATCATGCGCCGTGTCGTCGAGGAGGGGCTGCCGCACGCCCTAGTGCTCGAGGACGACGTGGAACTGAAGCCGCACCTGCGGGGGGTCCTCGATCAGGCGGGCGACCTGCCGGAGGGCTGGCACATCGTGCGGCTGTCGGGACTGGTGAAGACCGCGGTGGCGCACGTGCGGCCGCTGGGGGATGGGGTCGAGCTGGTCCGCTACAGCCGCGTGCCGCTGGGCACGGGCGCTTATCTGATCAGCAACGCGGGCGCGCGGCGCTTCCTGGAACGGCCTTCGGTCCGCCGCCGTCCGATCGACGCGGACCTGCGCCGGGTGTGGGAGTGCAGGATGCGCACCTACGGGGTCGCGCCGTCGCCGGTGGAGCAGGACGTGTTCCAGCGCTCGTCCATCGACGGCATGGCCGCGCGGCCTCGCCGCAGCAGCCGCGAACGCAAGGGCGCGGCGGACCTGGGCACGTTGCTGAGCGACCCGTTCGCCCGCGTGGCCTGGCAGGCGCGCGAACTCGGGCCGACGACCTGGGCCGGATGCGTGGCGTCCAACGCCTGGTCGAAGGTGTCGAAAGCGCATCGCGACCGTATCCGGCGCCGCGCGAACGGCGCCTAGCGCACGAAGATCAGGCTCTCGCCCCGGATAAGCATCTCGAAGTCGCGCGCGAACAGCGCCTTCTGCAGCGAACGGCTGGAGCGGGCGCCGGGCAGCATCCAGTCGTGCGGCTCGACGATCAGCACCTCGGTGTCGTCGAGCCAGGACACGTCGCCGGCGAACAGGTCGGCCTCGAACCCCTCGATGTCCACCTTGACCACCAGCAGGCCGGTCGGTCCGTCGACCAGGGCGCGCAGGTCGTCGACGGTGACGACCGGCACCGCACCGTCGTCGGACCGGCGGGTGCGCACCGAGAACGACCGACCCTCGGGGTTTTCGAGGTCGACGCGACCCGACTGCGCGCCGATGGCGGCGTCCACCACCTGCACGTTGTCGTAGCGCGCGACGTTCAGCCGGCAGATCTCGAGGTTGGCCGGGTCGGGCTCCACCGCCAGCACGCGCGCCTTCGGGAACATGCGCGAGAACCACATGGAGGTCAGGCCGATGTTGGCCCCGGCGTCCACCACCAGCGGCGTCTGGCCGGCCTGGAGCATGCGCTCGTAGGCAGCTTCGATCCGCTGGAACTGGGGAAACCGGCGCAGGTCGTACTCGCGCTTGTCGAACACCTGCCGGATCACGTCGGCGTCGCTGTCCTCCAGCCGGACGTGGATCGGGCCGACGCCCTTGACCTGGATGCTGGCCCGTTCGGCGCCGCGCAGCCGGTCCAGGTGGCGAAGCGCGTATCCCGGTCCGAGCCGGCGCACCTGGCGAAGGTCCTTGAAGAAAGCGTTCAGCACGTAAGGCTCCGTGACGGCGGGCGGAAACTGGCACGGCCTCCGGCGGCGCGCAAACTCCGGCTTGCCGCACCGCCGTTTCGCACTTGCGAAGGTTTCGTTGAACGGGGGCGGCCTCGCGCGTATATGAGCAGGGTCCGCAAAGGAGCCCGCCCGTGCTGGTCACCCTGATGAAGGCCAAGCTGCACCGCGCCACGGTGACCCAGGCCGACCTCGATTACGAGGGCTCCATCGCCATCGACCGCGAGCTGCTGGACGTCTCCGGCATACTGCCGCACGAGCAGGTCGACGTGCTGAACGTCACCACCGGCGCCCGCTTCACCACCTACGCCATCGAGGCCCCGCGCGGATCGCGGGTGATCGGCGTCAACGGCGCCGCCGCGCGGCTGGTGCAGAAGGGCGACAAGGTGATCGTGGTAACCTACGGCCTGCTGCCGCAGGAAGAAGCCCGCAACTACGCCCCGACGGTGGTGCTGCTGGACGACGACAACCGGCCGAAGCGGGCGGCGTAAGAGGCTCCCTTCTCCCGCAAGGGGAGAAGGAAGGCGGCGGCGTCACCTCTCTCCGCAAGGCCTGTCCCTCCCCCGTAAAGGGGAGGGAGGCCCGACTCTCACTTCTCCAGTTCGTACACCGCCGTCACGTCCACCCGCAGCGTCAGCTCGCCCGCGGCGACGGGGGTGGAGGCGCCGGCGTCGGCCATGGCGGACTCGACCTTGTAGGCGACCGGCGGCGGGGCGACCATGAAGCCGCCGCCTTCCGACAGGGTGCGCAGCGACTTGACGCGCATGCCGGTGGCGGAAGCGTAGAGCTGAGCCTTGGCCTGAAGGTTCTTCACCGCCGCGAGGCGCGCGGCGTTCTCCGCCGTCTGCGGGTCCTTCAGGCCGAAGGAGATGCCGTTGACCTGGTTGGAACCTGCCGAGACGACCGCGTCCACCGCCTGGCCCAGCCGCGCCAGGTCGAACACCCGCACGGTGACCTGGTTGGACGCCTGGTAGCCGCGCAGCTCCGGCGGCAGGTTCTCGCGGTAGGTGTACTGGGGCGACAGGTTCAGGCCCGAGGTCTGCACGTCCTTCTCGGCGATCCCCTGCTTCTTCAGGGCGGCGATGACCTGAACCATGCGCTCGCGGTTCTGGCGCATGGCCTCCGCCGCGGTGGTCGCCTCGGTGACCACGCCCAGGTTGATCATCGCCATGTCCGGGGCGACGCGGGTCTCGCCGTAGGCCGACAGGTTCAGCGTCGGCCCCTGCTGCACCACCACGATCTGGCCGGGGTAGGGGACCGGAAGGGTGGACTGGGCGTCCTGGGCCAGGGCGGGGACGCTCGCGGCGGCGAGCACGGCGGACGCCAGCAGGGCGGTGCGGAGGAGGGTCTTCATGGTCTTTTCGTCTCCAGAGCGGGCTCGTTCGGCGACCCGCGTTCGTTTCGTCCGGAAGGTGATCCCGGATGACGGCTGAAGCGTGGCCGTCGGTCGCTGAACGAAGCCTGACCGTAGGCGCGGCGGCGCGGTTCACCAAAGCGGCCTTCGCAAGGCGGAGCGGATTTGCTACCCCGGTCGCCCCTCGACGGAGGGCCCGTAGCTCAATGGTTAGAGCCGGCCGCTCATAACGGTCTGGTTGCAGGTTCGAGTCCTGCCGGGCCTACCGCCGAATCACCGGCCCGGACGTTCGCGATGATCGCCGTTTCCCAGACCGACCGCCTCGTCGCGATCCTGCGTCAGCGCCTGAGCGAGCGAGGCGGCGCGCGCCCGGCCAAGGCGAAAGCAGACGGGCGGCGGTCGGCGGGAGTCGACCTACAGGCGCTGGCGGCGCTGGAGAGCGTGGACGACCGGCAGCTCGGCCGCGCGCTGATCCAGAACGTGCTGGCCGAGCACTTTGGACCGGAGCTGGTCAACGAAGCCAAGTTCCAGCAGGTGGTCGACCAGGTGACCGGCGCCGTCGACGACGACCCGCAGGGACGGGCGCTGATGCACAAGGTGGTGGGCGAGCTACGCGCCGCCGCGAGGTGATCGATCAGCGGCGCTTGGGCGCTATGGCCACCAGGGCGTCGGCGATGGTCTTGCCGTCCGGGCCGATCGGGGTGTTGAGCGCGATCGTCCGCACGCGTTCGGCGCCGCTCTCGTCGCCCGCGGCGGCGAGCAGCAGGCTGCGCGCCAGGGCGGCGGAGAAGCACTGACGATCCAGCCGCAGGGCGACCGCGGTGCGCCGCTCGCCGGAGGCCAGATCGCCGTCCAGCACGTCCAGAACCGCAAGCGCGCCGTGGCTCTCGGCGAAGCCGTCGTCCAGCGCCAGGGCCTTTTCGAACACGGCACGGGCGCCGGCGCGGTCGCCTTGCGCGAACCGACCCCAGCCGGCGGCGATCCACGAACCCAGGTGATCGCCGAAGGTCTCGGCGCCCTTCTCCACCAGCAGGGTTCCCTCCGCCGTCCGGCCCGCCTGCATCAGCGCCAGACCCTTGCCCAGCAGAGCCCGGGGACTGCCGGGACGGGAGCCCAGCGCGCGGTCGAAGATCGCGAGCGCCTGGTCGGCGTCGCCGTCACCCAGCGCCAGCACGCCCAAGGTGGAGAGCGCCTCGCCGGCGCCGTCGGCGCGGGCGGCGTACTGGCGGGCGAGGTCGGTTTCCTCCAGGTCCAGCGCCACCAGGGCGATGGCCGCCGCCAGGTCGCGGTCGTCGACGAACTGTTCGGCGAAGCCCAGGCCGAACGCCAGGCCGTCCTCCAGCCGACCAAGGTGATGCAGCGCCTCGACCTTCAGCGCCGCGGCGCGGGGCGCGGCGGCCGCGACGGTCTCGTCGATCAGGCGGTCGACGGCGGCGAAGTCGCCGCGCAGGGCTTCGCACCACGCGAGATTGAAGCGCAGTTCCGGCGCGCCGCCGCTTTCGGCCGACAGGGCGGAGAAGATCTCCGCCGCCTCGTCGACGCGACCGGAGCGCAGGCGCACCAGACCGTCCAGATTGCGCAGGGCCGGCGTGAGCGGTTCCAGGGCGACATGGCGGGCGAGCAGGGTCGCGGCGGCCGCGAGGTCGCCTTCCTCGTAGGCGGCCTGGGCGGCGGAAGCCAGCAAGCCGAGATTGCCGGGGTCCTGTTCGAGGTAACCGATCAGGCGCGCGGCGCGCGATGCTCCCGATGCCGGCGCCTGGCCCGTCATGTTCCTCTCCCCGCAAGTGGGGGCAACTAACCGCCCCGCCGCCGGCTCCACAACCCCGGATCGTGGGTCGGCGAAAATATCGCTTAACGAAAGTCTCCCGGCGCCGACTACAGCATAGGAGGGGCTGTGTTTCGTGTCCCTCGTGCTGTCGGGGGAATACGCATGGTCGCCTTGGTCGCGGGTTCGGGGCTGGGTCTGGAGCGCAGTTCGGCGTTCGTGCTGGGATCGCGGGGGCTGATCGGGCAGGCGGGGCTCGGCCGCGCGTCCGACAACGTCTACGTCAACGCCGCCACCGGCAACCTGGTGGTGCAGAACGCCGACGAGATGCTGATCGGGCTGGGGCCCGACAGCGCCATCGCCCGCACCTATAACAGCCAGGGCGGCTTCACCGACGACAACGGCGACAACTGGCGCGCCGGCGTGCAGCGGCTGGTCGCCGGCCTGACCGGCACGGTCAACACCGCCGGCAGCACGGTCACGCGCACCGACTGGGACGGCTCGGAGTCGGTCTACGCCTACGACGCCGCGCGGGGGCTGTACGTCTCGACCGCCGGGGCGGGCGCCTACGACACGCTCGGCTTCAGCGGCTCGACCTGGAGCTGGACCGACGGAAACAGCCGGGTCGTGGAGACCTACGACGCCGACAACGGCGGCCGGATCGTCTCCAGCGCCGACGTCGACGGCGCCGCGCTCGCCTTCACCTACGCCAACGGCCTGATCAGCCGGGTGACGACCGCGAGCGGGGAGTACACCGACCTGGTCTACACCGGGACGCAGCTGACCCAGCTCAACACCGGCTACACCGACGGCGGGGTGTCGAAGACCCTG
>DASPKD010000043.1:0-2587 GCA_035628275.1 Caulobacteraceae bacterium | reverse complement strand
TCAATCCCCTCGGACCTGGATAGCCAGGTGGGCGCCGTGTGTCCGGACCCTCGGGTCCGGCCAGGGACAGCTCCCTGTCGAGGTGATTAAGGTCCCCGGGATGTGAAGCCTCCGACGTGAGCCGCAGCACGACCCGCCGAGGATCAAGGTAAGCCCTGGCGGCTGCGACCTCAAGCGGAGCCTTTGAAGTTCAGGCGCTGCGCCCTCGCTCCACCGCCCGCAGGATCGCCGCCGCCAGCTCGTCGTAGAGCTCGACCGGCAGGCTGTGGCCCATGCGCGGCAGGGAGACCATCTCCGCGCCCGGGACCGCCGCGGCGGTGGCGCGCCCGCCGTCGGGCTGGACCAGCGGGTCGAGTTCGCCGTGGATAACCACCGTGGGCGCGGTGATCGTCCGCAGCTTCTCCGTGCGGTCGGGCGCGGCCCAGATCGCCGCCAGCTGGCGCACGAAGCCGGGCGGGTGATAGCTGCGCTTCGCGTCCGCCAGCACCCGCTCGGTCCAAGCCTGTTCGTCCAGCGGATAGCCGGGGCCGCTGATCACCCGCGCCACCCGCAGCGCATGGGCGACGAAGGCGGCCTCGTCCGAGGGCGGCGGAGCGGGCGTGGCCAGCGCCATGAACGCCTCCGGCGTGGGCTGGCCCACCAGCGGGTTCCCCGTCGTCGACATGATCGAGGTCAGCGACTTGACCCGCGCCGGGTGATCGGCCGCGATCAGCTGGGCGATCATCCCGCCCATCGAGGCGCCGACCACATGCGCGCGATCGATCTTCAGCGCGTCGAGCAGGCCGACCGCGTCGCGGGCCATGTCGTCCAGCGTGTAGGGCGGCGCGATCGGCCGGCCCTGCATGCGCTCCCCGAACAGTTGGGCGGCGTTGAGCGGGCCGGCGTGATCCATCTTGCTCGACAGGCCGACGTCGCGGTTGTCGAAGCGGATCACCCGCAGGTTTCCGCGTTCCACCAGCAGCCGTACGAACGCCTCGGGCCAGCGGGTCAGCTGGTAGCCGAGCCCCATGACCAACAGCATCGGCTCGGCGTCGTCGGGGCCGAAGGACTCGTATTCGACGTCTATCCCGTTCGCCCGGACGAGCGGCATCAGGCGATCTCGGCCGCCAGCTTCTCGATCCGCTCGGCGGCCGCGCTCAGCGCCAGGGCGGCGCGCTGCTCCGCCTCGGCAGAGCCCGCGACCTGCGCCCCCGCCCGGTCCGCTTCGGCGCGCAGGCGCATCAGCTGGCTGCGAACGTCGGTCATCTCGTCGGCGATCAGCAGGGCGGCCATCAGGAACAGGCGCAGCTCGCCCACGTGGCCCACGTCCATCGCCACCTGGCGGACGTTCTCGTCGAACTGGCGGGCCAGGTCCCGCACCCGCGCCTCCTGCCCGTCGGCGCAACCGACGGAGTAGGGGCGGCCGTTGATCTCCACCGTCACCGTGGCCATGGGTCAGCCCTCCCCGTTCAGGATCAAGCGCACCTGGTCGGCGGCGCGGCCCAGGGCGGCGGAGGCCTCGGCCGCCGCTTCCTCCAGCGCGCGCTCGCGCGGCGAGGGGCCGCCAGGGTCTGGAGCCGCGTCGAACAGGTCGCCCTCGGGACGGGCGGCGCGGCTCTTCAGGCCCCGCACGCGCGCCTCCAGCGCCGCCACGGCCCGGTCCAGCCGCGCGGCGGCTTCTTCCAGTTCCGATCGTCCGTCGGCCATTCGAGCGCCCCCGCCGGAAACCTGACACGCGAATCCGTATAGAACCCGCGCCGCGCCTCAGGTAAAGCGCCCGCGTCCTCCTCCCCGCCTCGAATTCGGAGCCTCCCATGGCCGACGCCCCGGTCCGCGCCGTCACCCCCGAGCTGATGGCCGACGCGATCCGCGTGCTGGCGATGGACGCGGTCGAGCAGGCCCAGTCCGGTCACCCCGGCATGCCGATGGGCATGGCCGACGCGGCGACGGTGCTGTTCACCCGCTTTCTGAAGTACGACGCGGCCCGGCCGGACTGGGCCGACCGCGACCGTTTCGTTCTGTCGGCCGGGCATGGATCCATGTTGATCTACGCCCTGCTGCACCTGACCGGCGTCAAGGGAATGACCGCCGAGGAGCTGCGCGACTTCCGCCAGTGGGGGTCCAAGACTCCCGGCCATCCCGAGTTCGGCCACACGCCGGGCGTGGAGACCACCACCGGGCCGTTGGGTCAGGGACTGGCCACCGCCGTCGGCATGGCCATGGCCGAGCGTCACCTGGCGGCGCGCTTCGGCGACGATTTGGTCGACCACCGCACCTGGGTGGTCGCCGGCGACGGCTGCCTGATGGAGGGGATCAGCCACGAGGCGATGGGCATCGCCGGCCGGTTCCGCCTGAACAAGCTGACCGTGCTGTGGGACGACAACGAGATCACCATCGACGGGAAGCTGTCGATCGCCGAGACCGGCGACCAGATCGCCCGTTTCAAGGCCGCCGGCTGGGCGGTGAAGCGCATCGACGGCCACGACCACGGCCAGATCCGCCGCGCCCTGCTGTGGGCGACCAAGCAGGACCGGCCGAGCCTGATCGCCTGCCGCACCCGCATCGGCAAGGGCGCCGCCACCATGGAGGGCAGCCACAAGACCCACGG
>DASPKD010000042.1:0-11002 GCA_035628275.1 Caulobacteraceae bacterium | reverse complement strand
AGCCGGCCGGAGCGCCCAGGGCGGGAGCGGCGGTCGTATCGGTCATGTTCGGGATCCTCAGGCCGGATATTCTTCGAAGCCGCTGGGCGGGCGACGGTCGCGGTCGGGACGGTCGCCCCGTTCGCGCTCGCGCTCCTTGCGCGCCAGCACGGGCGACAGTTCCAGGTCGAGCTCGTCGACGCGGACGGTCATGTAGCGCAGCACGTCTTCGTTGATCGACAGCTGGCGCTCCATCTCCTTGACGGCGTCGGCGGGAGCGTCGATCGCCAGCAGGGAGTAGTGGCCCTTGCGGTTCTTCTTGATCCGGTAGGTGAGGTTGCGCAGACCCCAGTACTCGATCTTGGCGACGTTGCCGCCGCGTTCCTCGATCAGAGCCTTGATGGTGTCGTTAAGCGCTTCGGCCTGCTGCGGCGAGATATCCTGCCGCGAGATGACCACGTGTTCGTAGAAAGCCATGGGTCCTCTTCCGTGAGTGGAAGGCGGCGCCGCGCCCGGACGGAAGACCGGGCGTTGCGATGGATCTCAGGCGCGGCGACCGGGACCGAACGCCCCGAGTGCTTGGACGACCGCGTGAGACCGCCTTCCAGGAAAGCGGGCGCAAATACGCGAGAACGGGAGACGTGGCAAGGGGCGGCGCGCGGACCAGGCGCGCCGCGGGCCTAGCCCGATGCGGCGCAGATCACTTCGGAGCGATGCGCGACAGGTCCTGGGTGGCGTTCGACCGGTTCTGGGCGCGGCGGGCGTTGTCCTCCAACTCCTCCCATTCGGCCTTGGTCATGCAGATCTTGCGCGGACGGTGGGAGCCGACGTCGTGCTCCTTGCGGCACACCAGCCGCTCCTTGTCCGCCTTGGTGTTCGTGGCGGCCGGAGCCTGTTCGGTCTGACCGGTTTGCGCAGCCGGGGCGTCGGCGGCGACAAGGAGGGCGGCGGAAAGAAACACGGCGCTGAGCATCGGTGATCTCCAAACTTTAGCGATTTTGGCTCGAAGCCGCCGCAGGCGCAAGCCTGTCGACTGTGCCCGAACGGACACAGTTTGGACGCAAAGCCGCCGCAAGCCGTAGTCCAGCCTTGCCCAACCGGACCGCAACCGCGACGGTTCCGCGATTATGCTTCTTCGTGAAGCAGTTCGCTTCCACTTGGGGGGCCTTCATGGCTGTCAGAAAATCTCTGCTGTTGACCACCTCGATGATCGCGGGCCTCGCGGTTCTCGCTCCGAGCTTCGCCTACGCGCAGGACGCGGCGCCTTCCGAGGAGCCCGCGGCCGAGGAGGCGGGTGAAGCCGAAGAGGAGATCGTGGTCACCGGCTCGCGGATTCGGCGCAACGAGTTCACCAGCCCCTCGCCCGTCCAGATCCTGACCAGCGAGCAGGCGACCCTGGAAGGCATGGCCGACACGGGCGAGCTGCTCCAATCGTCGTCGCTGGCCGCCGGTTCGCCGCAGGTCAACTCGATCATTTCCAGCGCCTTCGTCACCGACGGCGGCCCCGGCGCGCAGACGATCTCGCTCCGCGGCCTGGGCGCCAACCGCACGCTGGTGCTGCTGAACGGCCGCCGCGCCGGTCCGGCCGGCGTGCGCGGCGGCGTTTCGGCCTTCGACCTGAACGTCATCCCGCAATCGGCGATCGAGCGGATCGAAATCCTGAAGGACGGCGCCTCTTCGGTCTACGGTTCGGACGCGGTGGCCGGGGTGGTGAACATCATCACCAAGCGCAACCGCGACGGCGGCGAGATCAGCGCCTACACCAGCCAGCCCCAGGAAGAAGGCGGCGCGGTGTACCGGCTCAGCGGAAGCTGGGGCCGGACCTTCGACCGCGGCCACTTCAGCATCTCGGGCGACTACTACAAGCAGGAAGAGCTGAAGCTCGGCGACCGCGACTACCTGAACTGCTCGACCGACTACACTTTCGACTCTGCGACCGGCCTTCGTAACGACCGGGTGGACGCGCGCACGGGCGAGTACGCCTGCCGCGACACCCTGTGGGGGCACATCTGGCTCTACAACTACGGCGGCGACAACGTGCCTCCGGGCGGAAAGCTGCAGTACGACCCGACCGGCACGCTCGGCACGCTGGTGCCCGGCACCAACGCGTTCCGGACCCAGGCGAACGATGCGGGAGACCTGCGCGCTCCGGCGAACTGGTTCCTGGTCGACTACACCTCCGGCGACGAGGACCTCGACCGGGCGGTGCAGGGCGTCGCAAACGCCAACCACCCGTTCGCGCAAGAGGCGTCGTTCATCCCCGAGATCGAGCGCTCGACGGTCTACGCCGACGCCAGCTTCGACCTCGGCGGCGGTATCGAGGCTTACACCGAGGTTCTGCTGAACCGGCGTGAGTCGCGCACCAACGGCTTCCGTCAGTTCTGGACCTACCTGTTCAGCGAGGACTTCTTCACCGTCTATTACGGCGGCGGCGGCGGCGACCCGTTCAGCTCCGGTTTCTCGGGCGCGTTCATCTTCAGCCCGACCGCGATCACGGATCACTACGACGCCAGCCAGCGGGTGGACTACGGGCGCGTGGTGGCCGGTCTTCGGGGCGAAGTGCCGTTCGGCCAGTTCGGCGACTGGGACTGGGACGTGTTCGTCCAGCACAGCCGCTCGGACGGCCAGTACACTCAGGACGTCATCCTGAACGACGCGGTCGACTCCGCGGCGTTCCGCAGCGGCTCGTGCGTGGGGACCAACCTGCCGGTCAGCGGCAAGCCCTGCATCGACATCAACTGGCTGTCGCCTAACTTCCTCGCCGGTGACTTCACCGATGCGGAGCGGGCGTTCCTGTTCGACAGCGAGACCGGCAACACGCTCTACACCCAGAGCACCTTCGAAGGCACGATGGCGGGCGAGCTGTGGGAACTGCCCGCCGGCCGGATCGGGGCGGCGATCGGTTTCCACATCCGCCGCGACGAGATCGAGGACACCCCGGGCGAGATCACCCTGGCGGACAACAGCTGGGGCCTCAGCGGCGCCGGCATCACCAAGGGCAAGGACTCCACCCGGGAAGTGTTCGGCGAACTGGAGCTGCCGATCGTCCGCGGTCAGCCCCTGTTCGAGTCGCTGACGCTGAACGCTTCGGGCCGCCACACCTTCGTGGAAAGCTACGGGTCGAACAGCACCTATAAGCTGGGGCTCAACTGGCAAGTGACCCCGGCTTGGCGCGTGCGGGCCACCCAGGGCACCTCGTTCCGGGCTCCGGCTCTGTTCGAACTGTACCTGGCCGATCAGACCAGCTTCCTGGGTCAGAAGAGCATCGATCCCTGCCTCAACTGGGGTCTGAACCTGGCTAACGGGGACATTCCGCAGGAGCTGGCGGACAACTGCGCCGCCGACGGCATTCCCGCCAACCACACGGGTGCGGGTTCGTCGGCCGAGATCGTCACCGGCGGCGGCTTGGGCGTGCTGGAAGCCGAAACCTCGGAAGCCAAGAGCCTGGGCCTGATCTGGACCCCGGACTTCATCGATCTGAGCGTGGCGCTCGACTACTACGAGGTCGTCGTCAACGACGAGGTCAGCCAGCTCGGCGCCGCCAACATCGTGACCCTGTGCTATCTGTCGGACAACTTCCCGAACGATCCCCTGTGCGACCAGTTCGATCGTAACCCGTCGACTCACCTGATCACCGAGGTGCGCGACCAGTACATTAACATCGCCAGCCAGGACACGCGCGGTATCGACCTCACGCTGCGCTACGGGCACGAAACCCCGTGGGGCGACCTGACCCTGAACGGTCAGTTCAGCTGGCAGCTCGAGGACACGATCGCGCTGTTCGAGAACAACACGGTCGACAGCAACGGCGACATCGGCGATCCCGATTTCGTCGGCAACGCCGAGGTTCGCTTCGACCGCGGTCCGTGGACCGTGTTCTGGGGCATGGACTTCATCGGCCATGCTTCTAACGGCGAGGACGTGAACAACGTCAGCAGCGACGGCGACGATCTGTACAAGATCGAAACCGAATTCATGGCGTATCACGACCTGTCGCTGCGTCACCGGTTCGACACCTGGACCCTCATCGGCGGCGTCTCCAACCTGTTCGACGAGCATCCGCCGGCAGGCACCCGCGGCGTCGGCCTGTTCGGCACCTCGGGCGTGTCGGTCCTGTCGTCGCAGTACGACTACCTGGGCCGTCGCTTCTTCCTGAACGTGTCGAAGCGCTTCTGATCCAGAGCGGATCGCGTGCTAGACGAGGCGGCGGGAGTTCGCTCCCGCCGCCTTCTTCTTTTCTAGATTCGGAGTTTTCCCGTGGCGCTAGGCGCGACCATCCTCGGCAAGCACGACAACCTCGAGGTCGAGGTGGTCAAGTTTCAGCAGACGCCGCTGAGCGCGCCGGTCTATCTGAACAGCGTGCCGAAGGCGGGCACCCACCTGATCCGGAACATCTTCCGGATGTTCACGCCGGTGGAGCAGCACTACCGCAGGGACTTCATCCAGATTCCGAACCTGCAACTGCACCTGCGCGCCTTCGACCCTAAGGCGCCGATGCTGAGCTGGGGGCATCTGCTGTTCAGCGACGACTCGGCCATCGCCATGATGCCGGTGCGCCACTTCGTTCTGGTGCGCGATCCCTACAGCTGGGTGCTGGCGCGGGCGCGGTTCTATCTGTCGGGCGAGTTCCAAGGCTCGCTGAACCACATCAAGGGCGGGGCGGTCACCGCGGCGGACGTGATCAACATGATGATCCTGGGCGTGCATCGGAAAGCGCCCTCGCTGCTGGACCTGTACACCTTCAACGCCGCCGCCTGGGTCGGCACGGCCGCCAAGATGATCCGTTACGAGGACATTCTCCATCATCTGAAGGCGCTGGAGACCGACGCGGCGGAGGCGTTCTTCGCCGACCTGCTAGGCCACGCAGGCATCGCCCTTCCGGCCGACTGGCGCGAGCGGGTGCGGATCGGCTCCGATCCCGGACACAGCCGTACCGCTCGGGAGAACCTGACCGGGGTGATCGAACTCCCGGCCGAGCTGACGCAGGAGCAGAAGAACCTTGTCGACTTTTCCGCCCCCGGACTGCGCAAGCTGCTCGGCTACGCCTAGGCCTCAGCCGACGACTACCCGGTCTCCCTCGAAGCGGATCGGGGCCGAGAGCAGGGCGCGGAAGACCTTGTAGCCGGCTTCCCCGGGCCGGTAGGCGTGCAGGAACAGGGTGGGGCGGCCGTCCGGGCCGGGGGCGACCGAAGGGTGGCCGGGGCCGCGCCACTCGGTGGTGGAGCGGAGCACCGGCTCGTCCATCTTGCGGTAGGGGCCCAGCGGATGGTCGGCGACCGCGGCGCCGACGCCGTAGCGATCGGTGGAGAAGTCGTTGCCGGCGTAGAACAGCCACCAGCGCCCGCCGTGCTCGGCCACCCAGACGCCCTCGATCAGGTGGGCCTCCCAGGGGCGGTCGTTCTGCAGCACCAGCACCCGCTCGCCGGTCAGGCCCGAGCCGTCCGGCAGCAGCGCCTGCGCGAACACGCGGGTGCGCATCGCGTGCAGGACGGGTGCGGAGTCTGCACGGGCGAGCGCGGCCAGGCGGGTCTCGAAGGCGGAGAAGTCGTCGGTCACCGCCTCGATCAGCGGCTGGTGGACGAAGAACTGCTCCATGGGCTCCAGAGTGCGCGTCCAGGGCTGGAGCGTGACGACCAGGGAGGCGGTGCGACGGTCCTCCTCCCCCGTGAACAGGGCGGCGATCAGGGCGGGGTCGGCGTGCAGCAGCTCTGCGACGGGGCCCGGCCACACGCCGTTGCTGTCCTCCTTCCACAGCAGGTGGGGTTCGCCCCCGGGGCCGATCAGCAGGTGGGCGTCGATCACGCCGCCGCCGACCAGCGGCCGGCCGAGATCGCGGAAGGGGCCGCCGGGCGCGTCCGCCTTCGCAAGGCCGATCGCCAGCTCGCGGGCGTGGTCGCGGGCGGCGTAGCAGAGCCACCACTCGTCGCCGACCCGGTGCAGCTCCGGCGCCCAGAAGTCCGCCATGTTTTCACCGGTCAGGGCCCAGGCGGGGGTGCGGCCTTCGGGGAAGACGAAGCCGGCGGGCTGCCAGCGTTCGAGGTCGGTCGAGCGCAGCAGCGGAAAGGCGTTGGGCGCGTCGTTGGAGGTGACGACCAGCCACCACTCGGGCGTCCCGTCCGGCCGGTCGTGCCGCGCGACGCTGGGATCGCCGTAGCCGTAGAGGATGTCGGGCGTCAGGTTCTTGGTCAGCAACGGGCGGAAGGCGGCGTGGAACGACGGCGTCTCCGCCGGACGGCGGTTGGCGGGCAGACGCGTGCCGAATCTGGGCGCCAGGGCGGCGTACAGGTCGAGCCAGTCGTTCTGGCCGACGGCGGGGAGGCGATGCTCGACGGCGCTCCCGCCCGGGGCGGTCACGGTCAGGATCCGCGTCGGATCGTGCGCGTCCGCCCCCTCGACGGTCACGGCGAAGTCGAACGGAGCGCCGGGCGGGGCGTTCAGGATCAGGCGTCGCACGGGCCGCTAACCCGCGAGAAGGGCGTTTCGCTCCCTTGCACCGGTTCGGCTTCCCTGCTTGGCTGGCGGCGTATGGAGTACGGCGGATGAGCAAGAGAAAACGCAGCGCCACGGTCGGCTTTTCGGCCCTGACCCTGTCGGCGGCCACGGTGCTGAGCGGCTGCGAGCAGCCGGCCTCGCGCCAGGCCCAGGCGCCGACCCCGGCCGCGGCCGCCGAGGAGGCGCCCCTGTACGCCTCGGTCGAGCAGTGCCGGGCCGAGAACCCCGGCATCGACTGCGACGCGGCGTTCAAGGAGGCGCAGGCCCAGCACGCCGCCACCGCCCCGCAGTTCGCCAGCCAGGCTGAGTGCGAGCAGGCGTGGGGCGAGGGGCAGTGCGGACAGAACACCGCCCACGCCGGCGGCGGTATCTTCATGCCGCTGATGATGGGCTTCCTGCTGGGCCGCGCGCTGAGCGGGCCGCGGGCGCACCCGGTGTACGGCAACCGTTCGGGCGGGCTGTATTCCGGGCGCAACTACGTCGGCCAGGCCGACCTGCGCGGCGGGCGCTACGGTCTGCCGGGGCGGCTGCCGGTGTCGAACGCGCCCGGCGGCGGGGTCCAGCGCGGCGGCTTCGGGACGTCCGCCTACGGCCGCGGCGCGGTTGGCGGCTGACGGGTGCGCCGGGTCAGGATCGACGCCCGCCCCGACTGGCGCGAGAAGGTCGAGAACCTCGGCCTGTGGTGGCACACCACCGAGGACGGGCGGACCTACTGGGACGAGTCGGCGTACTGGGCCTTCGATCTGGAGGAGGTCGAGCGGATCGAGGCGGCGACCGCCGAGCTCTACGACATGGTGCTGAAGGCGGTCGGGCGGGTGATCGACCGCGGCGAGCTGCCGGCGTTCGGCTACTCCGGGCATTCCGCGGCGCTGATCGAGCGCAGCTGGGCGCAGCGTGACTGGGAACCCACCCTCTACGGCCGTTTCGACCTGGCCTACGACGGGCGCGACCTGAAGCTGCTGGAGCTGAACGGCGACACCCCGACCTCGCTGCTGGAGGCGGCGGTGGCGCAGTGGTTCTGGCTGCAGGAGCGCTTTCCGGGCCAGGACCAGTTCAACTCCATCCACGAGAAGCTGATCGACGCCCTGGCGCTGTTCGCGCAGCACGGCGGCAAGGGCGCGCCGCTGCACATGACCAGCGTCAGCCCGCACCCGGAGGACGAGGGCACGGTCGGCTACATCGCCGCCTGCGCGGTGGAGGCCGGACTGGACGCGGTGTGGGTTCCGGTCGAGGGGATCGGCTGGCGCGAGGGGCGTCAGGGCGGCGGCTTCGTCGACCTGGACGACCGGCCGATCACGGCCCTGTTCAAGCTGTACCCGTGGGAATGGCTGCTGGACGAGACGTTCGGCGAGCGGCTGGCGGGCGAGGTGCTGTCCGGCCGGCTGAGGCTGATCGAGCCAGCGTGGAAGATGGTGGCCTCGAACAAGCGCCTGCTGGTCACGCTGAAGGAGATGTTCCCGGCCAGCGACCTGCTGCTGGACGCCACGGTGTTCCGCGACGAGGCGCAGGGCTGGACCGGCGGCTACGTGAAGAAGCCGGTGCACGGACGCGAGGGCGCCAACGCCTCCATCGTCGAGCAGGGGGTGGAGATCGCCAGCCGCGGCGGCGCCTACGACGACGACCTGTCGGTGTTCCAGCAGCGCGCGTCGCTGGCTCAGGCCGACGGGAACTGGGCGGTGATCGGCAGCTGGATCGTCAACCGCCAGGCCTGCGGGATGGGGGTTCGCGAGTCGGAGGGGCCGATCACCGACAATACGGCGCGGTTCGTGCCGCATCTGATAGAGTGAGCGGATGATCCGCTCCGTGTTCGCGCTCGCCCTGGTGTTCGCCGCCGCCCCGGCCGTAGCGGCCGACGACGCGCGCTCGGCGCTGGCGCGGCGCTACCTCGAGGTGAGCGGCGCGCTGAAGCCCGACCGGGTGGACGGGCCGCTGCTCGACATGGCGGTGGTGTTCGCCAAGGGACCGCCCAAGGCGCGGTTCACGCAAGCCGAGGAGGCGGCGCTGAGAACCGCCGTGACCGAAGCCTACGCCCGCGTTCAGGCCGAGTCCGACGCGGCCCTGGTCGCCCGCTACGCCGAGACCTTCACCGAGGAGGAGTTGCGGGCGCTGCTGGCCCTGTTCGACGGGCCGCTGGGGGCGGGCATCCTTGAGAAGCACCGGGCGCTGGCGGGCTCCGGCGACGACGGTCTGACGATCGCGGCACGGGCGTCGGCGCAGGGACAGGCGGCTTTCTGCGCGACGCGGCCGAAGCACTCGGCCTGCGGGGATCAGAAGCAGTAGGCGATCGCCTGCTCCAGCCAGACCGGCACGCCGAACCGCGACCACAGCCACAGGCCCGCCGCCAGAACGGCGGCTCCGGCCAGCCACGGCAGCGGATTGCGCGGGCTCATGCGGCGGGAACCGGGGCGAGCGGCGTGCGGACCAGCG
Source organism: Caulobacteraceae bacterium (assembly GCA_035628275.1). GTDB lineage: Bacteria > Pseudomonadota > Alphaproteobacteria > Caulobacterales > Caulobacteraceae > DASPKD01. The sequence goes on along the minus strand of DASPKD010000042.1, from coordinate 2,104 downwards.
GGCGCTCGTCGATCGGCCAGTGGATGGCGGCGGCGAAGACGCCCAGCGCGATCGAGGCGACCCACATCTGCAGGTACGAGCCGGTCACGTCGAAGGCCAAGCCGGCGAGCCACGCGCCGAGGAAGCTGCCGAGCTGGTGGCTGAGGAACACGATGCCGTACAGGGTGGACAGGTAGCGCACGCCCCAGATCTGACCGACCAGGCCCGAGGTCAGCGGCACGGTGCCCAGCCACAGAAAGCCGAAGGCGGCGGCGAAGGTCAGCACCGACAGAGGCGACAGCGGGGTGGCGATGAAGATCGCGATCACCACCGCCCGGGCGAAATAGAGCGCCGACAGCAGCCGTTTCTTCGAAAGCTTGCCGCCCCAGGCGCCCCACAGCCAGCTGCCCAGGATGTTGAACAAGCCGATCAGGGCCAGGGCCCAGGCGCCCACGCTTTCCGACAGGCCCTCGTCGCGCAGATAGGCGGGCAGATGGGTGGCGACGAAGGCGATGTGAAAGCCGCAGACGAAGAAGCCGGCGTTGAGCAGCCAGAAGCTGCGGGTGTGCGCCGCCTCCTTCAGCGCCGCGGTCAGCGATGTCGCCTCCGCGCCCGCGGGTCCGGTCGAGGCGACGGGCTTGCCCGACACGCCGATCGCCAGCACCGCCATGGTCGCGCACAGAGCCGCCAAGGCGACCAGGGCGCCTTGCCAGTCCAGGGCGTTCAAGGCGCCTTGGGCGGCGGGCACGACCAGGAACTGGCCGAGCGACCCGCCCGCGGTGACGATCCCGAAGGCGGTCGAGCGCCGCTCCGGCGGCACCACGCGGCCGACCGCGCCCAGCACCACCACGAAGGTGGTGCCCGACAGCGCCAGCCCGACCAGGAAGCCGAAGGTCAGGTTCAGGCCGAGAGGCCCCGTCGCCAGCGTCGTCAGCAACAGGCCGACCACGTAGAGGGCGGTGGAGGCGACCACCACCTTGCCCGCCCCGTGGCGGTCGGCCCAGGCGCCGACGAACGGTTGGGCCAGGCCGAACACCAGGTTCGACAGCGCGATGGACATGCCGAACGCCTGGCGGCCGATCTCCAGGTCCATGCTGACCGGGCGCAGGAACAGGCCGAACGCCTGTCTGACCCCCATCGCCACGGTGACGATCAGGGCCGCGCAGGCCACGGTCCACCAGACGCGCGGGGACAGAGGGTGGGCGTGCACGTGCTTTCCTTCTCCACACATCCCCGCTTCCGCGGGGATGAGCGGGAGATAGAACGGGGAAAGTCGGGTGCGAAGGCGCCGGAGCTTCACATTAGGTTTCTAAACGAGACCTACCGGGCGACGTAGAGGACGATGTCCAGCTTGCGGTTGTCCGAGTAGTTGCGGCCCTTGACGGTCCCCGCGGGGCGGGGCGTCAGGCCGAGCGTGGACGCGCGGGCCAGGAACTCCGGACGCTCGTCGGCGCCGACGGCGACGACCGCACAGCCGTCGGAGGCTGCGAAGACCTCGGCGGCCTCGACCCCGTCGCGGACCAGGCGCGTCTCCTCGCGACCGTACAGGAACACCAGGCTGGGCTCGTGGAACGGCGCGGTCACCAAGGGCGAGTCCGGGCAGGGGGCGACCGCCTTCGCCGCTTCGGCCAAGCGCGGGCTGATCCACATGTTCGTGACCCGCGGCAGGGCGTTGGCGTAGGTGTTGGCCCAGACCGCCAAGGCGGCGACCAGGGCGCTCGCCACCGCGCGCTCGGGACGATCCTTCCACAGGAACCACAGAGTCGCGACGGCCGCCGCCGCCGGAATCAGGCCGACGGCGAGCGTCACCGGGTCGAACAGGTCCTGGAGGTCGTTCAGCACGTACCAGCCCAGCGCCGCGAACATGAAGCTGACCAGTAGCCAGAGCAGGGCGTAGGCGATCCCGAGGCCCTTCAGCACCTTTCCGGGCGCGCGCTCACGCGGGGCGAACAGGGCCGCCGCGGCCAGGCAGGCGATCGCCGGGTAGGTCGGCAGCACGTAGTGGGGCAGCTTGGTGGCGATCAGCTCGTAGACGATCCAGGTCGGCACGATCCAGGCGATCAGGAACCGCACCTCGGGCCGGATGCGGTTGCGCCAGACGAACGGGATCGCCAGCACCGCGAAC
>DASPKD010000041.1:0-2696 GCA_035628275.1 Caulobacteraceae bacterium | reverse complement strand
CCGAGGACTCCCCATGCAGCTGTTCATCGACACCGCCGAGACCGATCTGATCCGCGAACTGGCCGAAACCGGCCTGGTGGACGGGGTCACCACCAATCCCTCGCTGATCGCCAAGTCCGGACGCCCCATGACCGAGGTCATCGCCGAGATTTGCGACCTCGTCGAGGGGCCGGTGAGCGCGGAGGTGGCGGCGGTCGAGGCGGCGGCGATGATCGCCGAGGGCGAGAAGCTGGCGAAGATCTCGCCCAACGTCGCGGTCAAGGTGCCCCTGACCTTCGAGGGGCTGAAGGCGACCGCCGCCCTGGCCCGGCAGGGGATCATGGTCAACGTCACCCTTTGCTTCACCCCGACCCAGGCGCTGCTGGCGGCCAAGGCGGGGGCGGCGTTCATCTCGCCCTTTATCGGCCGCCTGGACGACGCGGGCGAGGACGGGATGGAGCTGATTCGCGAGATCCGGGCGGTGTACGACAACTACGAGTTCGACACCGACATCCTGGCCGCCTCGATCCGCAACACGCGCCACGTCAGCGACTCCGCCATCGCCGGCGCCGATGCCGCGACCATTCCGCCGGCAGTTTTCCGCGAGCTCGTCAAGCACCCCTTAACCGACCGCGGGCTTGATCAATTCCTCAGTGATTGGGCTAAGACCGGGCAGTCGATTCTGTGAGCACCGCCGACCTATTCGCCGCCGTGAACGACGCCGCGCCCGAGCCCGATCCGCTGGACTGGGAGCGGGTGCGCGCCTTCATCCAGTCCTCGCCTGAAGCGCTGCTCCAGGACCACGATCTGCTGCAGGCGATCGGGCTGAAGCCTCGCCCCGACAACGTCGTCGAGTTCGGCCGCGCGGCCCTGGCCAAGCTGGAGGCCGCCGCCGCGCGCGAGAGCGACGCGCGCCGGTCGATCGAGCAGGTCGCGCGCGCCAACTTCGCAGCCCAGGCCCAGACCCACGTGGTGGTGGTCGACCTGCTGGAGAGCCGCAACCACGCCGACTTGGCGCGGCGGCTGGACGACGCGGCCCGCACCCGTTTCGGCCTGGTGTCTGGCGTGATCGCCCTGGAGAAGCCCGGAAACGTGCCGTTCGGCTGGCGCGCGCTGGAGGACGGCGGCGTGGACGTCCGGCTCGGCGCCTACGGCCTGTCGCGCCTGGGACCGCTCGGCGGCGACGAGGCCCTGTTCGGCGCCGAGGCCGAGCGGGTGAAAAGCGCCGCGCTGGTCCGCATGGCGCTGTGGGGACCTACGCGCCAGGCGATCGTGGCCTTCGGTTCGGCCGAGGAAGACGGCTTCGCCCCCGACATGGGCGCCGAGCTGGTGGCCTTCCTGGCGCGGGTGGTCGAACGCACGGCGGAGCGGTGGCCGGTCCTGTGACCGCCCGCGAGGCCCTGCGCCTCTGGCTGTCCCACCTGCAGGACGAGCGCCGCTGCTCGCCCAAGACGCTGGACGCTTACGGGCGGCAGGTCGGGACCTATCTGGACTTCCTCGAACGCCATAGGGGCGGCGCCCCGACGCTGGTCGACATGGGCGCGGTGACCGCGTCGGACCTGCGCGCCTATCTGGCGTCGCGCCGACGCGGCGACAGACCGCTGTCGGCCCGCTCGCTGAGCCAGGCGCTGTCTGCGATCCGCACCTTCCACCGCTTCCTCGACCGGCGCCACGGCGTGGCCAACGCGCAGATCGTCCTGGTGCGCGGGCCGCGCCAGCCGGCCTCGATCCCCCGCCCGGTCAACGAAGACCAGGCCCGAAGCATGATCCAGGACGCCGCCGCCGACCCGGACCGGAGCGACTGGGAAGCGGCGCGCGACCGGGCGGTGCTGACCCTGCTCTACGGCTGCGGGCTGCGCATATCCGAGGCGCTGTCGCTGAAGCGTTCCGACGCGCCGCTGCCGGAGTCGCTCAGGATCACCGGCAAGGGCTCCAAGACCCGCATGGCGCCGGTGCTGCCGGCGGTGCGGCGCGCGGTGGACGACTATTTGGCCGAGGCGCCGTTCGCTTTGGCGCCTGACGAGCCGCTGTTCCGCGCGGCCCGGGGCGGCCCTTTGAGCCCCCGCCACGTGCAGGCGACGGTCCAGCGGCTGCGCGGGCGGCTGGGCCTGCCCGACAGCGCCACGCCGCACGCGCTGCGCCATTCCTTCGCCACCCACCTGCTGGGCGCGGGCGCGGACCTGCGTTCGATCCAGGAACTGCTGGGCCACGCCTCGCTGTCGACGACGCAGAAGTACGCCGCGGTCGACGCCGAGCGGCTGCTGTCGGCCTACGCCAAGGCGCATCCGCGGGCTTGAAACGAAAACGCCCTCCGGCGAGGGAGGGCGCTCCGAATTCAGAACCGGCGAGCGGGTCACGCCAGGGCGGCGCGGACCTTCTCGGCGATCGCGCGGAAGGCGGCCGGGTCGGCCCCGGCCACGTCGGCCAGCACCTTGCGGTCCATCTCGATCCCGGCGACGCCGAGGCCGTGGATGAACTGCGAGTAGGTGAAGCCCTCCAGGCGGGCGGCGGCGTTGATGCGCTGGATCCACAGCGAGCGGAACGTGCGCTTCTTCACCCGGCGGTCGCGGTAGGCGTACTGGCCGGCCTTGTCGACGGCCGCCTTGGCGGTGCGGATGGTGTTCTTGCGGCGGCCGTAGAAACCCTTGGCGAGCTTCAGGACCTTCTTGTGCTTGGCGTGGGACGTGACGCCCCGTTTGACGCGAGCCATTTCAATT
>DASPKD010000040.1:0-5064 GCA_035628275.1 Caulobacteraceae bacterium | reverse complement strand
GCCTTGACCGGAGCCCTCGAGGCGCTGAACAAGGCCCAGCAGCTCGACGGCGGCGCGGCCGTGGCTGCGCGCGCCGTGCGCGACCGGGTGCGGATGCGCCTGAACTGACCTCCCGCGCCGCCTGGTTGAAAGCGGGTCCTCGCATGTCGCTGAACGTCGCGGTCCAGATGGACCCGATCGAGTCCGTCAACGTCGAGTCGGACACCACCTTCCTGATGCTGCTGGAGGCGCAGGCGCGCGGCCACGCCCTGTTCGTCTACGCGCCCGAGCACCTGGCGCTGGAGAACGGCCGGCTGACCGCCCGCGGCCGCGGCGTGTCGGTGAAGGCCGTGCAGGGCGAGCACGCGGCGCTCGGCGCCTGGGAGCGGCGCGACCTGTCGGAGGCCGACGTGGTGCTGATGCGCCAGAACCCGCCGTTCGACATGGCCTACGTCACCGCCGCTCACCTGCTTGAGACCATCCATCCGAAGACCTTGGTGGTGAACGATCCGGCCGAGGTGCGCGGGGCCCCGGAGAAGCTGATGGTCACCCGCTGGCCCGATCTCCAGCCGCCGACCCTGATCAGCGGTGACGTCGAGGCGCTGAACGACTTCCACCGCCGCTGGGGCGACGTGGTGCTGAAACCCCTGCACGGCATGGCCGGCTCCGGCGTGGTGCGGCTGAAGGCCGACGATCCGAACGTCGAGGCCCTGGTGGAGATGCACGCGGCGGTGAACCGCGACCCGCTGGTGATGCAGGCCTTCATCCCGGCGGTCAGCGCCGGCGACAAGCGCATCATCCTGGTCGACGGCGAGCCGGTGGGCGCGATCAACCGTGTGCCGCCCAAGGGCGCGGTGCGTTCCAACCTGCGCGTCGGCGGCCGAGCCGAGCCGGTGGACCTGACCGCCCGCGACCGCGAGATCTGCGCGACCATCGGCCCGGAGCTCAGCAGGCGCGGGCTGCTGTTCGTCGGCATCGACGTGATCGGCGACTATCTGACCGAGATCAACGTCACCTCGCCCACCGGCGCGCAGCAGATGAAGCGTTTCGGCGCGGGCGACCCGGTGGCGAGGATGTGGGACCGCATTGAAACTCTGCGCGCATAACGGCTAAGCTGGATTTGGAGCGGCCGGGAGACACAGGACCGCCACACTTCCACTTTCCGTTCTCACTTTGTTCTTGATGTGCTCCGCGCGCGCGGTTAGGCTTGTGGATAATTCCTAGCCGGAGACAAGGCTTATGGTCGCGCGGGTGGTGACGGTGGCGTTCGAGGGCGTCGACGCCCGCAAGGTGGATGTCGAGGTTCAACTAGTCGGCGCCCAGCAGCCGGCCTTCGTGGTCGTGGGCCTGGGCGACAAGGCGGTGGCCGAGAGCCGCGAACGGGTGCGCGGCGCCTTCGCCGGGCTGGGGCTGGCCCTGCCGCCCAAGCGCATCGTCGCCAACCTGGCCCCGGCCGACCTGCCCAAGGACGGCAGCCACTACGACCTGCCCATCGCCTTGGCCCTGCTGGCGGCCATGGGGGTGATCCCGCTGGACGCGCTCGACGGCTGGGCCGCGGTGGGAGAACTCGGCCTGGACGGTCAGATCGCGCCGGTGGCGGGCGCCCTGCCGGCCGCGGTGTTCGCCTCGTCCATGGGCCTTGGCCTGATCTGCCCGGAGGCCAACGGGCCCGAGGCCGCCTGGGCCGGGGAGGTGTCGATCCTGGCGCCGCGCTCGCTGATCGGCCTGATCAACCACTTCCGCGGGTCCCAGCTGATCAGCCCGCCCAAGCCCGGCGCGGTGGCGTCGGGCGCGAGCGTGCCGGACCTGCGGGACGTCAAGGGCCAGGAGCAGGCCAAGCGGGCGCTGGAGATCGCCGCCGCCGGGGGCCACAACCTGCTGTTCTCCGGTCCGCCGGGCTCGGGCAAGTCGATGCTGGCCCAGCGGCTGCCCGGCATCCTGCCGCCGCTGACCGCCCGCGAGCTGCTGGAGACCAGCATGGTCTGGTCGATGGCCGGCCTGATCGCCAAGGGCGAGCTGACCCGCGACCGGCCGTTCCGCAGCCCACACCACTCCGCCTCCATGGCCGCGCTGACCGGCGGCGGCGTGCGCGCCAAGCCCGGCGAGGTGTCGCTGGCTCACAACGGAGTGCTGTTCCTGGACGAGCTGCCGGAGTTCAGCCCCCAGGCGCTGGACAGCCTGCGCCAGCCGCTGGAGACCGGCGAGGTCATCGTCGCCCGCGCCAACCACCACGTCCGCTATCCGGCGCGTGTGCAGCTGGTGGCCGCTCAAAATCCGTGCAGGTGTGGACTAGGGGGCGCCGGGCGCGGCGCGTGCGGTAAGGCTCCGCGTTGTCAGCGAGACTATCAGGGCCGGGTGTCCGGGCCGCTGATCGACCGCATCGACCTGCAGGTGGACGTGCCGCCGGTGACCGCCGCCGACCTGGCCCTGCCGCCGCCGTCCGAAGGCACCGCCGAGGTCGCCGCCCGGGTGGCCGAGGCCCGCGCCGCCCAGGAGCAGCGCGCGCTCGACCTCGGCCTCGATCCGGAAGCGGGCCTGAACGCCCGCGCCGCCGGCGAGGCGCTGGACAAGCTCGCGGCCCTGGACGAGTCGGCCAAGGCGCTGCTGTCGCGCGCCGCCGAGGCCGGCGGCCTCACCGCCCGGGGCTGGACCCGCACCCTGCGGCTGGCCCGCACGGTCGCCGACCTGGAAGGCTCCACCCCGGTGCTCCGCCGCCACGTCGCCGAAGCCCTGATCTACCGCCGCTCCGCCCTGGAGCCCGCGCCCGGCGCCGTGCCGCAGCCCGCGTACTGACCCCCCCGCCGCGCTTCCTTTGCGGGAGCGGGTGGCCTGCGGAGGCCCGGTGACGCCGCCGCCGCCGCTCACGCTCTTCGCCCGGCCTTGAGCGTGCTGGCCACCACCGGCGCGAGCCGCTCGGCGATGATGCGGATCCCCTGGGCGTTGGGATGGATGCGGTCGGACAGGTTGTAGCGCGGGTTCAGGGCCACGCCGTCCAGCAGGAACGGATAGAGGGCCACGCCGTGTGCCTTGGCCAGCGACGGCCACACCGCGTCGAACGCGCGCTGATAGCTCTCGCCCAGCAGCGGCGGCGCGCGCATGCCGGCCAAAACCGGGGTGATCCCGCGGCCCTTCAGCTTGCGCACGATCGCGTCGAGGTTTGCCTTGGTGCGCGACGGCGAGACTCCCGTCAGCAGGTCGTTGCCGCCCAGCGCCACGACGCAGACGTCGGTGTCGCCGGGCACGGCGCGTTCCAACCGTGCGAGGCCGCCGGCGGTGGTGTCGCCGTTGACGCCGGCGCCCCGGACACGCGCGGGAACGCCGGCCCGGGCGAGCGCGGCCTGGAGCTGCGAAGGCAAGGCCTCCTGCATCTTCAGCCCGTAGCCGGCGGTGATGGAGTCGCCCAGCACCGTGATCACCGGCGCGGACCCCGCGCCGCCGGCCAGCAGGGCGGCGCCCGCGCCGATCAGCACGCCGCGCCGGTCGAGGTCGTCAGGAAAATCGGTCATGGGACGCGCCATGTAGGAACCCGCCCGCTCCGCCCAAGCGCCGCCGTGAAGACGCTTGCACGTTTGTTTTTCCGGGCCATATCTTGCTCAAGTCCCCGAGGGGACCTCGACAAAAGGGCAATTTCGCGATGAGCGACTTCAACAACGGCTATCCGCGCGCGATCCCGTCGTCCGCCGACATGGCCGTCGACACCGGCCTGCGCGCCTTCATGCTGGGCGTCTACAATAAGCTGGCGCTGGGGCTGGGCGTCGCGGGCGTGCTGGCCTGGGTGACCGGCAACGTGCCGGAAGTGACCTCCATGCTGTTCCAGCAGGTCGGCCGCGGGATCACCTACACCCCCCTGGGCTGGGTCGTGGCCCTGGCGCCGGTGGTGCTGCTGTTCGGTTCCATGTTCACCATGAAGAACCCGACCGCGCGCGGCACGGGCGTGCTGTATTGGCTGGTGGTGGCCGCGATCGGCGCGGGCGGGGGCCTCTGGTTCCTGCGCTACACCGACGCCTCGCTGGCCTCGACCTTCTTCGTCACCGCGGCGGCGTTCGGGGCGCTCAGCCTGTGGGGCTACACCACCAAGCGCAACCTGTCGGGCCTGGGCACCTTCCTGTTCATGGGCCTGATCGGGCTGATCCTGGCCTCGCTGGTCTTCGCCTTCCTGCCGGCGGCGCAGAACCCGATGTTTTACTTCATCATCAACGCGCTCGGCGTGCTGATCTTCGCGGGCTTCATCGCCTACGACACCCAGCGGATGAAGATGGGCTACTACGCGGCGGGCGGCGACCGGAACATGCTGGGCGTGCTGACCAACTGGGCGGCGCTGGGCCTGTTCATCAACTTCGTCAACCTGTTCCAATTCCTGCTGTCGTTCCTCGGCAACCGCGAGTGATCGCGGGCGCCGAGCCGAACGGAAGAGCCCCGGTCGCAGGACCGGGGCTTTTTCATTCCACGACGGTGAAGCGGCCCTTGTCGAACACGCGCAGCACCTGGGCGAGTTCGCGACCGCGCTTGAGGATCATGCCGCCCTGGCCGATCACCGCCCAGGCGCCCTGCTTGCGGGCCAGGTCCGGCCGCTTCTCGATCCGGTAGGAGGGCGCCTCGCCGGAGCGGCGGAACACCGAGAACACCGCGGCGTCCCTGGTTCCGGCGATGGCGTAGTCGCGCCACTCGCCGGCGGCGACCATCCGGCCGTAGGTGCGAAGAATGAGGTCGAGCTCGCGACGCTCGAAAAACACCGGGCCCCGCAGCGGGGCGTGAGACCAGTCGAGGCTCATCGATCAAGACCTTAGACCCTGAACGGGTCCCCGCGCCAGCCGTTGCGTGACGGTTCGGAGACGTTGCTCGTGGAACACGGGTTCCGCCTCACATGAACAGTCGTTCACCAAATGCCTTGAAAGGGTCGCAATTCGGTCCCGGACGCGCCCGTATGCGCCCCGATAAAGCGAATGTCGGCCGGTCGGGGTCATCGGAAAGTCCCGGATCCTGAACAGCCCCCCCAGCCCCCCTGGATCGTACGGGGCTCCGGTCGGTCGACTTCCTCCAAGCGACGAGCGCCCGCGCGACCCTCCTCCCCCCTCCGGTCGTGCG
>DASPKD010000039.1:0-20073 GCA_035628275.1 Caulobacteraceae bacterium | reverse complement strand
AGGCTGATCGGCGGGTTGATCAGGAAGCCGAAGACGCCGGCCCCCAGCAGGTTCCAGAAGGCCACCGCCACGAAGAACATGATCGGCCACTTGTAGCTCTTCACCCAGGGCGCGGCCTTGGTGTGGCGGTAGTTCTCCAGCGCCTCGGCCCCGATCAGGGCCAGCGGCACCACTTCCAGCGCCGAGAAGGTGGCGCCGACCGCGATCACCGACAGCGGGGTGCCGGCGAAGTACCAGTGGTGGGCTGTGCCCAGCACGCCGCCGAACAGGAAGACGATGGTGCCGAACAGCACCGCCACGTTGGCGGTCTGGGCGCGCACCAGGCCCAGCTTGACGAACAGCAGGCTGATCACCGCGGTGGCGAACACCTCGAAGAAGCCTTCGACCCACAGGTGGACGACCCACCAGCGCCAGTACTCGACCATGCTGATGTGGGTGTGTTTGCCCCACATGAACCCGGCCGCGTAGAACAGGCCGATGGCGATGGTCGACATGAACAGGATCGCCAGCACCGGCTTGCTGTCCGACGGCGAGCGCAGGGCCGGCCACAAGGCGCGGCCGACCAGCACCAGCCACAGCATCAGCCCCACGAACAGCAGGGTCTGCCAGAAGCGGCCCAGATCGATGAACTCCCAGCCCTGGTGGCCGAACCACCAGTTCATGTCGAGGCTGAGGACCTGCTGGACGCCCAGCCATTCGCCGGCCATCGAGCCAAGCACCACGAACACCAGCGCCGCCCAGAGCACGTTGACGCCCAGGCGCTGGAACTTCGGCTCTTTGCCCGACAGCATGGGCGCGATGTAGAGGCCGGTGGCCAGCCAGGCGGTGGCGATCCAGAAGATGCCGAGCTGGGTGTGCCAGGTGCGGGTGACCGCGTACGGGATCCATTCGGAGATCGGGATGCCGTAGAAGTCGTGGCCCTCGACCGCGTAGTGGGCGGTGACCGCGCCCAGGCCGATCTGCAGCAGGAACAGGCCGATCACCGTGATGAAGTACTTGCCGGTCGCCTTCATCGAGGGCGTCGGCTTGACCGAGAACAGCGGGTCGGCGGCGGGCGGCGACAGGTGCTCCTCGGCCTTGGTCTTGTTGTGCCACCAGGTGAGGGCGGCGACGCCGATGATCAGCAGCAGCACGCTGGCGACCGACCACATCAGGTTCTCGGCGCTGGGCACGTTGTCGATCAGCGGCTCGTGCGGCCAGTTGGAGGTGTAGGTGATGTCGGCGTTCGGGCGGTTGGTGCCCGCGGCCCAGCCGGCCCAGAAGTAGTAGGCGGCGATGTCCTCGCGGCGGCCGAGCTCGGGCACCGCGTCGTTGGCGATGGCGTAGTCCTCACGCAACTCCTCCAGCGCCGGGTCGGCGCCGAACAGCGAGACGTAGTGGGCCTTCACCTGGGCGATCGCGTCGGCGCGGTCGTCGGAAACGACGATGGCGTCCTTCTTCGCGTCGTAGGTGTTGGTGCGCATCTCGGCCTTGAGCCGCGCCTTCAGCGCGCCCTGGGCGGCCGCGTCGAGCTCGGCCCAGGTGCGCCCGCCGTATTCACGGCCGGCCCACAGGTCGAGCAGGGCGACGGACTCGCGGTGGAGCTGGTCGGCGGACCAGTCGGGCGCGACGTAGCCGCCGTGGCCCCAGATCGAGCCGACCTGCTGGCCCCCCATGGATTGCCAGGCGAGCTGGCCTTGCTGGATGTCCTCGCGGGTGAACAGCACGTTCCCCGAGGCGTCGACGACCTGCGCCGGTATCGGCGGCGCCTGTCGGTGGATCTCCCTCCCCAGCAATCCCAAGGCGGTGAAAGACGCCGCCATGATGAGCGCGAGGATGACCCAGAGTCTCTTGGTGTTCATCTCACTTGTCCCCGGCCCGGCGAGACGAGACTCGCCCGGACTTACCGGGACTGATCGGACGGAAAGGGCCCGGGGACATTGCGCTGGCGCAACTTCGCGCCTCAGCAATTGTACGTAAGCGGAGCTATACCGCGCGGGCGTGACGGGCCTGGGCGACCGGCAGGCGGGCGTCGAACAGGGCGGCGACCGCGCGCACCAGCCTCCGGGCCTCGGGGCGGACGACGATGCGGCGGCCGAACACCGCGCACAGGCCGTCCGCCTGCAGCGCCTGGGCGCCGGCCAGAGCCTCGTCCAAGGTGGAAGGGTCGAAGCCGCGCGCGGCGCAGACCGCGCCCAGGTCCACCGACAGGTCGCACATCACCCGCTCGATGACGGCGGCGCGCAGGCGGTCGTGCGCGTCGGTCAGGATCTCGCGGGCCACCGGCAAAACGCCTTCGTCCACCGCCGCGCCCCACACGTCGGTGGTGATGGCGTTCTGGAGAAATCCGTCGCGCAGCTCGCCGATCGAGGAGGGCCCGATCGGCACCAGCACCGGGGCCGGATCGTCGGTGTAGCCCTGGAAATTGCGGCGCAGCGTTCCCGCCGCCGCGGCCTCGGCGAGGGTGTCGTCCGGCCGCGCGTAGTGGTCGAGGCCGATGCGGACGTAGCCCGCCGCGACCAGCGCCTCGTCGGCGGCCTCGGCCTGTTCCCAGCGCCCTTCGGTGTCGGCCAGGTCGGCGTCCTGGATCATCACCTGGTGCTTCTTCATCCAGGGGACGTGGGCGTAGCCGAACACCGCCACCCGGTCGGGGTTCAGGGCGACCGCGTCGCGCACTGATGCGGCGACGTTCTCCGGCGTCTGGCCGGGCAGGCCGTACATCAGGTCGAAGTTCAGCGATCCCACGCCCGCGCGGCGCAGGCGCGCGCAGGCCTGGGCGACCATGTCGAGCGGCTGGATGCGGTTGACCTTCCGCTGCACGACGGGATCGAAGGTCTGCACGCCCAGGCTGACGCGGGTCACCCCGGCCGGGCCGGTGGCGTCGGCGAAGGCGTCCGACAGCATGCCGGGGTCCAGTTCCGCCGCGACCTCCGCGCCGGGGCGGAGCGCGAAGCGCTCGGCGATCCGGCGCGACAGGGCCACGAAGTGCTCCGGCGACAGGGCGTTGGGGCTGCCGCCGCCGAAGTGGACGTGCGCGGCGCCCGCGTGGGGGCCGATCGCGCCCGCCCACAGATCGACGTCGCGGGTCATCCGGTCCTGGTAGGCGTCCACCCGGTCGTAGGCGTGAACGACAGTGGTGTGGCAGCCGCAATACCAGCACAGCCGCCGGCAGAACGGCACGTGGACGTAGACCGAGATCGGGTCCTCGGCCCGCGTGTCGGCGATGCGCGCCTCGACCGCGGCCCGCTCGCGCGCCGGCTGGAAAGCCAGCGCGGTCGGATAGCTGGTGTAGCGCGGCAAGTTGCGCTCGGCGTGCCGGCGCCAGGCGGAGGGGAGGGCGCCGGTCATGCGCGCAGGCGCACGCGGCGCGGGCCGTCCGCCTCGATCCGGCCTTCCTCCTGCAACTGGGAGAAGGTGCGCGAAACGGTGTGGATGGTCAGGCCGAGGTGGTCGGCGATGTCCTGGCGGCTCATCGGCAGGTCCAGTGCGTCGCCGCCCATGCGCCCGGCCAGTTCGGTCAGGAAGGCGGAGACGCGCTCGCACGCGCCCGCCCGGCCCAGGATGGAAGCGTGCTCCTGGCTGAAGCGATGCTCCAGCATGGACAGCTGCCAGAGCAGGCCGGCGACCGCGCCGTCGTGCGCGGCGGCGGCGTCCAGAGCGTCGCGGCGCAGGCGCAGGACCACCGCCTCGCCCACCGCCTCGGCTCCGCAGCGGTGCTCGTCGCCGGGCTCCAGCCCGACCAGATCGCCGGCGAAGTGGAAGCCCACGACCTGCCGGCGGCCGTCCTCAAGCAGACGGTTCGACCGCAGGCAGCCGCTGACCACGCGGTAGACGTGCTGGGCGTCGTCCCCCTGGGCGAACAGCCGCTGGCCGGCTTTCAACCGCTGGCGCGAACCGAGATCGGCCAGCGGATCGGCCGCGTCGTTCGCCGCTTCGGCGCGACCCGCCCGTCGTCGTCGGTAGTCGAGGGCGGCGGCGTGAGTGGCGAAGACCATGGTGTTCCCCCCGGCGGCGTTTACAGCCCCAGGGGTATGCGGATCCCCGGCTGCCGAAAATTCGGGGCCGCTCCCTAAGGGGTTTACCGGGGGTGCGGCGGTCCCCGCGCGCGGGCGATGCTTCGTCGATCCGGAGGACCGCCATGCCCGACATTGATCCCAGCGTGCTTTGCGGCGCGGACATGTTCGCCGCGCTCGACGCCGAGCAGCTGAAGGCCGTCGTCGAGGCCGGCGTGATCCACCGCCTGCCCAAGGGCCGCCACGCCTTCCAGCAGGGCGACCCCGGCCGCACCTGTCACAGCCTGCTGGAGGGCAGGGTCAAGATCGTCCAGAGCCGGCCCGACGGCGGGCAGTCGGTGATCCGCTTCATCGGCCCGGGCGAGATGTACGGCACCGTCGCGGCTCTGATGGGCAAGCCCTTCCCCGCCGACGCCGTGGCCGTGGTCGACAGCGTCGAGATCTACTGGACGGTGGAGGCCATGCGGCGGCTGATGACCCGCTTTCCCGAAATCGCGCTGCGCTCCACCGCCTCTGCGGGCACGCGGCTGTTCGAGTTGCAGGACCGATTGGGGGAACTGACCGGCGAGCGGGTCGAGCAGCGGCTGGCGCGCGCCCTGCTGCGGCTGGTCAGGCAGGCGGGCAAGGCGACGCCGGACGGGATCGAGATCGACTTCCCCATCTCGCGCCAGGAGATCGCCGAGATGTCCGGCTCCACCCTGCACACCGTCAGCCGCACGCTGGCGGCCTGGGACGCGGCGGGCGTCACCGAGAGCTCGCGCCGGCACATCGTGGTCAAGCGCCCGGAGGCTCTGGGAGAGCTGGCAGAGAGGGCGTGACCTCCGGACCATCTTTTCCGTCGATGGGCATAGGGCGGGTACGCGCAGCAGGTGCAGGAGACGGAGCCTTGACGGTCTGCGCCGGCACGCCCCCTCCACCGCGTTCCGCGGTCCCCCTCCCCCGCACGCTTCGCTACGGGGGAGGAGTTTACGCCCCGCTCACTTCACCTGGGCGAAGGCGGCGGCGAAGCGCTTCTTTGCCAGCGGCGGGGTCTTGGCCGCGGCGGCTTCAGCGGCGGCGAGATTGGGCTGGCCGTCGCCGACCTTGGCCACGAAGATCATGCCCATCGAGAAGTGCGGGGCGCACTTGATGCCGTAGACGCCCGGCTTGTCGAACTTGAACACGACTTCCTTGTTCATGGCGCCCTTCACCGGCGTGGCGCCGGGGGGCAGCATGGAGGCGATGGTCTCGGCGTTGTGGCCGGGGGTGGTGGGCAGGAAGCGCACCGTGTCGCCGGGCTTCAGCTTCACCGCGGCCGGCTCGAACACCATCGCGCCCTGGGCGCCGGTGTTCAGCATCTTGACCTTGATCTCGGCGGCCTGGGCCTGCGCCGCGAAGGCCAGCGTCGCGCCGGCGATCAGGGCGGGAATGAGAGCGGTTTTCATGATCGTTCTGCCTTTGAAACTGGACGCCTGACGGCGACGAGGGTGTCTTAAGCCCCCGGCGGAGGAGCACTTTGCGGCAGCGCAACTTCGCGAAGATTCAGCGGCTTTCGAGGGCGCGGGCGAACAGGGCGTCCTCGATGCGGACGTGCTCGCGCAGGTCCTCATAGAAGGCGCGGCAGCCCTCGTAGAGTCGCCGCCACGAGCCGCAGGCGTCCGGCGGCGGCTCGAAGTCGCGCATCACCCGCCGCAGCTCCTGAAGCTGCTCGAGATGCTCGGCGTGCTCCTCGCCGATGCGCCGCAGCGCCTGCGCCAGGCGCTCGGAACGGCCGGCCAGGATCATCGGAAACAGCACCGCCTCTTCCTTCTGCTGGTGCGCCTCCAGGTCTTCGTACATCAGCAGCAGGTGTTCCGCCGCGCCGAGCGGACAGGCGTCGTGGGCCTGGTGGACCCGCTCGACCTTCCAGGCCAGCTCGATCAGCGCCGGCAGTTCGGCCAGGTGCTTGCGGTGGAAGCGCTCGACCAGCCGCTCGATCAGGATCGCGTCGCGCGCCTGTTCGGGGCGAGCCGGGTGGGAAAGCGGTTCGGCGAGCATCGGCGATCCTCCAGTCGAGCCGAAACTACGCCTTGCCGCAGGCCCGTCCTTGTCGCCGGACAACTTCGGCCGACGCGGAATCGCGGAGCCTGGAACCTCGTTCGTGAGGAGACCCCCATGGCTTTCGACAATCCGCTCGCCGCCGAGATCTGGTCCGGCAAGTACCGCTTCGCCTCCCCCGAAGGATCGGGCGACCGCAGCATCCAGGAGACCTGGGCGCGCGTGGCCGCAGCCGTCGCCCAGGCGGAACCCCCCAAGCGACGGGAGCAGTGGCGAGGGCGCTTCCTCGACGCGCTCGACGATTTCCAGTTCCTGCCGGCCGGCCGCATCGTGGCGGGCGCGGGCACGGGGCGCAGCGTCACCCTGTTCAACTGCTTCGTCATGGGGACCGTGCCGGACGATCTGGACGGCATATTCCAGCACGTGCGCGAGGCCGCGGTGACCATGCAGCAGGGCGGCGGCGTGGGCATGGACTTCTCCACCGTCCGCCCGAACGGGGCCCCGGTGAAGGGGGTCGGCGCCGAGGCGTCCGGTCCCTTGAGCTTCATGGACGTGTGGGACTCCATGTGCCGCACCATCCTGTCCGCCGGTCAGCGGCGCGGCGCGATGATGGGCTGCCTCAGGATCGACCACCCCGACATCGAGGCGTTCATCGACGCCAAGCGCGACCCGACGCGGCTGAGGAACTTCAATCTATCGGTGCTGGTCACCGACGCCTTCATGCGCGCGCTCCAGGACGACGCCGACTGGCCGCTGGTGTTCGGGAGCGAGACCTTCCGCACCGTGCGGGCCGCCGATCTGTGGGCGCGGCTGATGCGGGCGACCTACGACGCGGCCGAACCGGGGGTGATCTTCATCGACCGGGTGAACGCGGCCAACAACCTCGACTGGTGCGAGACCATCGCCGCCTCCAATCCCTGCGGCGAGCAGATGCTGCCGCCCTACGGCGCGTGTCTGCTGGGCTCGATCAACCTGGCCAGATTGGTCCCGGAGCCCTTCCGGCCCGATTCGCGGCTCGACGAGGCGCGGCTGGCTGAGCTGACCCGCACGGCGGTGCGCTTCCTGGACGACGTGATCGACGTCTCGCGCTTCCCGCTTCCCGCCCAGGAGGCGGAGGCCAAGGCCAAGCGCCGGATCGGGCTGGGCGTCACGGGCATGGCCGACGCCCTGGTTGTCTGCGGCGCGCGGTACGGCTCGGACGAAGCCGCCGCCCTGGTCCGCCGGTGGCTGGGCGCCATCAAGCGCGAGGCCTATCGCGCCTCGGCCGAACTCGCGGCCGAGAAGGGAGCCTTCCCGCTCTACGACGCGCGGATGCTGGATCAGCCGAACCTCCTGTCTCTGGACGAGGACACCCGCGCCCTGATCGCCGCCCACGGCCTGCGCAACGGCTGCCTGACCTCCATCGCGCCGACGGGTACGACCTCGCTGCTGGCCGGCAACGTGTCGTCCGGCATCGAGCCGGTGTTCGCCTTCGCCTACACCCGCAAGGTGCTGCAGCCTGACGGGAGCAAGCGCGAGGAGCCGGTCGAGGACTACGCCCTGTCCGTTTGGAAGCGCGAGCACGGCGACGCTCCGCCGCCCGTCGACGCCTTCGTCACGGCCCAGACCCTGACGCCGGCCGAGCACCTGAAGATGCAGGCCGCGGCTCAGGAGATGATCGACAGCTCCATTTCAAAGACGGTGAACTGCCCGGAGGACATCGGCTTCGAGGCGTTCCAGGACGTCTACGTCCAGGGCTGGAAGTTGGGCTGCAAGGGGCTGACCACCTATCGGCCGAACCCCGTCACCGGCTCGGTGCTGTCCGCAGCCCCGCCGGAGCCCGCTGTCGCGGCTCCGTCCCAGCCGCCGCTGGCGCCCCGGCCCGAGGCGCTGGACGGCGCGACCTACAAGATCAAGTGGCCCGAGAGCGCCCACGCCGTCTACGTCACCGTCAACGACGCCGAGTTCGACGGGCGGCTTCGCCCGTTCGAGGTGTTCGTCAACTCCAAGAACTTCGTCAACTCCAAGAACATGGAGCACTACGCCTGGACCGTGGCCCTGACCCGCATGATCTCGGCGGTGTTCCGGCGCGGCGGCGACGTGTCGTTCGTGGCCGAGGAGCTGAAGGCGGTGTTCGACCCCCGCGGCGGCGCCTGGCTGAACGGCCGCTACGTGCCCTCGCTGCCGGCCGCGCTCGGGGGCGTGCTGGAGCGGCACATGCGCCGGGACGAGGCGGCTTCGCAGGAAGGCGGGCCGGAACCTGCGAAGACGACCGCCGCGCGGGGGCTGTGTTGTCCGAAGTGCGGGACGCCGGGCATGGTGCGCAAGGAAGGCTGCGACACCTGCTTCGAATGCGGCTGGTCGAAGTGCTCGTGAGCGGCGCGTGAACGAAGGCCCGCCGCCCGGCGGGCCTTCACCCGCCTCAGTACCGATGCTCGAGCGACAGCCACAGGCGCGTCGCGTCCGGAAGCTCGGGCCGACGGCCCTCGAACCAGGTCCCTTTCAGCTCGACCGAGGTCTTGCGCCCGAGGGGCGCCGACACCGACAGGTCCAATTCGCGCCCCACCGCGAAGGCGTCGTCCGCGTCGCGGAAGTCGTGCGCGGCGCCCGCGATCTTGAACGCCCGCCCGCCCGCGGTCAGGCTCGTCGCCGCGCGCAGGTTCAGGTCGCGCAGGCCGTAGGCCGGGGTCGCGCCGATCACGTCCGACCAGCCCTGGAACGGATGCAGGCTGGCCAGCGGCGTCTGGAACCCGCGCGCGCCGTCGCCGCCCAGCCGCTCGAGCCCCAGAGCCATGGACGACCGGGCCGTCTTCGCCCCGACCGACAGGGCCAGATAGTCGAGGTCGAACTCGGCGGGCGCGTTCCCCCGGTCGCCCTGTCGCGCGTACTCCGCCCCGTAGGTCCAGGACGGCCCGTATCCGGTCGGACGGGACCCGCTCAGCCGCGCGCCCCAGGTCGCCGACGACTGCGCCGGCGCGTTCTCCAGGTCCAGCAGCAGGCCGTAGCCGGCGAGATCGCCCGCCGGCGTCTTCGTCTCCCCCTGGAACAGGTGGGTGTCCCCGCGCCATTCCCCCTGCGGATGATCGTCGCCCAGCGGGCGGCGCACCCTGGCCACATAGGCGTAGGTCAGCTTCAGCTTGGGAACGGCGGTGGTCGTGACCCTGGCGGCGTCGAAGGTCTGCTCGTTCTGGCGGAACCCCGCATTGCCCACGAAGCGGCCGTTGTTCAGCACGATCCTCTGGCGCCCCAGCACCACCTCGGTGTTCGGCAGCCCGGTCCAGGTCGCCTGCAGCCGGTTCAGCTCGGTGGTCATCGGATCCGGCACGACCGGGAGGCCCGGCTTGGACGTCACGCCGTCGGAGTAGTCCCCGGCCAGAGAGACCACGCTCTCGCCCTCGACCAGCAGGCGCAGGGCGGAACCGGCCGGACCCTCCCAGCCGTAGCGGAGCCTGAGCGTCACGGCGTCGGCGGTTTCGGGATAGGCGCCGGCGTCGAAGCGTTCGTATCGCAGACGGGTCTCGAGGATCGGCTTTCCCGGCGCCGGGTCGGCCAGGGCGAGAGAGGGGACGAGCGCCATGGCGGCGGCTGCGGCCGCTGCGGTTCGGATCGGCATGATGTCACCTGTGGTCAGGGCGGCGAAGGCCCGCCGGCCAGGGGAGGCCGACGGGCCGGCCCCGACGGCCCGCCACAGATCCGTCGGTGCGTGGAAGCCGGCCCTTCCACCGGCTTCGGGCGTCAGTGGGTGTGGTTCTTGTCCACGTCGGCGGCCTTGAACACCGCGGGGTTCTCCGGCCCGCTCACCGCCAGGATCGCCGCGTTGCCCCGGTCCACCCGGCTCAGCGCGTGGTCGACCAGGATGTAGTTGCCCGGCACGTCCAGCTTGAACTCCACCATGGTGGAGCCGCCGGGGGCCACGCTGACGGTCTGCACGTCCTTCAGCGGCGGTGTTTCCAGCGAGGCGTGCTCGTGCACCCGGTCGAAGATCTCTCCGATCACGTGGAAGCTCGAGGTCTTGTTGGGGCCGCCCACGCCGAAGAAGATGCGCACCGTCTCCCCGACTTCCGCCTTCATCGCCCGATCGCCGGTCAGGGCCTTGAAGGCGCCGTTCATCACGTAATAGGTCGGCTGCTCGTCGAGCAGCTTGGTGATGCTTTCGGTCACCTCGCCCTTGGTGTCGAGGTCTTCCTCCGTGTAGATTTCGCCCTGCATCACGTAGAATTCGCGATCGACCGTCGGCAGGCCGTTTTCCGGCTCGACCAGGATCATCCCGTACATGCCGTTGGCGATGTGCTGGGCCACCATCGGCGTGGCGCAGTGATAGACGTACAGGCCGGGGTTCAGCGCCTTGAAGGTGAAGGCCTTGGTCTCGCCGGGCGCGGCGTTGGTCGCCGCCGCACCGCCGCCGGGACCCGTCACCGCGTGGAAGTCGATATTGTGCATCATCACGCTGTCTGCCGGGTTGTGCAGCGTCACCTCCACCGTGTCGCCGACCCGCACCCTGTAGAGCGGCCCGGGCACCTTGTGGTCGAAGGTCCAGTACTTGTAGGTCGTGCCGTCGGCGAGCTCGCCCAGCAGTTCCTTGGTCTCGACCCGGACCTTGTGATGCTGCGGCGCCCGTTGCGCGATCGGCGCCGGCACGTCGGTCGCCAGACGCACGATGTCCGCGGCCCCTGCGGCCGGAGCCGCGTCCGCGGCGAGAGCGGGCGCGCCCGCGGCCAGGACGAGGGCCGCGGCGGTGGTCAGCAGAGCCAGGCGTTTCATGATCGTGTATCCCCGAGGCGCCGAACTGTTCGCGCCGTCGCGGCCTACCTACGCCTGTGCCGCCGCCCCTCTTTGCGCGGCGACAACTTCGGCCTCGGGACGAATACGTAGCGACGCGTAGGCACGGCCGTAGCGCCTCCTCCGAGTTCCGACATCGCCGTTCCGCGGCTCACGTCAGGGGCAACGATCTCCGCCCCCGGCGTTCACCGCCAGGGACGCCACTCGGAGCGCACCTGCGACGGCGTACGTCCGAGCACGCTACGGAAGGCCCTGATCATATGGCTCTGATCGCAGAAGCCGGCGTCCAGGGCGATCTCAGCGGCGGGAGCATCGGAAGTGCGCAACAGGGCGCTCGCTGCCTCGACCTTTAAACGGGCCGATGTCTGGCGCAGACCTTCCCCCATCGCGGCGCGGTATGCTTGCGCCAGCCATGCCGGGTTCAGGTCGAGGCTGCGCGCGAGGTCTTTCGCCTGGACCGACGGATCGGTCTGGAGGTGCCGAAGAACCGCTGGCAGCCAGCGGGGGCGCCTGACCTCCGGCGCTTGGGCGGCGAACTCGAGGAACCGGCCTGTCGCTTCGGCAAGCTTGGCCTCGGAGATGTCGCCGGAGCTCCAAAGCGCCCCGAGCGCTCGGGCCGCCGGCGCGACCGCGCCGCCTGCCCAGAGCCGCACCGGATGGTCGATCCGAAGGGCTGAGCGACCCAGCCATGCAGGGTCGAATTCGATATCGATCTGTTCCAGGCCATAACGGTCCGCCACATTTTCATGTGCCTCGCCGGCGGCGTAGAACATGGCGGATGGGTACGCGACACGCGCCTCTCCGCGACCGCTTTGGTTCGTGTACGCCCCTGACACATAGATCGAGAGCACCGGCCACGGGTGGGCGTGCTCAGGTATACGTGCGTGCCCGCCGTCCACGATGCGCGACGCCCGCGCCCCGCCGAAGCTGCGCAACGCCTCCTCAACCGCATGGATCACGTCACACCCACTCGCACGCACGCCGGCCGTTGCCGCATCACTAACACGGCTCCGCTCTCCCGGCGCCTGAGAAACATCCAATCTGAAGCCTCAGTCCAGATGCTACCGCTCAGCGAGGCTCTCTCTTCGAGCCCGACGCCTTCCGGCGCATCAGTTCGGCTTGAGGAAGACATGCATCACAGGATCAGAACCTATCTCGCGGCCTCCGCCATCCTGCTTGCGACCCACACGGCAGCGGCGGCGCAGAGTTACGATCCCCGAACCCAGTCGCCGATGGTTCTTCTTACCGCGCCGAAGGATCCGATCGCCTACTACGACGCAAAGACGCAGGCTCTCGCGTTAGTCGCGCAAAACAAGGCCGCCGAGGCGGAGCCGCTGGTTGAGCGCATCACTCGTGAGTACCCGCGCGACGGTGAGAATTGGGTGCTTCTCGGCCAAGTCAAACGTATGCTCAACAAGTACGCCGAGTCGGCAGCGGCGTATGAGACCGCGGGAAAGCTGCTTTGGTGGGGCGGCCCGGCTTCTTCAACGGCCGCAGGCGCGACGGCTCACCTCCTGGCGGGAAACAAGCGGGCTGCCCTCGACCTCCTGCGCCGCTACACCGTCGAAGACGGCAACATGGATCGGTCCTGGATTTTCGGCGATGAGGATTTTGTGTCCCTCAAGGCCGATCCTGAATTCTTGGACATCGCGGGCCGCCCCGACAGTTCCGGTTGGTCCCGGGACTACGGCTGGCGCCGGGATCTGGAATTCCTTCGCGACGAGGTGAAGCGTTTAAATGCGGAGTACCGCACCGCCCTACTGCCGGCAGAATTCGAGAGCCGATATGAAATCCTCTGGAACGACGTCCCGCGCCTTTCCGATGAACAAATCTACGTCGGGATCAACCGCCTTCTGGCTGACTTCAGACAGGGACACACCGCAGTTTGGTCGTTGAGCGACACCCGGGTCGTGTACAAGGGGCTGCCCTTTCAATTCTGGGTCTTTCCCGAAGGCGTATTCATCGTCCATGCCGCCGCGCAGCATAAGGATCTTATCGGCGCCCGGCTTGTCAGCATCGAAGACACCTCGGCGGAAGAGGCGCTACGCAAGGTCAATGAAACTCAAAGCGTAGACGGCGACAACGAGTACCTGTTCATGGGAGTCGAGTCGCTTCGCGAGGCCGCTTATCTCGTCGGCTTGGGCATAGCAAAGTCTACGGAGTCGATTCGGATCACGGTGCAGAAACCAGGCTTGCCGAAGCGAACGCTCGCCGTAGAAACCACTCCGGCCCGCAGTTCAGACAGGCTCATGCCCCTGTCCGGAGTCGAAGCCCCCTTGTTTCTTCAAGAGGCCAAGGAGACCCACTGGCACAAAGCGTTGCCGGAACAAACCGCGTTATATGTCCAGTTCAACAACGTCAGCAACGAAAAAGACGAGACCCTAAAACAATACAGCTTACGCTTAAGGGCCTTGATCTCGGAATCGGCGCCAAAAAACCTGATCCTAGACATGCGTCACAACGACGGCGGATCGACCCATCTGTACGCCGAATTTCTGCGAACAATGATCGGCTTCAGCATGCTGCCGGAACGACGGCTCTACGTTCTCACCAGTCGGAACACCTACTCGGCCGCGGGAAACCTGATCACGGAGCTGGAGCAGCTCGCTGATGCGACGTTTGTGGGTGAAGCGAGCAGCGAATGCTGCACCTTCTACGCAAGTCCCTCTGGTTTTACGTTGCCGTTCAGCAAGCTCAAGGGCCGCATGTCCACAAAGAAATGGAGCCTCAGTCGCAAGGGGAACGATTTTAGGCGGGAGCTGAATCCGCACGTGCCGATCGTGATGACCGCCAAGGACTACTTCTCGGGCCGGGACCCGGTCATGGAAACGGTCGCCCGCCTGATCGAACGGAACGAAGCCGCTAAGGTCGGTGCGCCAGGAGCGCCCGCCACTACGAAGTAAGGGGCCCGGGGGAGGCTCCCGGTCGAGACCAGTCAGGAGACCTGCGCCGCCTCGGAGCGCAGGTCTCCTTGTCCAGCGGCATTGAATCGCCTCAGGCGGCCTTCACGCCCGTCTCGGCCAGCCACTCCAGGATCTTCTGCTTGGGCATGGCGCCCACCTTCATCGAGGTCATCTGGCCGTCGCGGAACAGCATCAGGGTGGGGATGCCCTTTACGCCGTAGCGGCCGGGGGTCATGGGGCTGTCCTCGATGTTGACCTTGGCCACGGTCACCTGGTCGCGCAGCTCCTCGGCGATCTGCTCGAGCGCCGGGCCGATCTGCTTGCAGGGCCCGCACCACTCGGCCCAGAAGTCCACCAGCACGGGCTTGCCCGCCTGCAGGACGTCCTGCTCGAAGCTCTCGTCGGTGACCTTGACCGTCGCCATGGGCGCGTTCTCCTGAAATGAACCAGACCCGTCCGCATACGCGATTCCCGGGCCGGGCGGATGTGGGACCGGCTCAGCCGTCGCGCAAGCGCGCCAGCGTCCGTTCGACAAGAACGTCCGACAGCGCCGTCAGCTTTGGCCCGTCGGTCCACAGCAGCGCCGCAGAGACCTCGCGGCCGGGATAGACCGCGCGCAGCACCGCCACATAGACCGCCATCTGCGCCAGGTAGGCCGGGTCGGCGTCCTCGGCCCGTTCGGGCGCGGGGCGGTTGGTCTTGTAGTCGACCACCAGCACGCGGCTCGGCGTGACCACCAGCCGGTCGATGCGGCCGGTGACCGCCACGCCCGTGGGCAGGTCCGGCGCGCCGCCCGCGACCGCCACCTCGGCGCGGGAGCCCGGCGCGAACACTTCGGCGAAGCGGGCGTCCTCCAGCACCGCGGACACGGCGGCGGCGATCTCGCCCCGCTGCTCGGGCGTCAGGCCGTGTTCGCGGTCCAGCAGCTTGTCGGCCGCGGCGGTTCGGCGCTCGGGCGCGACGTCCGGCAGCACCTCGAACAGCTTGTGGATCAGCGCCCCGCGCCGGAACCGACCCAGTCCGCCGCGCTCGGCCAGGGGAGACGCGGCGCGGGCGACCGCGCCTTCGGCCAGGGACGAGGGCGAGGCCCAGGCGCGGCCCGCTTCCTTCGGCGCCGGCCGAAGCGCCCATTCGGGCGGGGGGGGCGGAGCCGAGGCGACTTCGGCCGAGCGCGCGAGGGGCTCTGGATCGGCGCCGTAGCGGCGGACGGTCCTGTCGCCCAGCAGCACCTCGCGCACCCGGTGCGGGTCGTCGGGCCGGTTCAGCCGCTCGTGGCCGAAAGCGGCGCGGACGTGCGGCCACCAGCCCTTCAGGTTCTCTTCCTTGGCCTTGGCGCCGATCCGCCCGGCCACGACCAGCCGGTCGCGCGCGCGGGTCAGGCCGACGTAGAGCAGCCGCAGCGCCTCGTCTTCCTCGCGCCGTTTGCGTTGGGTCCGGGCGAACGCGGAGGCGGCGCAGTCGTCGCCCTCGGGACCGCACCACAGGAACCCGCCGTCGTCGGTCTCCATCAGCGGCGAACCGCGCACGGCGCCGGCCGTCACCGTCTCGGGCAGGAACACGATCGGCGCCTCCAGCCCCTTGGAGCCGTGGGCGGTCATCACCCGCACCTCGCCGCGCGGAGCGTCCATCTCGCGCTTCACCGTCACGTTCAGCCGGGCCAGCTCGTGCGCGAGGGTCTCCAGGTCGCGCACGCCCCGCTCTTCCGCCGCCAGCACCTGGGCCAGGAACTCGTCCACCGCGTCCTCGGCCTCGGGTCCCAGGCGGCAGAGCAGGCGCGCGCGCTGGGTGCGGCCGTCGCGGTCCAGCCGCGACAGCGTCCGGCCGTAGAAGTCGAACGGCGAGCGGGCGCCCGCCTCGCCGCGCGCCCAGCCCAGGAACCCACGCGCAT
This sequence comes from Caulobacteraceae bacterium, assembly GCA_035628275.1. Classification (GTDB taxonomy): domain Bacteria; phylum Pseudomonadota; class Alphaproteobacteria; order Caulobacterales; family Caulobacteraceae; genus DASPKD01. The sequence continues at coordinate 4,516 of DASPKD010000039.1, read as the reverse complement.
CGGCCCACTCCGGCCGCTCCTGGGCCCGGCGGGCGAGCGCGGCCCACAGGCTGCCGTCGCGGCCGTGGGCCAAGGCGAACAGGCTGTCCTCGTCCAGGTCGCAGAACGGGCTGCGCAGCAGCGCGGCCAGGGTCAGGTCGTCGTGCGGGAACAGGCAGAAGCGCGCCAGCGCCAGCAGGTCCTCGAACGCGGCGGTCTCGGACAGCACCAGCCGGTCCGCGCCCGCGACGGGCACGCCCGCGCGTTTCAGCGCCCGCAGGATCTCCTCGAACAGGGCCGAGCGCTTGCGCACCAGGATCAGCATGTCGCCGAACGACGCGGGGCGGCGACGGCGGGTGTCCTTGCACCAGACGCCTTCGCCGGTCTCCACGATGCGGCGGATCTCGGCGGCGATGTTTTCGGCCAGGCGCTTGTAGGCCGAACCACGCGACTGCAGGTCCAGCGGCTCGTCCCAGGCGCGGCGGTCCTCGCTCTCGGTCTCGCGCTCCAGCGGCCACAGCTCGATCGTGCCCGGGCCGTCGGTGCGGGCGGCGATGTGCTCGACCACCTCGTCGAGCCCCGCGTCGGTACCGTCCCGGCGCGGCTGCAGGGCGCGCTGGAGCTCGGGCGTGGAGAACACCGCATCGACGAAGCTCAGCACCTGCGGCGTCGAGCGCCAGGACTCCCGCAACGGCACGTCGACGAACGGCGCCAGGGCTTCGCGGGTGACCCGCTCGTAGTGCTGGCGCTCGTCCAGCAGGCGTTCCGGCGCGGCTCCCTGGAAGGAAAAGATCGACTGCTTCTCGTCGCCGACGACAAAGACGGTGCGCTCGGCCCCCTCGCGCACGCCGGAACCGGCGAAGAACTCGTCGGTGACCGCGCGGACGATGCGCCATTGCTCGGGCGCGGTGTCCTGCGCCTCGTCGACCAGCACGTGCTCGATGCCGCCGTCCAGCTTGTAGAGCACCCAGGCCGCATCGGCGCGCTTGGTCAGAAGCTCGTCGGCGCGGGCGACCAGGTCGGCGAAGTCCAGCGCCCCGCGTTCGGCCTTCGCGCGGCGGTACTGCTCCGCGTAGATCCAGCCCAGCGACAGGGCGTAGACGGTGTCCTCCGCCACCCGCGCGGCGCGGGCCTGGTCGAAGGCCGCGACCAGCCGCTCCTGCTCGTTCGACAGCCACTCGCAGACCGCCGGCGGGACCGCCTTGGTCGCCAGGGTCTTCCGCGGCCCCCCGTCGCCGGTGAAGAACAGCGACCGCACCTCGGCCAGGCTCGGCTCGCCCCGCAGGGCCGCCTCGGCGACCGCCTGGAAGCGCAGGCCCTTGGGCTGGTCGGACTTCTCCGTTCCTTGAGCCAGCCCTGCGGCGGCGGCGAACCAAGCGGCGGGGTCCAGGGCGGGGGGAAGCACCGCCGCCTCCTCGACCCGTCCGGCGTCAGGGATCACTCCGTCCTCGAAGTCGCAGGCCTTCGCCACCGCCCCAGGCAGACCGGCCAGGCCGCCGCAGCGCTCCACGTAGGCGGCGATCGCCTCGCGCCGGAACTCGAAGGTAAAGAACATCCGCTCGAAGTCGTCGAAGGCCAGGGCCACGGCGAAGCGGGCGTAGGCGTCGGCCACCACCGGCGCGCCGCAGGCCGCTGCCTGAGCCACGCGGTCCCGCGCCACCGACGCGATCGCGGCGGCGGAGGCGTCGTCCATCACCTGGAAGTTCGGCGACACGCCGGCCTCCAGCGGGAACCGGCGCAGCAGCTTCTCGCAGAAGGCGTGCAGGGTCTGGATCTTCAGCCCGCCCGGCGTCTCCAGCGCGCGGGCGAACAGGGCGCGGGCCCGCGACAGCTCCTCGGCGTCGTAGGAGTCGTCGGGCCGGCCCTCCAGCTTGGCGAGCTTCTGGCGCAGGCCTTCGGCCGTCGTCGGCGACGGGTCGTCAGGCAGCACCGCCCATTCGCCCAGCGTGCCGAACAGGCGCGACTGCATCTCGGCTGCGGCGGCCTTGGTGTAGGTCACGCACAGGATCGCCTCGGGCGCGACCTGCTTCAGCAGCAGCCGCGCCACCCGGTCGACCAGGGTCTTGGTCTTGCCCGAGCCCGCGTTGGCGGTGACGAAGGCCGACAACGCCGGGTCGGCGGCGGTGCGCTGATAATCCTGCCGCTGGACCAGGGTCATTCGCCGCCCTCCGCCTCGTCCTCGCCTGCGACCGACCATTCGCGCACCCGCGCCAGGTGGTCGTAGTCGCCTCCGGGCGCGGCGGCGAAACGCGGGGCGGTGCGCGAAGCGTAGGGCGTCTGGACCCGCTCGTAGCGCTCGATCAGGTGCAGCAGGCCCGCCCAGGCGGTCTCGGCGGCGGCGGCGCTTTCGCCGGCGGGCACCCGCACGATCTCCTCGCCCGGCGTGGCCCGGCCGGTGACGCGCACGTAGGTCAGGTCGCCGGGTTCGAGCTTCCCGAGCTCGCCGAAGGCGCCGCGCGCCAGCAGGGCGGCGGTCAAGGTCAGCTGGGGCGAGAAGTCGGAGCGGATCTCCTTGGCGGTCGGCACGCGGCCGGTCTTGAAGTCGATCACGTGCGCGCGGCCGTCCTCGATCTCCAGCCGGTCGGCCTTGACCGTCAGGGTGAACCGTCCGCCCGCGGTGTCGAAGCCGTATTCCGTCGGCAGCTCCACCCGCACGTCCGCGCCGGTGGAACGGCGGCGCTGTTCCAGCTCGGCCAGCCAGACGCCGGCGCGGCGCGCCAGCACCCCTTCGCGGATCAGGGCCGTCGCCGGCGCCCCCGCCTTGCGCAGCTCCTCCAGATAGACGGCGGCGAACCGCTCCGGCGCCTCGGCCTTGTCCAGGTCGGGCCATGCCTTCGCCAATCGCTCGATGGCGGCGTGGATGGCGGTGCCGCGCGCGCGGGCCTCGACCCGCTCGTCGGGCCGGTCGATCTGTTTCAGCCCCAGCACGTGGCGGGCGTAGACGGAGTAGGGATCGCGCACCCACTTCTCGACCGTGGTCACCGACAGCTGGCGCGGCCGCGCCTCCACCGGGGGGCGGGGCTCGGGCCGGCGGGCGGTGCGCAGGGCGGGCGGCGGCGCCTCGACGCGGTCGATCGCCCGCGCCCAGGCGAGGGCGTCGTCTCGCTTCGGCAGCGACAGTCCGGCGCCGCGCGCCAGCGTCTCCAGCCGCCACAGCCAGCGCGAGGGCACGGCCGGCTGCCCGCCCCGTCGCTCGGCGTGGACCAGGATCACCTCCGGCGCGCAGGCGGCCTGGGCGAAGTCGTGGGCCGACAGGCCGATGCGCCGCTCCGGCGCCGGCAGGCCCAGCCGCGCGCGCATGGGCCGCGACAGGAACGGGTCGGTGGGGGCGGGCCGGGGCCACACGCCTTCCTCCAGGCCCGCCAGCACCAGCCGGTCGGCGCGCACCAGCCGCGCCTCGATGGCGCCGAGAATCCGCAGGCGCGGGTGCAGCGCCCCGCCGGTGCGGACGGTCTCGTCGGCCAGCAGCCGCCGGAGCAGGGCCGCGAAGGTCGAGGCGGTCACCGGCGGGAGCGCGTCGCCCTCGTCGATGACCTGCGCCAGCAAGGCCGAGGCCGCGTCGCCTCCGGAGCCCGCCCAGGCCTCCGGCGCCAGGGTCTCGGCCGCCCGCGCCAGCGCCCGCGCCGCGGCCGGGAGCGCGCCCGGCCCGTCGGCGAACGGCGCGGCCAGCGCCTCGACCAGCGCCCGCATTTCCTCCACCAAGGGCGTCAGCTCCGGCGCGCTGGCGACCCGGGCCGCCAGCTCGTCCCAGTCGCGTGGGCGGGGGCCGCGCAGGCCCCGCCGCTCCAGCCAGCGCGCCAGCGGCTTCAGCGCCTCGGGCGTGCGGCCCAGCCGGGTCAGCGGGTGCTTGAGCGCCGCCAGGAGGGCGATGGGGTCCAGCGGGTCCTCGACCAGCCGCAGCAGGGCGTCAAGCAACACGCCGACCGGAAAGCCCGCCAGCGGCGCGCCGGCCGAGGAGTCGGCTTCGACCCCCCATCGGGCCAGCTTGGCCGCGACACGCCGGGCCAGGGTCTGGTCGGGGGTGACCAGGGCGGCGGTCTTGTCCGGCGTCTCCAGCGCCTCGCGCAGCAGCAGGGCGACCACGGTCGCGGCCTCCTCCTCGCCGCGGGCGGCGGCGACCGAGAGGCCCGACAGGCCCTCGACCATCGGGTCGATCCCGGCCGCGGCGCCGTCGGCGCGCAGACGGTCGATCTGGCGGCGCCAGTCCTTGGTGGCCTCGGCCGGGCGCAGGGCCTCGTTGACGATGCGGCGGCGCGCGGCGGCCTGCGGCCCGTCGCCCCGGCTCGCCGGCCACGGGCGCACCGCCCCGCGTCCGACGCCGTGGCGGGCCAGCAGCCGCTTCATGGCCCCTTGCGGATGCTGCTCGTCGACCGCTTCCCAGGCGTCCTCGGCCAGGTCCAGGTCCAGCCCCGGCAGCACCACGCACCCGCGCGGCGCCTCGGCGACCACGCCCAGCAGCCGCGCGGTGGAGGGCGCCGTGCCGGTCGATCCGGCGGCGATCAGCGGTCGCGTCGGCGGCTGTTCGCTCCACTGATCG
>DASPKD010000038.1:0-3883 GCA_035628275.1 Caulobacteraceae bacterium | reverse complement strand
GTCGGCGCTGCATTACGCAGCGACAGCGTACTCTTCAGCGAAGTTATCGTTCGCAGTTAGTCAATGGCCCGAAACGGTGGTGCCATGCCGGGAGAAAGCAACGCCTTTACACGTCCGTCGATGCTGATCGGCCCCAAGCTTTCCGCCGATAACGCGGAGGAAGGATTGGTGGAGCCGCCGGGAATCGCACCCGGGTCCGGTCCGCTTATTTCGCGCGCGTTTATCTCCATAGTCCGGGCGAACCCGAACCCTCCCAATATAGGGGAAGAGGAGCCCCGGCGAAAGGCGTCGGCCTGACGCGGGTCGCTGTGCGGCGTTTGGGAGACGCGATTCCGATCCCTATCTGGAGCTTCGCCCGGCCTTGCGGCGGCGGTTCCCCGTCGGCGCGACCTGGGAGTCGGAGCGGCCGCCATGACCTTTTCCACCGCCGAGATCGTCGAGAAGATCAGCGAGAACTCTCCAGCGGTCGCCTACGACCTGGTGAATCCGGTGACGGAGGTCATGCTGATGGCGCGTCAGACCTGCGACGGGGATCTGGACCGTGCGCTGGTCATGCTTATCGTCACGCTTCGGTCGAGCGGCCACCCGGAGTTCAGAAGTCTGAGCCCGGAGGAGATCGCAGGGGGCGAGGCGCTTCCGAGCTACGGGACCAACATCCAGTCACTGGCCGACTCCACCGGAATCCCGCGCGAAACCGTCCGGCGCAAGGTCAACGAACTGATCGACAAGGGTTGGGTGAGCCGCCGCGGCAACGCCCTGTCGTACACGGTGGCCGGATACGCGGCGGTGAAGCCGACCCGCGACGCCATCATCGCCATGCACGCGCAGGGCTACGGCGTGGTGCACTCGCTGCTGGGGGCCGACGGATCAGCGGCGCTTAACCGGGCTCCACCCGCGGCCACTCCGGCGTCTGGTTGCGAAACCAGGTGAGCTGGCGCTTGGCGTAGCGGCGGGTTTCGCGCTTGGCGGCCTCGACCGCGTCGGCCAGGGACAGCTCGCCCCGCACCGTTGCGGCCAGTTCGCGCAGGCCCACCGCCTTCATCGCCGGCAGGGCGGGATCAAGGCCGCGGGCGACGAGCGCGCGCACCTCGTCGAGCGCGCCGGCGGCGACCATGGCGTCAAGGCGCGCGTCGCAGCGACGGTACAGCTCGTCTCGCGACGGCTCGACCACCACGGCCTCGTAGGCGTCGGGGGAGAGCAGGGGCGTTCCGCCCGCCTGCCAGTCGGACAGCGCCCGGCCGGTCGCCGCGTGGACCTCCAACGCGCGCGCCAGGCGCTGGCGGTCGCCGGGCGAGATGCGCGCCGCGGCTTCCGGGTCGACCTCGGTCAAGCGGGCGCGGAAGGCGTCCTCGCCCAAACGGTCGTACAGCGCTGCAATTTGCGTCCGGACGGCGGGCGGGACGGGGGGAACCTCGGCCAAGCCCCGGGTCAGGGCGCGGAAGTAAAGGCCCGTGCCGCCGACCACGATCGCCGTGCGGCCCTGGGCCTGGATTTCGGCCAGCACCTCGGTCGCGGCGCGCAGCCAGCGGCCGACCGACCAAACGTCGGCGGCGTCGGCGACGCCGTACAGGCGATGCGGCGCCTGCGCCTCCTCCTCGGGCGAGGGGCGGGCGGTCAGGACCCGCAGATCTCGGTAGAGCTGCATGGAGTCGGCGTTGACGATCACCCCGTCCAGGTCGCGCGAGAGCCTCAGCGCCAGGGCGGACTTGCCCGAGGCCGTCGGCCCGGCGATCAGCCGGACTCGCCGCTCATCGCCCATCGGACGCCTCGTCGATCAGCCGCGCCACGATCGGGCGCGCCGCCGCCGCCGACAGGGCGAAGGCCGAGCCCTCGGCGAACGCCACCTCCGACGGCCGGGCGACCACCACGGCGATCACCTCGCCCTGCGGGTCCAGCACCGGCGCGCCCCAGTGACCCCGCCCGAGCGGCCGGTCGATCTGGACCAACCCGATGCGGCTGTCGTTCACTCGCCGTGCGCCCGACGCGACCACCGCCGACACCAGCGGCGGCGACATGCCCCGCCCGGCGCCCACGACCAGCACCGAGCGTCCGGGCCGCGTCGTCGATCCCCACTCCAGCGCCTTGGGCGGAGCGTCCGTCTCCAGCCTCAGGGCCGCCAGGTCGGAGCCGTCGTCACGGCCGAGCACCGTCGCGCGCACCCGCTGGCCCGAGGCCAGCCGTGCTTCCAGGTAAGGCGCGGTCTCGATCGCGCGGGCGCTGGCGATCACGAATCCTTCGCGGGTGACGAATCCCGCGCCCACCGGCTGGTCCCGCCGCGCCGAGCCGAAGTCGGAGTACAAGGCCACGACCGCCGGCGTCGCCCGCCGGGCCACCGTCTCGAAGTCGTCGCGCCGGGCGCCCGCCGACCAGCCGACCGCGACGGCGGCGCCGCACAGCAAGAGCAGGGCGAGCACGATGGCGGGGGTGCGCAGTCTCATGGCCGCTGTTTAGCCCCGTGCGAGGGCTGCGAACATGGCCCCTGATCAAACATCCGTCTTGTGTCGGGCGGCGGCGGCGCGGATATCGGCGGCCATGAGCACGACCCCCGACCGCGCAGACGTCCTGGCCGCCCTAGACAAGGTGATCGACCCGAAGAGCGGGCGCGGGCTGGCGAGCGCAGGCCTGGTGCAGGGCCTGGCGGTGGGGCCGGGCCGCGTCGGCTTCATGCTGGAGGTCGCCCGCGCCGACGCCGCCCTGTACGCCCCGGTGCGCGACGCGGCCGAGGCGGCGCTGAAGGCGCTGCCGGGGGTAGAGCGGGCGCAGGTGGTGCTGACCGCCGAGGGACGCGATCAGCCGCCGCCGCCGCGCCGGGGCGCCGGCCTGTCGCCCCAGGCGGTGGAGCAGAACCGGCCCAAGGCGCCGGTCCCGGTCGGCCGGCCCGAGCACGTCCGCGCGGTGGTCGCAGTCGCCAGCGGCAAGGGCGGGGTCGGCAAGTCGACGGTGGCGGTGAACCTGGCCTGCGCCCTGGCGCGGCTAGGCCTCAGGGTCGGCCTGCTGGACGCCGACGTCTACGGACCCTCGGCCCCCACCATGCTGGGACTTAGCGGCAAGCCCGAGTACGTGGACGGCAAGATGGTCCCGCTGGACGCCTGGGGCATCCGGGCCATGTCGATCGGCCTGCTGGTCGATCCGGACCAGGCGATGATCTGGCGAGGGCCGATGGCCTCGCAGGCGATCACCCAGATGCTGAACGAGGTGCGCTGGGGCGCGTCGGACGCGCCGCTGGACGTGCTGGTGGTCGATCTGCCGCCGGGCACCGGCGACGTGCAGCTGACCGTGGTGCAGAAGACCCGGCTGGACGGGGCGGTGGTGGTCTCGACGCCGCAAGAGGTCGCCCTGGCCGACGCGCGGCGGGCGGTGGCGATGTTCGAGAAGATCGGCACGCCGGTGCTGGGCCTGGTCGAGAACATGGCCTTCTTCCCCGATCCGTCGACCGGCGCGCCGATCCCGATCTTCGGGCGCGGCGGGGCCAGGGCGGAGGCCGAGCGGACCGGCGCGCCGTTCCTGGGCGAGATCCCGATCGACATGGCCCTGCGCGAAGGCGCCGACGCTGGCCGGCCGCTGGTCGCCACCGCGCCGGACGGCTCCACGGCGGTGGCTTTCCGCACCTTGGCCGAGCAGGTGAGGGCGGCGCTCAGGCTCTGAGGTCTCCTGCTCCATGCTGCGGCGCCGCAAAGGCGCTTGGCCGGGGGCCGGCGCCGCCTCTATATGGGCGATCCGCTTCTCACCTCCGGTGCACGATCCGCCATGGCGACCCTGAACGAAATCCGCAGCGCGTTTCTCGGCTACTTCGAAAAGAACGGGCACGAGGTGGTCGCCTCCGCACCCCTGGTGCCGCAGAACGACCCGACCCTGCTGTTCGTCAACGCCGGGATGGTGCCGT
>DASPKD010000037.1:0-7816 GCA_035628275.1 Caulobacteraceae bacterium | reverse complement strand
GTCCAGGCTCAGGACCACCGCCGCGGCGAAGTCCAGGGCGTAGAAGACGAACCCCTGCTCGCGCAGCAGGGGCGCGGCGATGAAGAAGGCGATGACCAGCAGATCGACCACGATCACGCCGTAGCGGAACCGCACCGCCGCCCGCGTGCGGCCGTGGTACAGCGCGCGCAGCCGCAGCCGCAGGTCGCGGAACCAGGAGCGGGTCTGCGGGGCATGCGTCTCGGCGGTCATGGCGCGGTAACCTGTCTCATGCCCCCTTCGTCTCACGAAAGGCCGCGTTTTGCTCTATATGGCGCCTGCATGAGCCGTCCGTTCGTCAAGATGAACGGGCTCGGCAACGATTTCGTCGTCGTCGAGGCCCGCGACCGCGCCTTTCGCCCTGATCCCGGGCAGGTGCGCGCGTGGGCGGACCGCGCCTCGGGCCCGGGCTTCGACCAGTTGATCGCCATCGAGCCGTCGTCCACGGGCGACGCCTTCATGCGGGTCTGGAACGCCGACGGCGGCGAGGTGGAGACCTGCGGCAACGCGCTGCGCTGCGTCGGCTGGCTGCTGATGGAGGCGTCGGGGCTGGGGCATGTCTCGATCGACACCGCCGCGGGCCTCACCCACGCCAGCCGCGCCGGCGACCGGCAGGTGGCGGTCGACATGGGACGTCCGCGCCTGGATTGGCGCGAGATCCCGATGGCCGAGGAGATGGACACGCGCAACATCGAGCTGCAGGTCGGCCCCGTCGACGCCCCCCACCTGCACACGCCGGGCGCGGTCAGCATGGGCAATCCCCACGTGGTGTTCTTCGTCCCCGACGCCGAGGCCGTTCCGGTGCGCGAGGCCGGCTCGCTGATCGAGCGGCACCCGCTGTTTCCCGAAGGCGTCAACGTCGGCTTCGCCCAGATCAAGGCGCCCGACCGCATCCGCCTGCGCGTCTGGGAGCGCGGCGCCGGCCTGACCAAGGCGTGCGGCACCGGCGCCTGCGCGGCCCTGGTCGCGGCGCATCGGCGGGGGCTTGCCGGGCGCATGGCGGCGATGGAGCTCGACGGCGGCGAGCTCCGCGTGGTCTGGCGCCAGAAGGACGACCACGTGATCATGGCCGGCCCGATCGAGGTCGAGGGCGCCGGGGTGCTGCCGTGAACGCGCTGCTGGAGGCCGCTCATCCCGCGCACCTGCTGTTGCCGCTGTTCCTGCACTTCGGCCTGGTGGTCGCGCTCTATGCGGCGCTGACGTTCGCGCGCCTCGCCGCCGTGGCGCGGGGGCAGGCGACTCACGGCGACTTCGCCCGGGCCGGCGGCGATCCGGAGGCGTCGGCGCGCATCCAGAGGAATCTGGCCAATCAGTTCGAAGCCCCCCTGTTCGCCTGGGCGGGGGCGCTCGTGCTGATCCTGGACGCTTCGGTGCTGACGATCGACGTCGCCGCCGCCTGGCTGTTCTTCGCGGGGCGCGTGCTGCACACCCTGGTGCAGACCCTGACTGACGACGTGCCGCTGCGCGGGCGGGTGTTCGTGATCAATTTCCTCGGCGTGTGCCTGCTGATGGGCCACGCCGCCCTGAACCTGGCGCTCGGCCTGTGGCCGGCGCTGGAAGGCGCGCGGCCATGACGGCGAACGCTCCCCTCGCCCCGGCTCCCGCCGAGGACGTCGAGGTCGTGACCTTCGGCTGCCGCCTGAACGCCTACGAGAGCGAGGTGGTGCGCGCGCGCGCGGCCGAGGACGGCCTGACCGACGCGGTGGTGTTCAACACCTGCGCGGTCACCGGCGAGGCGGTGCGCCAGGCGCGTCAGGCGATCCGCCGGGCGCGGCGCGAGCGGCCGGGCGCCACCCTGATCGTCACCGGCTGCGCCGCCCAGATCGACCCCGCCGCCTTCGCCGCCATGCCCGAGGTCGATCGGGTGCTGGGCAACGCCGACAAGACCGCCGCCGGAGCCTACGCCCTGACCCCCGACGCGCCGCGGGTGCGGGTCGCCGACGTGATGGCCGTGCGCGAGACCGCCGGGCACCTGATCGACGGGCTGAAGGACCGGGCGCGGGCCTATGTCGAGATCCAGAACGGCTGCGACCACCGCTGCACCTTCTGCGTGATCCCCTACGGCCGCGGCAATTCCCGCTCGGGCGCCGCCGGCGAGGTGGTCGAGCAGGTGCGCCGCCTGACCCGCCAGGGCGTCAACGAGGTGGTGCTGACCGGCGTCGACCTGACGAGCTGGGGCGCCGACCTGCCGGGCGCGCCCACGCTCGGCCAGCTGGTCGCGCGCATCCTCAAGCTGGTCCCCGAGCTGCCGCGCCTGCGGCTGTCCTCCATCGATGCGGCCGAGATCGATCCGGACCTGATGCGCTGCCTGGCCGAGGAGCCCCGGCTGGCGCCGCACCTGCACCTGTCGCTCCAGCACGGCGACGACCTGATCCTGAAGCGGATGAAGCGCCGGCACCTGCGCACCGACGCGATCCGCCTGTGCGAGCAGGTCCGCGCCGTCCGCCCCGACGTCACCTTCGGCGCCGACCTGATCGCCGGCTTCCCGACCGAGAGCGAAGAGGCGTTCGAGAACACGCTTCGCCTGGTCGACGACTGCGGCCTGTCCTTCCTGCACGTCTTTCCGTTCAGCCCGCGGCCCGGCACGCCCGCGGCGCGCATGCCCCAGCTGCCGCGCCCGACGGTCAAGGCCCGGGCCGAGCGCCTGCGGGCCAAGGGCGCGCAGGCCCTTTCCCGGCACCTGGACCGCCAGGTCGGCCGCACCGTCTCCGCCCTGGTCGAGCGGGAGACCCTGGCGCGGGCCGAGGACTTCACCGAGGTCCGGTTCGAAGGCGCCGCCACGCCCGGCGCGGTCGTGCAGGTGCGGATCACCGGGCGCGAAGGTGACAAGGCCGTAGGGTACCTGACCGCAGCCTGACCGCGCCGCTCAGCCCTTCCTTAAGGTTTACGCGCCATGATGCGACCTGACCCTAGAAGGAGTCAGGAGCGCTTCCGATGGCCCAGGCCGAAGCCCGCGTCGTACACATCGACCCCCGCCGGGGTCGCCGGAAGGCCAAGGGCGAAGCCCGCGCCTTCTCCGCGCCCCTGTCCTACGGGACGGTCCTGACCGGCGCGCGCCGGCTGAAGGGCGCCGTGGTCGCCGCCGCCGACGGGATCGAGCGGCTCGACTTCGTCAACGCCTCGGGCGCGGTGCTGCTGGGCTGGGCCGACCCGGAAATCGAGGCCGCCGTCGCCCGCGCCTACGGCGAGGTCCGCGATCTGGAAGGCCAGGTCGCCGAACAGCTGTCGGCCTACATCCCCTGCGCCGACGCGGTGGCGTTCCGCTCCACCGTCTCCGAGGCGCTCGGCGACGCCCTGCTGGCCGCCAAGGCCGCGACGGGACGCGACGGCGCCTTCTTCTGCGACCAGGACACGGTGCTGGCCGGCGACCTGCTGACGCTGCAGGCCACGCTCGGCGCCCACGCGGGCCAGGTGGCCGCCATCGTGGTCCAGCCGATGGACGGCCCTTGCGCCTTCCTGACCGGCCTTCGGCGGCTGGCCGACCTGCACGGCGCGGTGCTGGTGTTCGACGAGACCCGCACCGCCTTCCGCGTCCACGCCGGCGGCGCCCAGGCCATGTCGGGCGTACGCCCCGACCTGGCGGTGCTGGGCCCCTCGCTGGCCAACGGCCGCCCCCTGGCCGCGGTCTGCGGTCGGGTCGAGGCGATGCGCATGCTGCCCCCCGCCGGGCCTAGGCTGTCGCCCGCCGCCCTGGCCGCGGCCTCGGTCGCCCTGCGCAAGATCGACTCCGAGGACGTGGTCGCCCACCTGCGGGTGCGCGGCGCGGAGATCTCGGCCGAGGTGGAGGCGCGGCTGCGCGCCACCGGCGCCGACGCCTGGCTGGGCGTCCACGGCGACCCGACCTGGAGCGTCGTCGCCGCCATGCCCCGCCCGGGCTTCGACTCCGGCGCGGTCGAGCGCACCCTGAACGAGATGCTGTTCGACCAGGGCGTCCTCAGCTTCGGGGCCCACACCCCGTCGCTGGCCACCGGCGAGCGCGAGATCGGGGCCCTGCTGGCCGCCTACGACGCGGCGCTGCCCCAGCTGGTCCGGCGCGTCACCGCCGGCGCCTTCAACCTGCGCCGCAACCGGAGCGCCGACGCGTGATCGAAAGACGGGCGGAACTCGGTCTGGGAGCCGCCCAGTTCGGCCTCGACTACGGCGTGTCCAACACCCGTGGCCGGGCGCCGGAGGACGAGGTGCGCGCCATCCTCGACACCGCCGCCGACAGTCGCGTCGGCCTGATCGACACCTCGCCCGCCTACGGCGACGCCGAGCGGGTGCTGTGCCGCAGCTGGCCGTTCCCCAGCCCCTTCCGCGTGTGCGTGCGCACGCTGCCCGCGGCCGAAGGGCTGGATCGGGTCGAGGCGCGCGCGCGCCGTTCGTTGGAACGCATGGGCCTGGCCCGCGGCTGGGCCCTCCTGGTCGAGGCCGAGGACCTGCTGGGGCCGGACGGCCGCGCCCTTTGGGACCGCGCGCTGCGCCTGAAGGGCGAGGGCCTCTACGCCCGCATCGGCGTCACCGCCTCGCCCGGCGAGGAGCCGCTGCTCCTGGCCAAGCGCTTCAAGCCCGACCTGATGCAGCTTCCGGTTAGCGTGCTCGACCAGCGCCTGATCCGAGACCGCACGCTCGACGCCCTGGCGGCGCTCGGCGTCGAGGTCCACCTGCGCTCGGTGTTCCTGCAGGGCCTGCTGTTCGCCTCGCGCGAGACCCTGCCGCCGGCTCTGGCGCATGCGGGCCCGCGCCTGTCCCGCGTGCGGCGCGCCTTGGCCGAGGCGGGCGCCGATCCGCTTCAGGCCGCGCTCGGCTTCGCCCTCACCCGCCCCGAGGCCGCCGCCGTGATCGTCGGCGTCACCTCCGCCGCCGAGCTGCGCGCGGTGCTGGCCGCGTCGAACGCGCCCCTGCCCCGGCTGGACTGGAACGCGCTGGCGCTGGACGACACGGTGACGCTGGACCCGCGTCTGTGGTCCGGCCCCGCCCGGCTCAGTAGCGCAGCCTGAGCCCCACGTAGGCGGCCCGCCCCGGCTCTCCGTAGCCGAGCGCCTCCTGGTAGGTTGCGTCGCCCAGGTTCTCGATCCGCAGCGTCGCCTCCGCCTGCCGGGTCAGGCGCAGTCCCGCCGCGAGGTCGGCGACCACGAAGCCCTCGCGCGTCGCCGGCGAGAAGCCGTCCACGTCCGCCTGCTTCCCCTCCGCGCGCACGATAAGCGACGCGCGCGCCCGCTCGCCGCGCCAGTCCAGCGCCGCCGAGCCGGAGCGCGCCGGCACGCGCAGCAGCCGTTCGCCCGTGGTCAGGTCGCGCGCGTCGGTCCAGGCCCAGGCGGCCCGCACCCGCAGGCCCGGCGCCAGCTCCGCCGAGGCCTCCGCCTCCAGCCCGCGCGTGCGGGTCCGGTCGATGTTGCGGTAGCGCGAGGTGAAGGTCGCGAAATCGAACACGAAGTCGATCTGGTCCTCCACCTCCAGCCGCCAGCCGAGCAGCGAAGCCTCGACCCGGCCGTCCCGGGAGCGCCAGTCCAGCCCCAGGTCCCATCCTTCCGCCCGCTCCGGCTTCAGGTCGAGCGCGGGTCCGGCCGGAAAGCAGAAGTCGCACAGGGTCTGGCTGACGGTCGGCGTCTTGAACCCCTGCCCCCAGGCCGCGCTCAGCCGCACCCCTGCGCCCAGCTCGGCGACCGCCGCGGCCCGCCCGGTGGTCTGGCCTTCGTAGCCGTCGGGGTCGTCGCGCCGCAGGCTGCCGGTCATGCTCAGCCGCTCGCCGATCCGCGTCCGCGCCACCACGAAGGCGGCGGTCGCGCCCTGGTCCCCCTCGCCGGTCGACAGGTCGGCGCGCACCTCCTCGCGCTCCGCGCCCAGCGCCAGCGAAACCGCCTCGCCGGCCCGGTCCCGCTCGGCGGTCCAGCGCCAGACCCGGCGGTCGGCCGTGTAGCGATAGGGGAAATCGCCGCCGGTCTGCGCCCGGTCGTAGTCGTACAGCCCCACGCTCAAGGCGTGGTCCAGCCCCAGCAGGTCCGACGCGCGCAGGCGGGCGAAGCCGGACCAGGTCTCGGTCCGATAGACCTCGTCGGTGTCGGCCAGCACGAACAGCGGCGCGGGAAAGCCGTCCACCCCGGTCTCGCTCTCGTTCCAGCGCACGCGGCCGTCCAGCGTCAGCCGATCGGACAGCCGCATCCGGCCGTTCAGCCCCGCCGTGCGGCTCTCGAAGCCGTCGCGCTCCGACCCGGCCGCGGCCTTGGACACCCCGTCGGTGCGGAACCCCGACAGGCTCGCACCCAGCGCCCAGCCGTCCTCGCGGCGACCGACGGAGAGCGCGCCGCGCGCGGTGTCCAGCGAGCCCGCCTCGAGCTCGGCCGACAGGCCGTCCGCCTCGCGCGTGACCACGGCGATCACTCCGCCGATCGCGTCCGATCCCCACAACGACCCCTGCGGCCCGGACAGCACCTCGATCCGCTCCACGTCCGCCAGCTCCAGGCTGGCCAGGTCCGCGCCGCCCGACGGTTGCGACGGGTCGTTCACCGGCACGCCGTCGACCAGCACCAGGGTCTTGTCCGAGGCGGCGCCGCGCAGGCGCGCCGAGGTGATCCCGCCGAACGCGCCGTTGCGCGACAGGCTCAGGCCCGGGACGGTCTCCAGCACGTCGGCGGCGAACACCGCGCCCCGCGTCTCGATCTCCTCGCGCCCGATCACCCGCGCGCCGGGGACCTCGGCCTCGAGCGCGGGCAGGCGCGCGGCGGTGACGACGATCTCAGGGTTCTCGTCCGCCTCCTCGGCCAGGGCGGGGAAGGCCGCGAGCAGGCAGCAGCCGGTCAGAAGAATGCGCTTCATGGCGCTCAAGTCTCCGTCGGCCTTCGCGCGGCGCTCGCGACGGCGGATCAGCGACGACGGTCCGCCCGCTGAACGGGACGACGCCAGGACCGTGTCGCTGCGACGGTGGTTCCGCGCCTTCGGCCTGATCCCGGACCGCGGGCGAGCGACGTCGGCGGCAGGTCTCCTGGCTCGCGGGTCGCCGGGCCCCGCCCTCGCCTTCCCGGATGAAGCTCCAGTGGCGCCGCTCGCGCGGACGGACGCGGCCCTCGCCGCCGACAGTTGCGGGTACAGCCGCGGCATCGGGGCGAACCCCTCACCGCGTTCCCTCTTAGCCCTCGCTCACGCGAAGGAACCACCGACCGCGGTTTTCCGCCGGTTCTCGGCCGCTGGCAAGGGGCGGAGCAGTTCCTTCTCCCTGCGGGAGAAGGGGGCCCCGCGCACCGGAGCCGCAGGCGGAGGTCCGTGCGGGGGATGAGGGGCGCGAGCGGCGCCGGTTTCTGGAAGCGCCCGACATCCTCGCTCTTGCTAGGGGGACACGCGACAAAACCCCGTCATCCCGGCCGGAGCGGCGCAGCCGCGCAGAGCCGGGACCCAGGGGACGCGGAGAACCCCGGCTGCAGCACGAGTTGCGGACATCCCCCTGGGTCCCGGATAGGCGCTGACGCGCTTTCCGGGATGACGGTGAAAAGCGGGAATGGGAGCGGGCAAAAAATAAACTTACGCCCGCCCCCTCGGACCGCCCCCATACTTCTCATCGACCCCGCCGCACGGGGAGGGCGCTCAGGTACCAGAGCCCGAGCCGCGGCGGGGCGGAAGTCGAGCGGGACCAAGCCCGCGTCGATGCTGGGAGCACGGCGGCGCGGCGTCACACCTGCGCCGCTCGAGGTCACCCATAGGCGGCGCGTGCATGCCCGGGGCGAAACCCCGGGGCCCGGGAGGTCTGGACCCTCCCGCCCGCCGCAGGCTGAGACGCTCCGACTGGGTCGAACCGGGTGATGCGTACCGAGGGACGGCAAACACG
>DASPKD010000036.1:0-8739 GCA_035628275.1 Caulobacteraceae bacterium | reverse complement strand
GTGGCCGATCTCGTGGCCGATCACTCCGCCGATAGCGCCGTAATTGATCGCGTCGTCCGCGTTCGGATCGAAGAACGGCGGCTGCAGGATCGCCGCCGGGAACACGATCTCGTTCTTCTGCGACAGGTAGTAGGCGTTGATCGTCTGCGGCGTCATCAGCCACTCGGACTTGTCGACGGGCTTGCCCAGTCGCGACACGCCGTAGTCCCACTCGAATTCGCTGGAACGGGCGACGTTGCCGTACAGATCGGTCGGGTCAGCCTTCAGGCCCGCGTAGTCGCGCCACTTGTCGGGATAGCCGATCTTGACGGTGAACTTGGCCAGCTTCTCGTGCGCCTTGACCTTAGTGGCCGGGCTCATCCAGTCCAGCCCGTCGATGCGCAACGCCATGGCCTTCAGCAGGTCGGAGACCAGCTTGTCCATCTTGGCCTTCGACTCCGGCGGGAAGTGCCGGTCGACATAGACCTTGCCCAGCGCCTCGCCGAGCGAACCGTCGACCAGGGTGACGCCGCGCTTCCACCGGGGGGTGATCTGCGGCTGGCCGTTCAGGGTCTTCGAGCGGAAGTCGAAGCGGGCGTTCACGAAGCGCTTGGACAGGTAGGGCGAGGCCTGGTCCACGGTGTGGAAGGCCTGCCAGGCCTGCAAGGTGGAGACCGGCGTCTCGGCGAAGATCTTCGCGATCTTCGGGAAGGCCGTGTTCTGGGCGACGATGGCGCGGTCGGCCTTGGACAGCTTGGCCTGCTTCAGGAAGATCGCCCACGGGAAGGACGGCGCGGCCTTCTTCAGTTGGGCTATGGTCATCGGGTTGTAGGTCTTGTCGTCGTCGCGGCTTTCGATGCGGGTCCAGCTGGCCTCGGCGATGCGGGTTTCCAGCGCGACGATGTCGGCCGCGGCCTTGGCGCTGTTCTCCCAGCCGACCTGGGCCAGCTGGCGGGCGACGTAGGCTTGGTACTTGTCCTTCTTCTCCTTGAAGCTCTCGACCAGGTAGTAGTCCCGGTCGGGCAGGCCCAGGCCGCCCTGGCTCAGGTGCAGGACGTTCTCGGTCGGCTTCTTGGCGTCGTCGAACACGTAAGCGCCGAAGAAGCTGGAGCCGAAGCCGTAGAGGCTTCGCCCCATCAGGCCGGCCAGCTTGTCGTGGGTGTTCGCGTCGCGGATCTCCCGCAGGTCGGCGGCGAGCGGGGCGGCGTCCAGCGCCTCGACCCGGGCCTCGTCCATGAAGCTGCCGTAGAAGGCGCCGATCTTCTCCATTTCGGAGCCCGGCGCGGCCGAAACTGCGGCGCTTTCTTCGATGATCGCCTTCAGCTGGGCCTGCGACAGGTCGTAGAGCACGTAGAACATGCCGTAGGCGGCCTTGTCGGCGGGGATCGGCGTGTTCTTCAGGTAGTTCCCGTTGGCGTAGAGATTGAAGCTGTCGCCGGGCTTCACGCTGGCGTCCATGCCGTCGAGGTCCATGCCCCACTTGCCGAAGCGCTTGGCGACGATGCCGGCGGTCCCGCCGCCGCCCGACGCCTGGACCTCGGTCAGGGGCCGCGTCTCGTGCCGCTCGTCCGCCGAAGCCGCGCCCGCCCACGACAGAACCGCCGCCGCGGCGGCGCAAAGCCAGATCTTCTTCATTCTCGTTTTCCCCCCGGACACGCGACCGGAACATTGATTGAGCTCCGACAATGCCCGAGGCGGGGCGGTCGAGCGGCTTAATTTTTGTCCATGTCCCGGATGCGCATCGCGACGAGCGCGGTTAGCCTGTCTTCCCAAACGGAAACGGAGACCCGATGCACGGCGACGTCGCACCCGAACACTATAAGGATCTGCTGGTTTTCCTGGCCACCGCCGGGGTGATCGTGCCCCTGTTCCACCGGCTGAAGATCAGCCCGGTGCTGGGCTTCCTCGCGGCGGGGGTGCTGCTGGGACCGGACGGGCTGGGGCGGTTCGCCGCCGAACATTCGTGGGTGGGGGTGTTCACCATCTCCGATCCACGCGAGATCCAGGTGTTCGCCGAGTTCGGCGTGGTCTTCCTGCTGTTCACCATCGGCCTGGAGCTGAGCTGGGAGCGGCTGCGGGCGATGCGGCGGCTGGTGTTCGGCTTCGGCATGGCCCAGGTGGTGGTGTGCGGCGCCCTGCTGGCGTTCGGCGCCTGGGCGCTCGGCCAGCCGCCGGCCGGCGCCGTGGCGCTGGGGCTGGGCGTGGCCCTGTCGTCCACCGCCCTGGTGGTGCCGGTGCTGGGCGAGCGCAAGAAGCTGCACTCCGGCGTCGGCCGTTCGGCCTTCGGCGTGCTGCTGGCCCAGGACCTGGCGGTGGCGCCGATCCTGGTGACCGTGGCGGTGCTGGCGCAGGCCGAAGGCGGCGGCGCGGTATCCCAGGCCCTGCTGACCCTGGTGCCCGCCGCGCTGGGACTGGCGGCGATCGTGCTGGTCGGACGGCTGGCGCTGAGGCCGGTGTTCCAGTCGGTGGCCCGCTCCAAGAGCCAGGAGCTGTTCGTCGCCGCCTGCCTGCTGGTGGTGATCGGCGCGGGGACGGCGGCGTCGCTCAGCGGCCTGTCGATGGCGCTGGGCGCCTTCGTGGCGGGCCTGTTGCTGGCCGAGACCGAGTTCCGCCGCGAGGTCGAGGTGGCGATCGACCCGTTCAAGGGGCTGCTGCTGGGGCTGTTCTTCGTCTCGGTCGGCATCGGCCTGGACCTGGACGTGGTGCTGTCGGAGCCGGCGGTGATCCTGACCCTGGCCGCGGCGATCACCGGCATCAAGATCGTCGCCGTGTTCGGGGTGGCCAAGGCGTTCCGCATCCCGACCCGCACGGCGTTCGAGGCGGCCATGGTCCTGGGCCCCGCGGGCGAATTCGCCTTCGTGATCATCGGCCAGTCGCTGGCGGGCGGGCTGGTGGATCCCGGCTTCGCCCAGGCGGTGCTGGTGTCGGCCACCGTCAGCCTGTTCGCCGTGCCCGCCCTGGCCTGGATCGCCGAGCGGATCGGCCGGCGCATGGCCTCGCGCGACGAGCCCATGCCCGAGGACCTGGCCGAGATCGACGAACCGGCGGGCGAGCGGGTGCTGATCGTGGGTTACGGCCGGGTCGGCAAGCTGGTGGGCGACCTGCTGCGCTTCCATGACATCCCGTTCGCGGCCGTGGACTCCGATCCCCGCCTGGTCGAGGCCGAGCGGGCGGCGGGGGCGGCGATCTATTACGGCGACGCGGCCCGGCCGGAGTTCCTGAAGCGCTGCGGAGTCGACACCGTTCCTGCGGTGGTGGTGACCATGGACGCGCCCGGCAAGGTCGACGAGGTGGTGCGGGTCGCCCGCGCCGCCCGACCCGACCTGATCGTGATCGCCCGCGCCCGCGACGAGCGCCACGCGCAGCGGCTGTATCAGCTGGGCGCCACCGACGCGGTGCCCGAGACGGTGGAGGCCAGCCTGCAACTGGCCGAGAACACCCTGGTCGATCTCGGCGTGCCGATGGGGCTGGTGATCGCCTCGATCCACGAGAAGCGCGAGCAGTTCCGCACCCTGTTCCAGCGCAGCGCCCCGGACGGGCGCCCCACCCGTGCGGTGCGCGCGCGGCGGGCCTAGGCGGAGACCTTCAAGGGCGGGGCGAAGGTGACGCGGCCGTCGGGGCCGGGCTCGGGCGCCAGCCCGGCGCGGATATTCACCTGCAGGGCCGGGAACAGCAGGGCCGGGGGCTTCAGCTGGGCGTCGCGCTGGACGCGCAGGGCCAGGAACTCCTCTTCGGACACGCCGTAGCTGACGTGGGCGTTGGAGGCGCGCTGCTCGGCAACGGTGGTCTCCCACGCCGGCTTGGAACGGCCGGCGGCGGCCGGATAGTCATGGCCGACGAACAGGCGCGTGCCCGGCGGGTGGCTGAGGATCCGGCGGATCGAGCGGTACAGGGTGCGCGCGTCGCCGCCGGGAAAGTCGCACCGGGCGCTGCCGAAGTCGGGCATGAACACCGTGTCGCCGACGAAGGCCGCGTCGCCGATCAGGTAGGTGACGCAGGCCGGGGTGTGGCCCGGGGTGTGCAGCACCTTCACCTGCGAGCCGCCGAGCGCGAAGCTCGCGCCGTCCTCGAACAGGTCGTCGAACGCGGCCGGGTCGGGCGCGGCGCCGAACGCCGGGGCGAAGGCGCGCTGGACCTCGGTCATGCGCGAGCCCGCGCCGATGCGTGCTCCCGTCCTGTCCTTGATACGTCGCGCGCCGCTCAGGTGGTCGGCGTGGGCGTGGGTCTCCAGCACCCGCTCGATCGTCAGCCCCTGCCGCGCCGCCTCGGCCAGCACCGCGTCGGCCGAGCGGGTCGACAGCGTGCCCTCGACCGGGTCGTAGTCGAGCACCGGGTCGATGACGACCGCCCGCTTCGTCCCGGGATCCCGCACGAGATAGGTCACCGTCGAGGTGGCGGCGTCGAAGAAGCCCTGGACCTTGGGACCGTCGGTTTTCATGGACGAAGCTTGAGCACGCGCAGGCGGGCCGGGGAAGCCCCGTTCAGCCCCGTCAAGCTACGACTCCCATCAGCGCCAGGAGGTTCCCGTCCGGGTCGCGGAAAAAGCGCAGCTTCAGGTCGCCGCCCGTCGTCTTCTGCACGGTTTCGGCCGGGCCGAGAAAGACCACGCCTCGGCCCTCGAGCGCCTCGCCCAGCGACGGCAGGTCCGGTGCGTCCAGGTACAGACACCCGCCGCCGCTCCCGCTTTCGCCCCGACCGATCATCAGCCGGCAGTTTCCCAGCTGAAAAAACGCCATTCCGTTGGTCTCGAACATCAACGGCAGGCCCAGCACGTCGCGGTAGAAGCCGACGGAGCGCGGGAGATCGGTGCAGTTAAGGGCCGCCTGGACTAGGTCGCGGCCGGCCAGGGTGGCGGACATGGACAGGTTCCTTCTCCCGGTTCATGATCGGGGCTGATGTTTCGTTAGCGAAGCTAACTATATGCCTCCCCCTGTCGTCAAGTCGTCGGTTCGCGACACCGCCGAGCAGCTGCACTCGGCTGCGATCCGACTGCTGCGCCGCCTGCGCAAGGCCGACTCGGAGGCGGGACTGACAGGGCCCCAGGCGTCGGCGCTGTCGGTGCTGGTGTTCGGGGGAGACACGACGCTGAAACACCTGGCGGCCGCGGAACAGGTCAGCGCGCCGACAATGTCCCGGTTGGTGAAGGACCTGGAGCACCACGGGCTGGTCCGGCGCCGGCCCGATCCCGCCGACGCGCGCAGCGCCCGGATCGAGGCCAGTGAAAAAGGGCGCGAGCTGCTGGAGCGCGCTCGCGCCCGGCGCCTCGCGCAGCTGGAGGCCGACCTCGCGGCCTTGAGCGAGGAGGAGCGGCGGCTGCTGGCTGAAGCGGGGCGCCTGCTACTGGCGATGGGTCGTGCGCCGACCTAGCCCTCGGCGGCGAGGCGCACCTTGTCGATCAGCTTCAGCAAGGTCGTGCGCTCTGAACCCGACAGGGCGGCGGAGAAGCCGGTTTCCAGTTCGGCCATCCGCGGCTCGATGCGCGCCAGATAGGCCAGGCCCTCAGGCGTGACCCGCACTTCGTTGTTGCGCCGGTTGTCGGTGCTGCGGGTGCGCTCCACCAGGCCGCGCTTCTCCATCTGGTCCAGCAGCGGAACCATGGTCGAGCGGTCAAAACCCAGCGTGGCGGCGAGCGCCGACTGAGTGCGGCCGGGGTTCAGGCTGATCAGCTTCAGCAGGCCATACTGCCCCGGGGCCACGCCCTCGGGGCCGAGCACTTCGGCGAAGCGGCGCATCACCGCCAGATGGGCGCGGCGTATCTGGAATCCCGGCATGGAGGCCAGAGGCCCGATGTCGAGCCCCTGCTCCCCCGCGGCTTGGTCGGTCATAGGCGCGAATCCCCCGTAGCGCGGGCGATTGTGCGCCGAACCGCGAGATTACGAAACCGTAATCTTCGTCCTACAGCGCGCCCATGGCCAGGAACGCCCGCCCGGCGGCGAAATCGCCGACCTCCAGCCGGGCGGTTCGCACCGTATCGTCGGGGAACAGGAACTCGATCTCGAACCGCTCCCGCGGGTCGAGCGCCGAAATCTGGTCGGCCGCGCGGGGCGGGAAGCGGAAGGCGAGCGCCGTTCCGTCTCCCGGCGCGAGGGTCGCTTCCGCGGCGGCGGCGGCTTGCGCCATCACCGTGCGCAGCGCCGAGCGGGGAACGCCGCCGGTCTTCACCAGCCACGGCTTGGGCGCCCGCGCGGGATCGCGCATCACCAGCCGCGCCGCATAGGGCCGCGCCCCGTCCTTGAACTCAGCGACCGCGACCAGGGCCGCCGCCTCGCCGCGCCCGGCGTAGCCGAAGGTCACCGCGTCGAACCCGAACCGCGCGTTCTGCGACAGCTTCCAGCGCGCGGAGCGATAGGCGGTGCGGTCGGCGACCCAGGGCGCCGCCTGTCCGGGGAAGGTCATGCGGCTGGTCTTGGCCCAACCCTGGAAGGCGTCCTTCACCCGCGCCGCGGCGGTGGTCAGGTCGGCCGAGCCGCAGGCCGCGCCGCGCGCCTTGTTCTCCGCCCGCGCCCGCACCAGCCGCAACGCCGCCTCGTCGGCGCCCGAACGCAGGGCGGCCCCGCGGGCCTGCCAGGCGGACGCCTCCAGGGCGGCGGCGACGCGCGCTTCGAACAGGTCGCACCGCGCGTCCGCGGCGACCATCAGCGAGCGCTCGTAATAGAGCTCGGCCGGGCCGGCCAAGGCCGCGCCCGGCGCCCACGCCAGAACCGCGGCCGCGGCCAAAGCCCGCCTCGTGCGCCTGCGCGCCGGAAACCTCATCCCGCCATCCCGATCTTCCAGGCTCTGTCGGGGACGCTTCCCCCGGCCCGTGTTTTCGACCATCACCTTAAGCGGACCCGCTTTGCGGTTCGGTTTCGAGACAGGGTTAAGCCGGTGTTGCTTTCCACCGACCTGTGGGTGGGCGCCCTGATCCGTCGCGCCCAGGCCGGCGGCGCCTTCGCCATGATCGAGCGGAAGGGCGACGCGCGGGCGGGAACCGTGCTGGTCAAGGTGGTGAACCGCCGGGCCGGCTGGGCGCGGCTGTACGCCGAGGCGTTCCGGGGGGAGGGCGAGCGGGTGTGGATGCGCCCGGTCAAGGCCGAGGACGAACCGGCGATCGACGCCTACGTCCAGCGGCAGGCGCGCATCGACCCGGACCTGTGGCTGGTGGAGATCGACGACGTCGAGGGCCGCCACTTCCTGACCGAGCCGGTGGAGAATCCTTAACCGCGTTTCTCAACCGGACCGAAAAGGCGCCGGGGGTAGGGTCGTGTCCTGTCCGAGACGCGAGGCGTATCCGCTTGCTGTTCCTGCTCAACGACACGGTGATTGATCTGGACGCGGGCTTCGACGCCTCGCCGGCGGACCGCAGGCGGTTCGAGCGGCTGAGCCTGGACTACGTCGTCCAACTCGGGCGCGAGCTCTACGCCGAGAGCCCGACCCTGCACCGCGATGAGCCGGAGCGCGCGCGCCGGTTGGCCTGGCTGCTGGCCGGTCGCTGCTCGGAGATCAACGCCGCCCTGTTCGTGGCGCCTTCTCAAGACTGCCGTCCGGAAGAGGTGGCCGTGCGCTTCGCCTGCCTGCCGGACACGGCGCTGGGCGGCCTGCGCGCCAAGGCGAACGCGGGCCGGTTCGACCTCGCGACCGCCGACCGGGCGGTGTGGCGGCGGCTGGCGGCCTAAGACCGCTCCTGATCCGCGCGGGTCTGTTCGACCACCCAGGCCAGGAACTCCGGGTTGGAGCCCTCCGGCGCGACCGGCAGGGCGACCAGGCACGGAACCTCGTAAGGGTGGCGCTCCAGCAGCAGCGCCTTCAGCGCCTCCGCCGTCGCCGTGGTCGCCTTCAGGATCATCGGCACCTCGGCCGCGCGCTCCACCGCGCCCTTCCAGCGATAGATCGCCCGCATCGGCGCCAGCACGTTGGCGCAGGCGGCCAGCCGCTCGGCCACCGCCTCGGCCGCGAACGTCTCAGCGGTTTCGGCGTCGGGCCAGGTGGTGTAGAGGAACAGCACCTCGTCCATGGCGGCTCCTTCGCGCCCGTCCCACATGACGGACGAGCCTGATCCCATACGCCATGACCTCGACCCAGACCACCGCCGCTCCCGCCGCTTCGGCGCTCGTCCTGTTCTCCGGCGGGCAGGACTCCACCGTGTGCCTGGCCTGGGCGCTCAGGCGCTACGAGCGGGTCGAGACGGTCGGCTTCGACTACGGCCAGCGCCACGCGGTGGAGATGACCGCGCGCGAGCGGGTGCGCGAGCGGATCACGCAGGTCATGCCCGAGGCCTCGGGGAGGCTCGGCCCCGACCACCGGCTGGACCTCCGGAGTTTCGGCGAGATCGGCCAGTCCTCGTTGACGAGCGAGCGGGCGATCGAGGCGCACGCCGGCGGCCTGCCCGACACCTTCGTGCCCGGGCGCAACCTGGTGTTCCTGATCTACGCCGCGGCGCTGGCGGACCGGCGCGGGATCGACGCCCTGGTCGGCGGCATGTGCGAGACCGACTTCTCCGGCTATCCCGACTGCCGCCGCGCGACCCTGGACGCGATGGAGCGGACGCTCAGGCTCGGCATGGCGCGGCCGTTCACCGTCGAGACGCCGCTGATGCGGCTGACCAAGGCCGACACCTGGGCCCTGACCGAAGAGCTCGGCGGCGAGGCGCTGGTCGATCTGGTGCTGGAGGACACCCACACCTGCTACCTCGGCGAGCGGGGCGTGCGTCACGCCTGGGGCTACGGCTGCGGGACCTGCCCGGCGTGCGAGCTGCGCGCGCGCGGGTTCGAGCGGTGGCGG
>DASPKD010000035.1:0-2131 GCA_035628275.1 Caulobacteraceae bacterium | reverse complement strand
CTCGACCTCCACGTCGATGGAGTCCACGTCGGCGAAGCGCTTGAACAGCACCGACTTGCCTTCCATCACCGGCTTGGCCGCCGCCGCCCCCAGATTTCCCAGGCCCAGGATCGCGGTGCCGTTGGTGATCACCGCCACCAGATTGCCCTTCGACGTGTAGTCGTAGGCGGTGTCCGGATCGGCGGCGATAGCCAGCACCGGCACGGCCACGCCGGGCGAATAGGCCAGGCTCAGGTCCCGCTGGGTCGCCATCGGCTTGGTCGGGGCGACCGCGATCTTCCCCGGCTGCGGATAGCGGTGGAAGTTCAGGGCCTCTTCGTCGGTGAAGGTCTGCTTGTCGGTGGGCATGGTGCTCTTGAACGATCGGCCGGGCGGGTCGGCGGCAACCTAACGGGCGCGGCCGCGCGAGCCAACAACGCTCGCCCGCGAGGACGCGGCGGAGCGCCTCAGCGCACCATCACCGTGCCCAGCAGCAACCGCGCGCCCTTGCGGCCCAGGGTCTGGTCGGTGGCGCGCTGCAGCTGCGCCGACAGCCGGTCGGCGTCGGGCGCGAAGCCCGGGCGAAGGGCGGCGGCGTAGGTCCGCAGGATCTGGGCGTAGGCGGCGCGCAGGCGCGGCAGCGCGCGCTCCGCCGTCTCGCGCACGGCCGGATCGGGCGCGTCCACCCCGGCCTCCACCGTCAGCACGCCCCGGCGCCCGTCGGGCCGGATCGCGGTGGCGGTCATGGTCGGCATCTGGATGAAGGACTCGCCCCCGCCCTTCTTCTTCTCGGCCTTCCCCGCGAGCGCGGGCGAGGCCAGGGCGGCGGCGAGGGGAGCCAGCAGGAACAGACGGCGGCGCATGGACCCGCCCTTACGCCGCCGCCCGTTGAGGTTCGATTAACCGCGCCGGCGCCGGTCAGGCCGTCTCGTTCTCGGTCTGGCCGGTCAGGCCGTCCCAGAAGCGGCGGGCCTTGCCGAAGAAGTTGGCCGACTTCGGGTGGTGGCGCTCGCCGCAGAGGCCGGCGAGTTCGCGCAGCAGCTCCTTCTGGCGGGCGGTCAGGTGGGTGGGGGTCTCGACGAACAGCTCCACCACCATGTCGCCGCGCTGGCGGCCGTTCAGCGACGGCATGCCCTTGCCCTTGATCCGCACGGTGCGGCCGGTCTGGGCGCCTTCGGGCACCTTGACCGTGACACGGCACTGACCGTCGCAGGCCTCGCTGGTCAGGCACGGCGCCTCGATCTCGCCGCCCAGCGCCGCGGTGCACATCGGCACCGGCACGCTGCACAGCAGATCCAGCCCGTCGCGCTCGAACAGCTCGTGCGGGGCCACCGAAAGGAAGATGTAGAGGTCGCCGCGCGGGCCGCCGCGCAGGCCGGAGTCGCCCTCGCCCGCCAGGCGGATGCGCGCGCCGTCGTCCACGCCCGCGGGGATGCGGACCTGAAGCTTGCGCTCGCGCCGGACCTGGCCGTGGCCGTGGCACTTGCCGCAGGGGTCGGCGACCATGCGCCCGCCGCCGCCGCAGCGCGGGCAGGTGCGCTCCACCGCGAAGAAGCCGTTGGCGGCGCGCACGCGCCCGGCCCCGCCGCAGGTGCCGCATACGGTGGGCGAGGTGCCGGGCTTGGCGCCCGAGCCGTCGCAGACGTCGCAGGCGACCGTGGTCGGGGCGGTGATCTCCACCTCCGCGCCGCGATAGGCCTGCTCCAGGCTGATCTCCAGGTCGTAGCGGATGTCGGCGCCACGGGCCGGGCCGGAGGACCGGCGGCCCTGGTTGAACATCTCGCCGAAGACGTCGCCGAACACCTCGGAGAAGATGTCGTTGACGTCGTGATAGCGGCCGCCGCCGGGACCCGCGCCTGCGCCGCCGTTCACCCCCGCGTGGCCGAAGCGGTCGTAAGCCGCGCGCTTCTGCGGGTCGGACAGGACCGAATAGGCCTCGTTCAGCTCCTTGAACCGCGCCGCGGCGTTCTCGCAGCCGCCGTTGCGGTCGGGGTGGTGCTCCATCGCCAGCTTGCGGAACGCGGCCTTGATCTCGGCCGCGTCCGCGCCGCGCTGGACGCCCAGGGTCTCGTAATAATCACGCGCCATCAGTCGCCGCCCTCAAGGACCGTCGGTCCCGGATACCGCGTTTCGCGATCTCCGGGACGACGAC
>DASPKD010000034.1:0-14745 GCA_035628275.1 Caulobacteraceae bacterium | reverse complement strand
GAACAGCCCTCGCCCGTCGTGGCGGATCGGGCTGGTCTTGCCGTGCATCAGGCTCTTGGCCCGCACCACGTCGCCGCCGAACGCCTGGCCGATCGCCTGGTGGCCCAGGCACACGCCCAGGATCGGCAGATCCTCGGCCGCACCGTTGAGCAGCGGCAGGCAGATGCCGGCCTGATCCGGCGCGCAGGGCCCGGGCGACAGCAGCACCGCCTCCGGCCGCATCGCCAGCGCGTCCTGCACGGTGATCGCGTCGTTGCGGCGCACGAGCGTCTGCGCCCCCAACTCCGCAAGGTAATGCACGAGGTTGTAGGTGAAGCTGTCGTAGTTATCGACGACGAGGATCATGGGCCCGGTTCTAGGGAGACGGAGCGGCCGCGCCAAGGGCGCGGCGCGTTCGGATTTCGTTAACGTGTCCGGTTCGTGATCGGCGTGACCGGGGAGACGCGCCCATGACCGATTCCGTCGCCGACCGCCTGACCGCCGCCCGCGGCAAGCTCCAGCCGCCCTCCCGCGCCCGGGCGAGCGCGCTCGGCGCCCTCGCCGCCGCCGCCCTGGCCGCGACCTCGGCCCTGACCCTGGCCGCGGCGGTGATCCTGGGGCCGGGCGTCGAGGCGCCGGCCGTTCAGCAGCGCTGACGGGTCGCCCCCTACCCCGGGTTCGACCGGACTCCGGCGTTGCCGCGCTCGCGCCTCGCGTCTAGGTTCGCGGCTCCATCCCCGAGAGCCCGATGACCCAAGCGACCGACATCGCCGGCCTGTCCTTC
Source organism: Caulobacteraceae bacterium (assembly GCA_035628275.1). Lineage (GTDB taxonomy): Bacteria > Pseudomonadota > Alphaproteobacteria > Caulobacterales > Caulobacteraceae > DASPKD01. The sequence continues at coordinate 13,982 of DASPKD010000034.1, read as the reverse complement.
GAGGCGGCGCTGGCCGAACTGGAGAAGATCGTCGCCCAGCTGGAGTCCGGCCAGGCGCCGCTGGAGGAGTCGATCACCCTCTACGAGCGCGGCGCTCTGCTGAAGGCCCATTGCGAGGAGCGGCTGAAGGCCGCCCAGCTGCGGGTGGAGAAGATCGTCGTCGGCCGTTCGGGCGAGGCCGAGCGGGTCGAAGCGGCCGAGTTCTCCTGATGGCCGACGGCGCGCCCCGCATCGCCCAGACGATCAGCTTCGACGACTTCCTGAAGGTCGACGTGCGCGTGGGCACGGTGCTCAAGGCCGAGCCGTTCCCCGAGGCGCGCAAGCCGGCTTACAAGCTGACCGTGGATTTCGGACCGGAGGTAGGCGTGAAGCGCTCCTCGGCACAGATCACCCGCCACTACGTTCCCGGCGAACTGGTCGGGCGGCGGGTCGCGGCGGTGGTCAACTTCCCGCCGCGCCAGATCGGCCCGTTCATGTCCGAGGTGCTGTGCCTGGGCTTCCCCGATCAGGACGGCGAGGTGGTGCTGGTCGGCGTGGACCGTCCGGTCCCCGACGGCGGGAGGCTGTTTTGAGCGCCGCGATCGTGGAGGAGCGCCTGCAGGCCGTCGCCGACCGGGTGACCGAGGCGGCCGACCTGGTCACCGTCGCCCTGGACCAGCTGCTGCCGCGCGGCGAAGGCCCGGAGCAGCGGCTGACCGAGGCGATGCGCTACGCGGCGCTTGGGCCCGGCAAGCGGCTGCGCCCCTACTTCGCGCTCGAGACCGGGCGCATGTTCGACGCAGAGGAACGCTCGGTGCTGCGCGCCGCCTGCGCGCTGGAGTGCGTCCACGCCTTCAGCCTTGTCCACGACGACCTGCCCTGCATGGACGACGACGACATGCGCCGGGGCCGCCCGACCGTGCACCGCCAGTACGACGAGGCGACCGCGGTTCTGGTGGGCGACGCCCTGCAATCCTCGGCCTTCGAGATCCTGGCCCACCCCGACACCCACGAGGACGGCGAGGTCCGCGCCGAGCTTATCCGCAAACTGGCCAAGGCGTCCGGCGCGCAGGGCATGGCCGGCGGGCAGATGATCGACCTTCTGGGCGTGCGCGACGACTTGGGGGGGGTGGCGCGCATGCAGCGGCTGAAGACCGGCGCCCTGATCGCCTACGCCTTTGAGATTCCGCTGATCGTCGCCCAGTCGCCCCAGGACGAGCGCGCCGCGCTGATGGCCTTCGCCAACGACGTGGGTCTGGCCTACCAGATCGTCGACGACCTGCTGGACGTCGAGGGCGACGAGGATCTGCTGGGCAAGACCGCCGGCGGCAAGGACGCGATCAAGGGCAAGGCCAATTTCGTCACCCTGCTGGGCGTCGACGCCGCGCGCGAACGGGTCGAGCTGCTGGCCGACCAGGCCCGCGGCCACCTCGACATGTTCGGCGAGGACGCCAGATATCTGCGGGACAGCGTCGACTTCGTGCTACAGCGCAGAGCCTGATCCGCTTCACTTCGGCGCCCGTACAGCGTGGGAGCCGACCGTAGGTTTAGCATGCCCCCCGTCACGCCCCTCCTCGACACGGTCAACAGCCCGGCAGACACCAAGGGCCTGTCCATTCCGCAGCTGAAACAGCTGGCCGATGAACTGCGCGCCGAGACCATCGACGCGGTGTCGGTGACCGGCGGCCATCTGGGCGCGGGCTTAGGGGTCGTCGAACTGACCGTCGCCCTGCACCACGTGTTCGACACGCCCCGGGACGTGCTGATCTGGGACGTCGGCCACCAGGCCTATCCGCACAAGATCCTGACCGGCCGGCGCGATCGCATTCGCACCCTGCGCCAGGGCGGCGGCCTGTCGGGCTTCACCAAGCGGGCGGAAAGCGCCTTCGATCCGTTCGGCGCCGCGCACGCGGCCACCTCGATCTCGGCCGCGCTCGGCTTCTGCGCCGCGCGCGACCTGCGCGGCACGGGCGAGAAGGTGGTGGCGGTCATCGGCGACGGCTCCATGAGCTCGGGCATGGCCTACGAGGCCATGAACAACGCCGCGGAGACCACCAAGCAGCTGGTCGTGGTGCTGAACGACAACGACATGTCGATCGCGCCGCCGGTCGGCGGCATGAGCGCCTATCTGGCGGGGCTGGTCTCGGGCGGCACCTACCGCTCGATCCGCCGCTTCGGCAAGCAGGTGGCCGAGCACCTGCCGCGTCCCTTTAAAGAGGTCGCCCGCAAGGCCGAGGAATACGCCCGCGGCATGGTCACCGGGGGCACCTTCTTCGAGGAGCTGGGCTTCTACTACGTAGGTCCGATCGACGGGCACGACCTGGACCACCTGGTTCCGGTGATCCGCAACGCCGCGGAGATCACTGACCGGCCGGTGCTGGTCCACGTGGTCACCCAGAAGGGCAAGGGCTACGCCCCGGCCGAGAGTTCGGCGGACAAGTACCACGGCGTGGTCAAGTTCGACGTGGTCACCGGCAAGCAGTCCAAGGCGCCGACCAACGCCCCCAGCTTCACCAAGGTGTTCGCCCAGGAGCTGATCAAGCGGGCAGAGCGCGATCCGTCGGTGGTCGCCATCACCGCCGCCATGCCGTCGGGCACGGGGCTGGACCTGTTCGGCCAGGCCTTCCCGGAGCGCACCTACGACGTGGGCATCGCCGAGCAGCACGCGGTGACCTTCGCCGCCGGGTTGGCGGCCGGCGGCATGAAGCCGTTCGCGGCCATCTATTCGACCTTCCTCCAGCGCGGCTACGACCAGGTGGTCCACGACGTGGCCATCCAGAGCCTGCCGGTGCGCTTCGCCATGGACCGCGCGGGGCTGGTGGGCGCCGACGGGCCGACCCATGCGGGCAGCTTCGACGTCGGCTATCTGGGCGCCCTGCCGGGCTTCGTGATCATGGCCCCGTCGGACGAGGCTGAACTGGCTGCCTCCATCGCCACCGCCTGCGTAATCGACGACCGGCCGAGCGCCTTCCGCTATCCGCGCGGCGACGGGATCGGGGTGGAGATTCCCGAACTCGCCGCGCCGTGGGAGATCGGCAAGGGCCGCATCGTGCGCGAGGGGACGACGGTCGCCATCCTGTCGCTGGGCACCCGCCTGCAGGAGTCGCTGAAGGCCGCGGAGCTGCTGGCCGCACGCGGGATCTCGGCGACGGTGGCGGACGCGCGGTTCGCCAAGCCGCTGGACGAGGAGATGATCCTGCGGCTGGCGCGCGAGCACGAGGCGCTGATCACGGTGGAGGAAGGCTCGGTCGGCGGCTTCGGCGCCTTCGTGCTGCACCTGCTGGCCGATCGCGGGGCGCTGGACCGGGGGCTGAAGGTGCGCACCCTGACCCTGCCCGACGTCTTCCAGGACCAGGACAAGCCCGAGCTGATGTACGCCCAGGCCGGCCTGGACGCGGACGGCATCGTGCGCACGGCGGTGCGCGCGCTGGGGCTGGACGCGGCGAAAGCGGCGCGCGCCTAGCCGCAGTAGGCGAAGAACTGGCCGACGGCGCTCGTGCCTGGTTGGGGCGCGAACCGATCGGTCGTGTCGCCGCGGCTGATTCCGATCCAGCCGTTGCGGCGGAAGGCGACCAGAACCGGATCGCGGGCGCGGGTCTGGGCGGTCAGGAACACGTTCCCGGCCTCCAGCTGCGAGGCCTCCGCCGAAGCCAGGAAGGTGGCGCGGGTGGAGCCCGAGACCAGCGTCAGCTTGGGCGGGGAGCCCGCCAGTTCCTGGGGCAGGTTGGCTTGCACCGTCACCCGGCCCGACCCTTGCGCGCAGCTCATCATCAGGGCCACGTCGTCGGACTGGGGCGTGCCGAAGGCCAGCCGTCCCGTCCCGCCGTCCGCGGCGTATATCCAGTCCCGTCCCGCCTGCGGGTCGGGGGCCCCGGCGGCGGGCGGGGAAGCGACGTCGCGGAGCACGCCGCAGGCGGACAGGGCGGCCGAGAGGCCGAGGATCAGCAAGGCTCTGTTCATGCCCGCAAAAACCGCCGCGCTTGGGCGAGGGTTCCGGATCAGGCGGAAACCTTCGGGCGGCGACGGCTCCAGGGCCGCGCGCGCTCCAGCTCGTAGGCCAGTTCGAACAAGGTGCGCTCGCCCGCAGGACCGGCGGCGAAGTGCATGCCGACCGGCAGGCCGTCGCGGGTCCAGTGCAGCGGCACGCTCATCGCCGGCGTGCCCGCCAGGTTCTGGATCGGGGTGTAAGGGGCGTAGGTCTCGAGCTTGGCCCAGACCGCGTCCGCCGACTCGTCCCCGTCGACGTATCCCAGCGGCGCGGGCGGGGCGGCCAGCACCGGGGTCAGCAGCACGTCGTAGGTCTGGAACATCGCCGCATAGGCGCGCGCCGCCTGGGAGAGCCGCTTTCCCGCCGCGTCCAGCGCGCCCGCGGGCAGGCCCGCATAGCCGCGCGCCAGCCCCAGGGTGAAGGGCTCCAGCGTCCGCTCGTCCGGAACGCCGCCCATGTGCTTGCTCAGGATCTGCACCAGGCCGGCGGCGTAGGACGACCAGACGGTGCGGAAGTCGTCGCCCACCTCGCGGCCCGAGAACGGCCAGCGGGCCTCCTCGACCTTGTGGCCGAGGTCCTGGAGCAGGCGCAGGGTCGCCTCCACCCCGGCGCGGACCTCGGGCTCGGGCCGGCCGCCGGTCAGGTTGTCGGTGATCCAGCCGATCCGCAGCCGGCGCTTGCCGGGCGCCGTGACCACGCCGACGGGCCTGCCGGGGAAGTCGGTCTTCTCCATGGCCGCGAACAGGGCCGCGGAGTCGCGCACCGAGCGGGACACGGCGAACTTGACGCTGAGCTCGTCGGCGTCGGCCGGGTCGCCCGCCATGCGCCCGCGCGAGGGCTTCATGCCGAACAGGCCGCAGTTGGACGCCGGGATACGGATGGACCCGCCGCCGTCGCTGGCGTGGGCGATCGGCACCACGCCGGCCGCCACCGCCGCGGCCGCGCCGCCGGAGGAGCCGCCGGAGGATCGGCTCGGATCCCACGGATTGCGGGTCGGGCCGAAGGCGATCGGCTCGGTGGTCGGCAGAAAGCCGTACTCGGGCGTGGAGCTCTTGCCCAGGCTGATCAGGCCCGCGCTCAGCAGGGCGCCGACGTTGGGGTGGGTGGCTTTGGGGATCGGCGCGCGGGCGGTGGCGCGGCTGCCGCTGCGGGTGGCGATCCCCTCGACGTCCTGCAAATCCTTGATCAGGGTCGGCACGCCCTGGAACGGTCCCGACGCAGGCACGGCGGCGCGGGCCCGGGCCCGGTCGAAGTCCGTCGTCACCAGGAAGTTCAGCTGCGGATTGAGCGCTTCGGCCCGGCGGATCGCGGCCTCGACGGCCTCGGAAGGGGCCAGCTGCTTGCGGCGGATCAGGTCGGCGGTGGCGGTGGCGTCGAGCCACGCCAGTTCGTCGGAGGGCCGCGCCCAGGGCAGGCGCTCGGCGCAGGAGGCCGCCGGCAGGGCGGCGGCGGTCGCCAGCAAGGCGCGGCGGTCGAGGATCATGAGGGCTCTCCGTGAACGGCGTTCAGCGTGGCCCGCGCCGCAGCCCGCCGTCAATCGCCAAGCCTAGCCGCACAGCTTGGCGAACTGGACCAGCTTGGGCCGGTGCTCGCGCGGGACCGAGACGGCCGCCTGGCCGCCCTCCGCTTTAAGGATCAGCCGTCCGCTCTTGAGGAAGCTCTGGAACGGCGCGCCGGCGGTGGGGATCTCCAGGGTGAAGCGGTCCTTCGGCTGGGCAGGGTCCGGATAGGCGGTGGCCTTCACCCGCCCGGTTCCGGGCGAGCATTCGAACACGGTGCGCAGCAGGTCGGTGTCCGGAACTTCATGGCTCAGCACCACCGCGGCCGGGTCCTCGTAGAGCGACCAGGTCCATTGCGAAGCGAGCGCGAGCACGGCGGCGGCGATGGCGGCGATCACGAAAGTCCCCCGGAAAAGACGCGTTCAGATCAGGCGCAATGTTCGAAGAAGCGACGCACCGATGCGCGCTCGGCGCCCGAGGCGGGCATGACGATCGCGCGGTCCTTACCGATGACCGACAGTTTGCCGGTTTTCACGAAGCCGTCCAGAGCCGCCGCACGCACCGGCGCCTCCGCCTCGAAGCTGTAGCCGCCGGTGAAGGGGTCGGCCTCGACCCGACCGGCCAGGTCGCTGGTGGCGCGCCCCGAGGCCAGCCGCAGCACCGCACGGTCCGGATCGGTCGAGCCGTACACCCCGACCACGCCCGAGGCCTGCTCGCAGCTCAGGATCAAGCCGACGTTGTCGGAATAGGGCTGGCCGTAGGCCAGGCGCGCGGTCGGCCCTTCCATGTGCAGGTTCCAGGCGAAGCGCTGCGGCTCGCCCGCGCGCTCGTGCGTGCAGGCGTTCAGCATCGCCAGTCCCAGGAAAGCCAGCCAGACGGCCACCGTCTTAAGCATGATGAACAGGTCCGCGTTCGGAGGAGGAACGCACGGAATTTCGGGAGGTTGCGAAGCTGGCGGGCACGGCTGTTCGTCATCGGGCCGGAGCTCCGAAGTTCGTGGGGAGGCGCGGAGCGCGGGCGGGCCGCCCGGAACCGTAGCCCTCTTGCGAGGGCGCTATGAATTTTCGGCGGGCACGCCCGCGCTCCGCGAAGCCGTTTGGCGCAAGCGGCTCCGGGGCGGGTTCTCCTTGCCGGGGCCGAGGGGGCCACAGCGTGTTTGCCGTCCCTCGGTACGCATCACCCGGTTCGACCCAGTCGGAGCGTCTCAGCCTGCGGCGGGCGGGAGGGTCCAGACCTCCCGGGCCCCGGGGTTTCGCCCCAGGCATGCGCGCGCCGCCTATGGGTGACCTCGAGCGGCGCAGGTGTGACGCCGCGCCGCCGTGCTCCCAGCATCGGACACGAGCTTGGTCCCGCTCGACTTCCGCCCCGCCGCGGCTCGGGCTCTGGTACCTGAGCGCCCTCCCCGTGCGGCGGGGTCGAGGTGGAGTATGGGGGCGGTCTGGAGGGGCGGGCGTAAGTTTATTTTTCGCCCGCTCCCATCCCCGCTTTTCACCGTCATCCCGGAAAGCGCGTCAGCGGCTATCCGGGACCCAGGAGGATGTCCGCAACTCGTGCCGCCGCCGGGGTTCTCCGCGTCCCCTGGGTCCCGGCTCTGCGCGGCTGCGCCGCTCCGGCCAGGATGACGGGAAATGTGGATGTCCTCGCGTCAAAAACGAGCGTGTGAGCCGATCAGCGTGGCCCGGCGGTCACGAGCGCGCCCACGCGCGGACCGCTCGCCTCCCGCGCGGGACCTCCCGGCCGGCGCCCTCGGGTGCGCGGCGGCCGCCCTTCCCTACTCCCCGCCCCGCTTTTCGAGCATCTGGGTCAGGTTCACGTCGGCGCCGATCACGCAGACGTCGGCGTTGGTCGGGCACGGGCCGATGTTGCGCTCGATGGCGCGCAACTGGACCACCTCGGGGCTGGCGCGCAGGGACTCGGCGACGAGGCGCGTGGACTCCGCCTTGCCGCGGGCGGTGGCGACCTCGGCCTCGGCGTTGGCCTTGGCCTTCGCGACCGCGGCCTGGGCCGCCAGGGTGTCCTGCTCGGCCTGGGAGCGGGCCTGGATCGCATTACGGACCACCTCGGGGTAGCGGATGTTGCCCACCCACTCCATCCGGCTGATGGTCACCCCCTGCGGGCCCCACTGGCGCTGGAGCGCAGCGAGCGCGTTGGTCATCACCCGCTGGCGGCCGGGCCCGATCAGGGCGTCGTCGCAGATCGGCGTCGGCGGAAGCACCGCGCCGTCCGGCACCGTAGGTCCCTGGGCGGCGGCGGCGTCGCCCGAGCAGGAGATCGGCATCTTCTCGGCCTCGCGCGCTATGGCGGCGCGCACGTCGTTGCGGATCTGGCCATCCAGCAGCTGCTCGAACTCCTGGCGCCACACGGCGTAGAGGTCGGCGGCCTTATCGTCCTGGACCTTGATGGTCAGGGCCACGTCGGCGGTCATCGGCAGGCCGTTGGCGGCGGCGAACTCGATCTCCTCGTTCTCCGCGCCGTCCTGGTTGGCCTCGCGGGTGTAGGAATAGGTGCGCTGGCGGGTCGGATAGGTGCGGATCTTCTCGCCGAACCCTTCCCAGTGCAGGCCGGGCCCAAGTTCGCGCGGCTGCACGCCCGGGTTGGCGCCGAACTTGGTCTGCTTGATCCCGGCGAAGCCCGACTCCACCGTCACCGTACAGGCGCTGACCGTCAGGCTGGCGACCAGCAGCAGGCCCACCACCGCGCCGATGGTCGTGGCCAGCCGCGCCGCGCGCGGGCCGCCCGGCATGGAGGGTCGAAGCGGGCTGTTCATCCAGGGACCTTTCATCGGGGATCGCGGTAGAAGGCGGCCGCGCGTCGGAACAGGACGAAGCCCAGCCACGCCAGGGCGCCCAAGCCGACCAGTCCGACGATCACGCCGACCGCCAGGTTGAAGCGGAAGCGCGCCTCCAGCACCGCGGGGATCAGCACGCGGGTGTGCAGCAGGAACAGGATGATCCAGGTCGCCGCGAAGCCGACCGCGATCAGCGCGGTCTTCAGCACATGCCCGGGCGGCGGCTCCGAAGGCCGGATCACCCGCAGCTTGCGTTCGTCGTCGTCGGAGGTCCCCACAGGCGGGAAGCTAGGCGGATTCGCAAAATGCGAGGACTCACCCCGGCACGAACTTCAGCGCCACGCCATTGTTGCAGTAGCGCAGGCCCGTCGGCTCCGGGCCGTCGTCGAAGACGTGTCCCTGGTGGCCGCCGCAGCGGGCGCAGTGGTACTCGGTGCGGGGGATGAACAGCACAAGGTCGCGCTTGGTGCCGATGTTCGGCTTCATCACCTGCCAGAAGCTGGGCCAGCCGGTGCCGGACTCGTACTTCCACGCGCTCTTGAACAGCGGCAGCTCGCAGCCGGCGCAGACGTAGGTTCCCTTGCGCTTTTCGCGGTTCAGCGGGCTCGTGCCGGCCCGCTCGGTGTCCGCCTCGCGCAGCACGCGGTAGGCGGCGGGCGACAGGCGCTTCTTCCATTCCGCGTCGCCGACCTTGCGCCAGGGCGAGGTCGCGAAGCGCGCGTCGGAGGCGGTGGCCGGCTGCGAGCAGGCGGAGAGCAAGGCCGCGGCGGCGCCGGTCAGCAGCGCGCGGCGGGAGGGGACGGGGATCGAGCTCATGCCCCCAGTATACGGGAGAATGCGGCGGCCGGATGCGCTCGCGCGGAACGCTCTGGCGAGGAGCGCGCGGGAGCCCTAGGGTCGGGCCGCCGACACCTGGGGGCATCCATGCGCACGTCGTTCATAGCCGCGATCGTCTGCGGCGCCTTGCTGTTCGCCGCGCCGCAGGGGCGCGCTCAGACCGCCGCGGACTACGACCCGCGCATTCCCGCGCCCGAGACGGTGATCGGCCATCAGGTCGGCGCCCGTCACACCCCCTCGGCGGATATCCGGCGCTATTTCGAGGCGCTGCGCCAGGCCACGCCGGAGCGAATGGCGCTGGGCGAATACGGTCGCACCTGGGAAGGCCGGCCGCTGATCTGGGCGGCGATCGGGTCGCCCCGCAACATAGCCCGGCTGGACCAGATCCGCGCCGCCTCCCTGGCGATCGCCGATGCGCGGGCGACCTCCCCGGCCCAGGCCAAGGCGCTGATCGCCGACCAGCCGGTGATCGTGTGGCTGGGCTACAGCGTGCACGGCAACGAGGCCAGCCCGGCGGACGCCGCGATTGCGACCGCCCGCCACCTGCTGGCGTCGCGCGATCCCAAGGTCGCCGGCTGGCTGGAGCAGGCGGTGGTGGTGCTGGTCCCGACCCAGAACCCGGACGGGCGCGACCGGTTCGTCGCATCCTACGAGAGCGCCCGCGGCCTGAACCCCGACCCCGACCCGTTCGCGGCCGAGCGCAACGAGCCCTGGCCGAGCGGGCGGTTCAACCACTACCTGTTCGACCTGAACCGCGACTGGTTCGCCCAGACCCAGCCGGAGACCCGCGGCCACAGCCGGCTGATGCGCTCGTTCCTGCCCCAGGTGGTGGCCGACGCGCACGAGATGGGCACCGACGCGACCTTCTTCTTCCCGCCCGAGGCCGACCCGCTGAACCCGCTGCTGCCGGCCGCCCAGGTTCGCAACCGCGCCCTGTTCGGCCGCGCCCACGCCGCCCTCTTCGACCGTCAGGGCCAGCCGTACTTCACGCGCGAGCAGTACGACGCCTTCTACCCCGGCTACGGCGACAACTGGCCGAGCTACTTCGGCGCGATCTCGATGACCTACGAGCAGGCCCGCACCGGCGGTCTGGCGGCGCGGCGCGGCTCGGGCGAGGAGTTCTCCTACGCCGACACGGTGCGCAACCACTTCCTGGTGTCGCTGTCGACGATCGAGACGGCCGCGGCCAACCGCGAGCGGCTGCTGAGCGACTTCCGCGCCCACCACGAGGAGATGCTGCGCGAAGCCAAGGCGCGCGGCGCCTGGGTGATCGAGCGCACCGCCGACAATCCCGACGGCGCCGACGACCTGGCCGCCCTGTTGGTGCGCCAGGGGCTGGAGGTCAGCCGCGTCGACGGCGGCTTCGACGCCTGCGGTCGCCGCCACGCGGCGGGGGGATACGTCGTGTCCCTGGCGCAGCCGATGGGCCGGCTGGCCGACGTGCTGCTGGACCCGACCGTGGCCATGCCCAAGGCGTTCGTGGCCGAGCAGGAGCGCCGCCGCGCCAAGCAGCTGCCGACGGAGATGTACGACGTCACCGCCTGGTCGCTGCCGGCCATGTTCAACACGCCCGCCCGGCTGTGCCGCGCGGCCCCGGCCGGAACGCCGGTGGGCGCCGAGCAGATCGCGCGCGGGGGCGTCTCCGGCGCCGAGCGGCCGATCGCCTACGTGGTCCCGGCGGGGACGGCGGCCATGCGGCTGCTGTCGCGCGCCCTGCAGGCGGGCTGGAGCGTGCGTTCGGCCGACGCGCCGTTCACGCTCGGCGGCGTGCGCTATCCGTCCGGCTCGCTGGTGATCCCGGCGGCGGGCAATCCCGCGGACCTGGCGCAGCGCCTCCCCGTCCTGGCGGCGGAGACCGGCGCGCGGGTGACCGCGTCGGGCGACAGCTGGGTGACCGAGGGACCGAGCCTGGGCTCGCCGCGCATGCCGGGCTTCGTGGCGCCGCGCGTGGCCATGGCCTGGGACCGCCCGACCGCGGCGACCAGCGCGGGCGCGGTGCGCTGGCTGATCGAGCGGGAGTACGGCTATCCGGTCACCGCGATGCGGGTGTCCACCCTGCGTGCGGCGGACCTGTCGCGCTTCGACGTGCTGATCCTGCCTGACGGCGGGGGCTACAAGGCCGAGCTCGGCGCCTCGGGCATGGCGGCGCTCCGGGACTGGGTCCGACGCGGCGGGGTGCTGGTGGGTCTGGGCCGGGCGGCGGAACTGATGGCCGATCCGGAGGCCGAGATGCTGGCCGCCCGCCGCGAGACCGCGCCGCCCTCCGACAAGAAGGAGCCGCCGCGCGATCCGAAGAAGCCGACCGCGGCCGGAACCGAGCTGAAGTCCGAGCAGGACTATCTGGCCGCCCTGCGTCCCGACGAGCCGTCGCCGGACGAGGCGCCGGGGGTGCTGGCGCTGGCCGAGGTCGATCCCGACCACTGGCTGGGCGCGGGCGTGCCCTCGCGGATCAACGTGCTGGTCGACGGCGGGGCGATCTACACCCCGCTGAAGCTGGACCAGGGCGTCAACGTCGCCCGCTACGCCGGCGCCGACGAACTGCTGGCCGCGGGGCACCTTTGGGAGGAGACGCGGCGGCAGATGGCGTTCAAGCCGGTGGTGATGGCCCAGCCCAGCGGCCGCGGCTGGCTGGTCGCCTACACCCAGGACCCGACCGCGCGCGGCTTCCAGCGCGGGCTGGACGTGCTGTTCCTGAACGCGGTGTTCCGCGGCCCCGCCCACGCCGGCAAGGTGCGCTGAGGCGCGGTCCGGCGCGCCCGACAACCTGAAAGCGGCGGCTCAGGCGAGAGTCGCGCCGGGCGCGATTGTCGCCCGCCGGCCACGGTCGAAATGTTTGCTGCTCAGCCGCTTGCGGTCCGGCTGCAATCATGGCCCGACTGTAATGGGAACAGCTGCGTTTCGGGTCTGGGGATAAAAAGCAATGGCGTTGCGTATGGGTACGGGCGGTTCCGACCGCCTGGTGGGGACGACTGCGGCCGATGAAATGTACGGCCAAGGCGGAAATGACGTCCTGAACGGGGACGCCGGCGACGACGTGATGACGGGCGGCGCGGGCGACGACGAGATCAACGGCGGGACCGGGACGGACACCGCGATCTTCTCCGGGCCGCTGTCGGCCTACACCATGAGCTTCAACCGCAACACCGGCGTGCTGACCATCACCGGCCCCGACGGCGTGGACCGGGTCAAGGACGTCGAGCGGCTGCAGTTCGCCGACCAGACGGTGGTCTGGAACATGGGAACCGGCGCGGCGGTGGGCGACACCTTCGCCCTGACCGAGGACGGGAACGTCTCCGGCAACGTGCTGGCCAACGACATCACCGGTTACGTCAAGCGCGCCGGCACCTGGAACCCGCAGAGCATGACCGCCCAGCTGGTGAGCGGCCCGGCTAACGGCGAGCTGACCTTCGCCGCCAACGGCGCCTTCACCTACACCCCGGACGCGGACTTCAGCGGCGCCGACAGCTTCACCTACCGCATCTTCTCCAACGGGGCCTGGTCGGCGCCGGTGACGGTGGCGCTGAACGTGGCCGGGGTGAACGACGGGCCCGACGCGAACGACGACTCCAGCCTCACCGCCGTCGAAGACACGCCGACGACTCTCGACGTGCTGGGCAACGACACGGACGCGGACGGCGACAGCCTGACGATCACCCACGTCGAGGGCCAGGCTATCGCGGTTAACGGCACGGTGACGCTGGCCTCCGGCGCGGTCGTCACCCTGAACGCGAACGGCACGCTGGGCTACGCCCCGGCCCTGAACGTCTCAGGCCAGGACAGCTTCACCTACACCGTCAGCGATGGAAACGGCGGGACCTCCACCGCCACCGCCACCGCCACGGTGAACGTGGCCGGGGTGTCCGATTCGGTGACGTTCAGCTTCGGTTCGGCCGGTTCCGACGTTCACGTGAACACCTCGACGAACGGCACGCAGACCGAACCCGGCTTGGCTGCGCTGGAGGGCGGCGGCCATGTGGTCGTCTGGACCTCGAACCACGGCGGTTCCTACGAGGTGTACGCCCAGCGCTACGACGCGGACGGCAATCCGGTCGGGAGCCAGACCCAGATCAACACCTACACGGCCTCCGATCAGCTGCGCCCCGCCGTGGCGGGGCTCGAGGGCGGCGGTTACGTGGTGACGTGGCAATCGACCGGCCAGGACGGTTCGGGCCACACCATCGTCTCCCGTCGCTTCGACGCCGACGGCGTGGCGCTGGGCTCGGAGGCTATCGTCAACACCCATACCGCCAACGACCAGCGCTCCCCCAACGTGATCGGCCTGGAGGGCGGCGGCTACCTGGTGACCTGGTACTCGTTCCACCAGGACGTCATCAACACGTCGGGCGTCTACGGACAGTTCTACGACGCCTCGGGCGCCAAGGTCGGGGGCGAATTCCGGGTCAACCAGACCACCGCCGGCAACGAGCAGCAGTCGATGGCGACCCAGTTGCCCGACGGAAACATCGTGGTGGTCTGGCAAACCGACAGCGGTCAGGACGGCGACACCTTCTCGGTGATGATGCGGACCTACTCCGCCTCGGGCGTGGCGCTCACCAACGAGACGGTGGTGAACACCTACGGTGTGAGCACCCAGGGCAACCCCTCGGTTACGGCGCTCTCCGACGGTCGCTTCGTGGTCACCTGGAACTCATGGTGGCAGGACGGCAACGGCTACGGAGTCTACGCCCAGGTGTTCGCCGCCGACGGATCGAAATCCGGCTCTGAATTCAGGGTCAACACGACCACGGCGGGCGACCAATGGCCGTCCGAGGTGGTCGGGCTGAACGACGGCGGCTTTCTCCTAGTGTGGAACGGCCCCGACGGTTCGGGCGTCGGCGTCTTCGCCCGCCGCTACGACGCGGACGGCACGCCGCTGGGCGACGAGTTCCGG
>DASPKD010000033.1:0-6466 GCA_035628275.1 Caulobacteraceae bacterium | reverse complement strand
CCGCGACGGCACCTACCGCGGCCAGGGCCGCCGCGGCGGCGCCTCCAGCGGCACCTGGAAGGTCAAGGGCAAGCAGGTCTGCCTGAAGCAGTCCAAGCCCTTCCCCGCGCCGATGTCCTACTGCACCGCCATCGTCACCGGCGGCGTGGGCGCGAGCTGGAGCGGCAAGGCGGTCTCCGGCGAGAAGATCCGCATCCAGCTGGTCGCCGGGCGCTGAGCCGTCGGACGCTTGACCTGAACGGCGAGGGCGTCAGGCTGGGCTGATGAGCCGCCTTCCGCCGTCCCATGCCTGAGCTGCCCGAGGTCGAGACCGTGCGCCGGGGCCTGCAGCCGGCGCTGGAGGGCGCGCGGCTCGCGCGGGTGGAGCAGCGCCGCCCTGACTTGCGCTTCCCCTTGCCCGAGCGCTTCGCCGAACGGCTGACCGGCGCCGTGATCGAACGCCTGGATCGCCGGGCGAAGTACCTGCTGGCCCGGCTGGACACCGGCGAGACCTGGGTCACGCACCTGGGCATGACCGGCCGGTTCACCATCGACCAGGCCGCGCCCGGCCGGTTCGAGCACGCCGCGCCGACCTCGGGCGCGCACGAGCACCTGGTGTTCAAGACGGACGCGGGCGCCCGGGTCGGCTACGCCGACGCCCGGCGGTTCGGCTACATGGGGCTGGTGGCCACCGAAGGGCTCGATGACCATCCCTGGTTCTCAGGCATCGGGCCCGAACCGCTGGGCAACGGCTTCCACGCCGCGCGCCTGGCGGAGGCGTTCGCCGGCAAGAGCCAGAGCGTCAAGGCGACCCTGCTGGATCAGCGGGTGGTGGCGGGCCTGGGCAACATCTACGTCTGCGAGGCGCTGCACCGCTCCCGCATCTCGCCCCTGACGGCGGCCGGCCGGATCGCCGCGCCCCGGCTGGAGCGGCTGGCGACCGCGGTGCGCGAGGTCCTGATCGAGGCGATCGAAGCCGGCGGCTCCACCTTGCGCGACTTCGCCAACGCCGAGGGCGGCCTCGGCTACTTCCAGCACCGGTTCCGCGCCTACGGGCGGGAAGGGGAGCCCTGCGTCACCCCCGACTGCCGGGGCGTGGTGCGCCGCATCGTGCAGTCCGGCCGCTCGACCTTCTACTGCCCGGTCTGCCAGCGATGAGCGGAACCGACCGTCGGACCGGAGCGCCGCCGCGGCGCATGCGGCCCGTCCGCCTCGCCCTGGTCGCCGCTCTCGCCGTGCTGGCCCCGGCCTGCGGGGCGCGCGCGGAGCCGGCCATGTGGACGGTGGCCGACGCGGACGGCCGGATCACCCTCTACGGCACGGTCCACGTGCTGAAACCCGGCACGCAGTGGCGCTCGGACCGCCTGGAGCGGCGGCTGGGAGAGGCGCGCGAGCTGTGGACGGAGCTGCCCGAGGAGCCGGGATGGGACGGGGCGGTGGCGGCGGAGACGGCGCTGCGCGGGACCCTGCCCGCCGGACGCACGCTGAACGCGTTCCTGAGCGAGGACGGCCGGGCGCGCCTGGACCGGATCATGGAGCGGCTGACCCTCGCGCCCGGATCGCTGGACCGGCTGGAGCCGTGGCTGGCGGAGGTGGTGCTGACCGTCGCCTGGTACGGGCGCGCCGGCGCCACCCAGGGCCACGGGGTGGAGACGGTGCTGAACGACCTGGCGCCCCCGCAGGCGGCGCGCCGGGCGTTCGAGACCGCCTCAGAGCAGATCGCCGTGTTCGACGAGGCGCCGGTCGAAGATCAGGTCGCGTCGCTGGAGTACGCCCTGCGCCAGATCGAGGAGGACCCTGCGGGCTTCGACCGGCTGGTCGACGCCTGGGTGGAGGGCGACGTATGCCGGCTGGAGCGCGAGGCGCTCAGGCCGCTGAAACGGGTGTCGCCGGTGCTCTACGACCGCCTGATCGTCCAGCGGAACCGCCGCTGGGCCGAGCGCATCGAGGCCATGCTGAAGGAAGGGTCGGGCGAGGTGTTCGTGGCGGTCGGCGCCGGCCACCTGATCGGCGCCGACGGCGTGCCG
The DNA here is from genome assembly GCA_035628275.1 of Caulobacteraceae bacterium. Lineage (GTDB taxonomy): Bacteria > Pseudomonadota > Alphaproteobacteria > Caulobacterales > Caulobacteraceae > DASPKD01. The sequence goes on along the minus strand of DASPKD010000033.1, from coordinate 4,460 downwards.
GCCCTGCTGCGCGCCAGGGGGCTGAAGGTGAAGGGGCCCACGGGCCGGTTCTGCGCCCTTGATCCCCGGCGGTTCGGGCGCGTACAGCCGCCCGGCTGACTTCACAGGAGCGCGCCGTGAGCTACGAGACCCTGCTGGTCGACCGCAAGGACGGCTACGCCGTCGTCCGCCTGAACCGCCCCGAGGCGCTGAACGCCCTGAACAGCAAACTGCTGGGCGAACTCGGCGACGCGCTGGACGCGTTCGAGACCGACGACCAGGTGCGCTGCGTCGTCCTGACGGGCTCGGAGAAGGCCTTCGCCGCCGGCGCCGACATCAAGGAGATGTCGTCCAAGTCCTACGCCGAGATGTTCGTCGAGAACTTCTTCGCCCGCGCCGCCGACCGCATCGAGCGGTTCCGCAAGCCGATCGTCGCGGCGGTGTCCGGCTATGCGCTGGGCGGCGGGTGCGAGCTGGCCATGCTGTGCGACTTCATCATCGCCGCGGAGAACGCGAAGTTCGGCCAGCCGGAGATCAACCTGGGCGTGGCGCCGGGCATCGGCGGCAGCCAGCGGCTGACGCGGCTGGTAGGCAAGTCCAAGGCCATGGACATGATCCTGACCGCACGGATGATGGACGCGACCGAAGCCGAGCGCTCGGGCCTGGTCAGCCGGGTCGTGCCCCTGGACCGGCTGCTGGAGGAGGCCGAGGCCGCCGCCGCCAAGATCGCCTCCCAATCGCCCCTGGCGGTGATGATGAACAAGGAGATGGTCGACGCCGCCTACGAGACCACCCTCTCGCAGGGCGTGCTGTTCGAGCGGCGGCTGTTCCACTCGCTGTTCGCCTTCGACGACCAGAAGGAGGGCATGGCCGCCTTCGTCGACAAGCGGAAGCCCGCGTTCAAGGGACGCTGAGCCCCGCGTTGACGCTTCCCGGGGGTTCGGTTATATCCGCGCCTCCTGATTTTCCCGCGCCGCGGTGGTTTCCGCGGCGCGTTCCGTTTCGAGGTCCGAACCTATGGCCAACACGCCGGGCGCCAAGAAGGCGGTGCGCAAGATCGCCGCCCGCACCGAGGTGAACAAGAACCGCCGCTCGCGCGTGCGCACCTACCTGCGCAAGTTCGAGGAGGCCGTGGCCTCCGGCGACAAGGGCACGGCGACCGCCGCCTTCGTCCAGGCCCAGTCCGAGCTGATGCGCGCCGTCACCAAGGGCGTGGTGCACAAGAACACCGGGTCGCGCAAAGTGTCGCGACTGGCCGCCCAGCTGAAGAAACTGGCTCAGGCCTGATTACCGTCCTTTTCGGACGGAATACTGAAACCTCAGAGTTTACAGGGCCGAGCGAGGTGTTCCTCGTTCGGCCTTTCGCCGTGTTCGGAGGAACTCGTGCGCGACACTTTGGTTGAACGCGCTACACGAAATCCCGATTTCCCTTGGCGGGCGAGCCTCTTATCTGAGTCAACGATTTTATCGCCGTGAAGGCGCAAGAATCCTCGTTGACGGTGGGCCGGGCGGGGCTAATTTCGAGCCTCTGACGCATCCATCCCGTCACGGATGAACGAGGCGCGGGACGGGGGCCGTCCGCGTCAGCGTCAGATGTGTGTCTAACGAGATCTTCCACGCGGGAATCCTTCGATTCCGGCGACGGGAGACGCATGTCAGGGGTCGGGGCGAACAATGGGGATGATCCGGGAAGCCGTCACGCCGCCAGAGGCGGTCTGGACCAAGGTATCGGCCGCGCTGCGGGGCGAACTGGGCGAAGGCCCGTTCAACTCCTACGTCGCGCCCTCCGCGGTCCGACAGGGCTTCACCGGCTCGCTGTATCTGGTCACCCCCACCGCCTACGCCCGCGACTGGTTCAAGCGCAACGCGCTGCGCCGCACCAACGAGCTGTGGCTGCAGAACGACCCGTCGGGCCGCCGGCTCGACGTCCGTTCGCGCGTCGAATACGAGACCGAGCACGCGCCCTCTCCCGACGTGCCGAGCCTGGTTCCGGCCGAGACGCCCGAGCCCGCGACGGTGATCGAGATCGCCGCCGCCCCGCGCCCGGTGCGCGCCGCGGGCCTGCAGGAGCGGCTGACCTTCGACAGCTTCGTGCCCGGCCAGGGCAACGAGTTCGCCTTCGCCATGGCCAAGCAGGTGGCGGGCTGGGTCGACGGCCACTTCAACCCGGTGTTCTTCCACGGGCCCTACGGCTTCGGAAAAACCCACCTGCTGAACGCCATCGCCTGGGAGGCGCAGCGCCTGCGCCCGGACGCCAGGATCGTCTACCTGACCGCCGAGCGGTTCCTGTCGACCTTCGTCAAGGCGGTGATGGACCGCTCCACCGCCGCCTTCAAGGAAGAGCTGCGCGGGGCCGACCTGCTGCTGATCGACGACGTGCACTTCATCGGCGGCAAGCCCTCCTCGCAGGAGGAGCTGTTCCACACCCTGACAGCCCTGCTGGAGGACAACCGCCGCGTGGTGCTGTCCGCCGACCGGCCGCCGTCGGCTCTGGCCGAGGTGGAGGCGCGGCTGCGCTCGCACTTGGGCGCGGGCCTGGTCTGCGCGTTGGGCGAAGCCGACAAGACCCTGCGGCTGGGCATCGTCGAGCGGAAGCTGGAGCTGCTGGCCCGGCGCCAGATCATCGACCTGCCGGCCCGCCCCGAGGTGCTGCAGTTCCTGGCCGAGAAGGTGCCGGGCTCGATCCGCGAGCTGGAGGGCGCGCTGAACACCCTGGCGGCGGTGGCGGGCTCGCGCCTGTCGAAGCTGACCGTCGAGGAAGCCCAGACGGTGCTGCAGCCGAACCTGCGCGGCGGCGTCGAGCGGCGGATCACGGTGGACGAGATCCAGAAGGTCACCGCCGACCACTTCGGCCTGAAACAGGCGGACCTGCTGTCGGAGCGCCGCACCCGCGCGGTCGCCCGCCCGCGCCAGGTGGCCATGTACCTGTGCAAGCAGCACACGACCCGCTCCTACCCCGACATCGGCCGCCGCTTCGGCGGGCGCGACCACACCACGGTGCTACACGCGGTGAAGAAGATCGACGAGCTGATGGGCAAGGACGAGCAGATCGCCCGCGACGTCGAGACGCTGTCGCGCAAGCTGCGGGGCTGAGCGCGGCGGGGGTTTCGCCGCACGCGGAATTGGTTACTCTGCCGCCCCTTCCTGACTTGGCCGCGAGAGATTCGCCGGGGGCGGCCTCAAGGGTGAAGTCGCATGAACCTGACCATCGAACGGGCCACGCTGCTGAAGGCCCTGGGCCACGTTCAGAACGTCGTCGAGCGACGTAACACGATCCCCATACTGTCCAACGTCCTGCTGTCGGCGGGGCGGGACGGGGTGAGCCTGGCGGCGACGGATCTCGACATGGAGATTCTCGACGAGGCCGATGCCGTGGTGAACGGCCAGGGGCAGATCACCGCCCCGGCGCACACCCTTTACGAGATCGTGCGCAAGCTGCCGGACGGGGCGGACGTGGAGCTGCGCTTCAACGGCGACGACCCGCGCCTGTCGGTGTCGGCCGGACGCTCGCGCTTCAACCTGCCGGTGCTGCCGGCCGGCGACTTCCCGGTGATGTCGGCCGAGAGCTCCGGCGCCCGCTACGCGGTGCTGAAGGAAGACCTGGCCCGGCTGATCGACAAGACCCGCTTCGCCGTCTCGACCGAGGAGACGCGCTACTACCTGAACGGCCTGTACCTGCACACGGTGATGGACGGCGGCCAGGCCAAGCTGCGCGCGGTCGCCACCGACGGCCATCGCCTGGCCCTGGCCGAGATGCCCGCCCCGGAAGGCGCCGTCGGCGGCCCCGGCGTGATCGTGCCGCGCAAGACCATCGACCAGGTCCGCCGCCTGCTGGAGGACGGTTCCGGCCCCGTCGACGTGCAGGTCTCCTCGGCCAAGGTGCGCTTCGAATTCGGCCGCGCGGCGCTGACCTCCAAGGTGATCGACGGCTCCTTCCCCGACTACATGCGCGTGATCCCGCGCGACAACGACCGCTACATGACCGTCGACAACAAGGTGTTCGCCGCTGCGGTGGACCGGGTGGCGACCATCTCTGCGGAGAAGTCCCGATCGGTGAAGCTGGCGATCGAGCCCGGCCGGCTGGTGCTGACGGTACGCAACATGGAGGCCGGTCAGGCGGTCGAGGAGCTCGAGATCGACTACGACGGCGAGCCGTTCGAGATCGGCTTCAACGCCCGCTACCTGCTCGACGTCACCGGCCAGATCACCGGCGAGCAAGCCCAGTTCCGCTTCGCCGACCCGGCCTCGCCGACGCTCGTGCTCGACCCGGCCGACCCGGGCGTGCAGTACGTGCTGATGCCGCTGAGGGTTTGAGAGCGGGCTGATCCCAGGCGGAGCGGCGGCGGCACGGCCCCCTCCACCGCGGTCCCGCGCCCCGGACGCGTAGCTACGGCGTGATCTCTCCTAGGCCGCCCCCGCCTCGGCGACCTCCTTCCGCACGATCAGGTCTCCTTTCAGGGTGACGGCGCCTTTCGCCTCCA
>DASPKD010000032.1:0-6161 GCA_035628275.1 Caulobacteraceae bacterium | reverse complement strand
GCCGCTGCCTCGACGTCGACGACGCCGCCGGAGGACTGCATGACCATCGGCGCGGGCAGCCCGCGCTCGCGCGCCCGCGCGCGCACCGCGTCCCACGCGATGCCGCGGCCGTCGTCCGAGATGGTGATCGAGCTGCCGTCGGCGTGCAGTGTGACGGCGATGCTCGACGCGAAGCCGTTCATCGCCTCGTCGACGGCGTTGTCGAGGATCTCCCAGACCAGATGGTGGAGGCCGGCGGCGCCGACGCCGCCGATGTACATGCCCGGCCGCTTGCGGACCGGCTCCAGCCCTTCCAGCACCTCGATGTGGGCGGCGGAGTAGCCGGCGGCCGGGGCGGCGTGGGCCACGGCGACCTTGGCCGCGGCCTTGGGCGCGACCGCCTCCGGCGCGGGGGCGGCGGCGGCCACCGCGGCTTTAAGGGCCTCCTCGGGGGTGGGCTCCGGCTGCGGCTCGGCGTCGAACAGGGAAGGCTGGGGTACGGCGGCCATGGGGCGGACTTTGCGACGATTCGGGACCGTCCTGCGTAGGGTCCGCGCAGGCGCCGGGCAAGCGGCGGCGAGGTCGCGGGCGTCGCGACCTCGCTTGAGCCCGCGGATCAGGCGTCGGCGGCGACCTTCAGGCTGACGATCTTGCCGGGGCTGCGGGGCGGCTCGCCCTTGGGCAGGGCGTCGACGTGCTCCATGCCGCTCACCACCTCGCCCCAGACGGTGTACTGGCCGTCGAGGAAGGTCGCGTCGTCGAAGCAGATGAAGAACTGGCTGTTGGCGCTGTTCGGGTTGGACGAACGGGCCATCGAGCAGACGCCGCGGACGTGCGGCTCCTTGCTGAACTCGGCCTGCAGGTTGGGCTTCTTGGAGCCGCCCATGCCGCTGCCGGTCGGATCGCCGCCCTGGGCCATGAAGCCCGGGATCACCCGGTGGAACACCACTCCGTCGTAGAAGCCCTCGCGCGTCAGCTCCTTGATCTGGCGCACGTGCTCGGGCGCCAGGTCGGGGCGCAGGCGGATGGTCACCTCGCCGGACTCCAGCGTCATCACCAGGGTGTTTTCGGGATCGCCGGCGACGTCGGTCATGGGAGGCTCCTGTAGGAAAGAGCGGCCGTCCTACTCCCTCCCGCAGGGCCGGGGGAAGGGGTAAGGAGGAGCCATGACCGACGAACCGCCCCCCGAACGCAAGCGCATGGTCCGGCCACCGACGCGGGGCAGCGCGGCCGGGCGCGGCATGGGCCAGAAGCTGAGGACCGCCGCCGACAAGTCGATGTCGTCCCAGCAGTGGCTGAAGCGGCAGCTGGCCGACCCGTTCTCCGAGCGCGCGCGGGCCGAGGGCTGGCGCTCGCGCGCGGCCTTCAAGCTGACCGAGATCGACGACCGCTTTCGGCTGATCCGCAGAGGCTCGAAAGTGATCGACCTGGGCGCAGCGCCCGGCGGCTGGGTGCAGGTGGCGCTGAAGCGCGGGGCCGAGCGGGTGGTGGGCGTCGACCTGCTGCCGATCGAGCCGATCGAGGGGGCGGACCTGATCCAGGCCGACTTCACCGAGCCCGGCGTGGGCGAACGGCTGACCGAGGTGCTGGGCGGCGCGCCGGACCTGGTGCTGTCCGACATGGCGCACAACACCATGGGCCACAAGGCGACCGACCACCTGAAGATCATCGCCCTGATCGAAGCCGCGGCCGAGTTCGCCATGCAGGTGCTGAAGCCCGGCGGCGCCTTCGTCACCAAGAACTTCCAAGGCGGCTCGGCCGGCGACGTGCTGGAGCGGCTGAAGGCCGGGTTTGACGAGGTGAAGTTCGTCAAGCCTAAGGCCAGCCGGACTGACTCCAGCGAGGTTTACCTGGTGGCGACGGGGTTCAAAAGTCGCGCCTGACCGGGGTTCCCAACCGGGCGCTGCGGCTCTATACGCGGCCCGCAAAACGGAGACTCCCGATGGAGATTCGCGAAGGGCTCACCTTCGACGACGTTTTGCTGGAGCCGGGTCCGTCCGAGGTCATGCCGACCCAGGTCGAGACGAAAAGCCGGCTGACCCGCGAAATCGAGCTGAACATCCCGCTGGTGTCCTCGGCCATGGACACGGTGACCGAGAGCCGGCTGGCCATCGCCATGGCCCAGTCGGGCGGCATGGGCGTGCTGCATCGCAACCTGTCGGTCGAAGAGCAGGCCGAGCAGGTGCGCGAGGTCAAGCGCTACGAGAGCGGCATGGTGATCAACCCGATCACCATCGGCCCGGACACCCGGCTGAACGAGGTGCGGGCGATCATCGCCAAGAAGCGCGTCTCGGGCTTCCCGGTGGTTGATCCGGAGAGCGGCCGGCTGCTCGGCATACTGACCAACCGCGACATGCGCTTCATCGGCGACGGCGACCGGGTCGCGGCCGACCTCATGACCCGCGAGGGGCTGATCACCGTGCGCGAGGGATCGCCGCCGGAAGAGGCGCGGCGCCTGCTGGCCGAGAACCGCGTCGAGCGGGTGATCGTGGTGGACGACGGCTTCCGCGCGGTCGGCCTGATCACCGTCAAGGACATGGAGAAGGCCCAGGCCCACCCCAACGCCGCCAAGGACGAGCAGGGCCGCCTGCGCGTGGGCGCCGCCTCCACCGTCGGCGACGGCGGCTACGAGCGTTCGATGGCGCTGGTCGAGGCGGGCGCCGACGTGGTGGTGATCGACACCGCCCACGGCCACTCCGTTCAGGTCTCCGAGGCCGTGCGGCGGGTGAAGCGCGAGACCAACCGGGTGCAGATCGTGGCCGGCAACGTGGCCACCTACGACGCCACCCGCGCCCTGATCGACGCGGGCGCCGACGCGGTGAAGGTCGGGATCGGGCCGGGCTCGATCTGCACCACCCGCATCGTCGCCGGCGTAGGCGTGCCGCAGCTGACCGCCATTCTCGACGCGGTGCGCGCGGCCGGCGACAGCGGCGTGCCGGTGATCGCCGACGGCGGCATCAAGTACTCGGGCGACCTGGCCAAGGCGATCGCGGCGGGCGCGTCCTGCGCCATGATGGGCTCGATGTTCGCCGGCACCGACGAGGCGCCGGGCGAGGTGTTCCTGTACCAGGGCCGCTCCTACAAGTCGTACCGGGGCATGGGCTCCATGGGCGCCATGGCGTCCGGCTCGGCCGACCGCTACTTCCAGAAGGACGTGCGCGACGCGCTGAAGCTGGTGCCGGAGGGGATCGAGGGCCAGGTGCCCTACAAGGGGCCGATCGGGCCGATCCTGCACCAGATGGTCGGGGGCCTGCGCGCGGCCATGGGCTACGTCGGCGCGGCCACCGTGGCCGAGTTCCAGAAGCGCGCGCGGTTCGTGCGCATCACCGGCGCGGGCCTGCGCGAAAGCCACGTCCATGACGTGATGATCACGCGTGAGGCGCCGAACTACCATCCGAGCGGGCACTGATCCCGCGCCAGAGCCGAGGGGGGCGACATGGAAGCGTTCGCGTTGTCGGAGTTGCAGTGGCTGGGCGTGGCGATCGTGCTGGGGATCTTCCAGCTGTTCTGGGCGGCGGTCGCCTCGCGCCGGCAGCAGGGGCTGAAGTGGGCGCGCGGGCCGCGCGACGAGGCGCGGCCGGTGAGCGGCATGGCGGCGCGGCTGAACCGGGCGTTCGCCAACTACATGGAGACCTTTCCGTTCTTCGCAGCGGCCGTGCTGGCCGCCTACGTGCTGGGCGAGCAGGACGTGCTGACCTTCTGGGGCTCAGGCGTCTACGTGCTGGCGCGCATCGTCTATGTGCCGCTGTACGCCTGGGGGACGCCGCTGCGCTCGCTGGTGTGGTTCGTGTCGATCCTCGGCCTGCTCATGGCCGTGGCCGGCCTGTTCTTCTGACGGAGACTCCTTGACCCCGCCCGCCCGCCTGCAAGCCGCCGCCGACGTCCTGGACCAGATCCTGAGGACCCGTGCGCCCGCGGAAGCCGCGCTGAAGGACTGGGGTCGGGCCAACCGCTATGCGGGCTCCAAGGACCGGCGCGCGATCGCCGACCGGGTGTACCGGTGCCTTCGCGGGCGCGCCCGGCTGGCCTGGGCGATGGGGCGCGAGGACGGACGGGCGCTGGTGATCGGTTCGCTGGCCCTGACCGACGGACTGCCGCTGGACGAGATCGAGCGGCTGTTCAGCGGCGAAGGCTACGCGCCGAAACCGCTGACCGAGGACGAGAGGGCGCGGCTGAGCGCCGAGCCCGGCGAGCCGCCGGCTTGGGTCGCGGCCGGGTTGCCGGCCTTCGTCGCCGACGACTTCGGCAAGACGTTCGGCGACGCGTGGGCCGAGGAGGCCGAGGCGCTGATGCGGCCGCGCGCGCCCATCGACCTGCGCGTCAACGGCGCCCGCTCGAGCGTCGCGGCGGTCAAGGAGGAGCTGGAGGCGGAAGGCCTGGCGCCGGAGCGCACGCCGTTCTCCGCCTGGGGGCTGCGCCTCCCGGCCGAGCCGCCGCCCAACGTGCAGAAGCTGGACGCCTTCCGCGCCGGCCGGCTGGAGGTCCAGGACGAGGGCAGCCAGCTCACAGCCTGGCTCGCGGGCGCGCGGCCCGGCTGGACGGTGGTGGACTACTGCGCCGGCGGCGGCGGCAAGACCCTGGCTTTGGGGCAGATGCTCGCCGGCGAGGGCGCCCTGATCGCCTGCGACGTCGAACGCCGGCGCCTCGACAACATCCGGCCGCGGCTCCAGCGCGCCGGGGTGGAGGCCGAGCTGCGGCTGCTGGGGCCCGAAGGCGAGGGCATGGACGATCTGGGGGGGGCGGCCGACCTGGTGTTCGTCGACGCGCCCTGCTCGGGCTCGGGCACCTGGCGGCGGCGGCCTGAGGACGCCTGGCGGCTGACGCCGGAAGAGGTCGAGCGGCTGCACGCGCTGCAGGTGGCGATCCTGGGTCGGGCGGCGAAACTGGCCAGGCCGGGCGCGCGGCTGGTCTACGTCACCTGTTCGATGCTGAGCCGCGAGAACGAGGACAGCTGCGACGCTTTCGAGGCCGCGCACCCGCACTTCCGGCCGGCGCCGATCGCCGAGGCGCTGGACGCGCCGACCCTCACCGACGCCGCGCGCGAGCGGCTTGCGGCCCTGGCCGGCGGCGGCCATAGGCTCCGCCTCTCCCCGCGCGCCACGAACACCGACGGCTTCTTCGCCGCGCTCTACGAATGGGATTAACCCTTGGGGCGAGGATCTTCCGTTGCGTATGTTCCTGATGAAGGCTGATAAAACACGGGCACACATTCCGTTAACGTCTCGCTTACAACTTGGTAGGATGTCTTTGTTGTTACCCATTTCCCTGAAGAGCAAACTTTCGGGCAGCTAGATCTTGGCGGGCAGTTTGGATTTGATTTGTATGAGTTGCATTTCCAAACCTGATCCTCGTGCCTGCTCTTTATAAGTTTTACCAAACATTTTACAGGACGAACTCCTCTGATGATTGTTGTTTTTTCTTCTGTGACCTTACCCTTTGCGAGCCTTCGTGTCTCTCCTGGAGACTGCGCCTCCGCAGCGGAAGCTGTTGCCAACAGAAAAAGTGCAAGTAACCAAATACGCATGATAACCCCCCATGATTGTGGAGATCGCGATGCCTGATCCCGAGTTGAGTCATTATCACGAACGCGTCCTGATCGTCGACTTCGGCAGCCAGGTGACCCAGTTGATCGCGCGGCGGGTGCGCGAGAGCGGCGTCTATTGCGAGATCCACCCGTACGACAAGGCCGAGGCCCTGCTCGACGGCTTTCAGCCCAAGGCGGTGATCCTGTCCGGCGGCCCGTCCAGCGTCACCGACGCCGAGAGCCCGCGCATCGGCCGCAAGGTGTTCGAGCTGGGCGTGCCTGTGCTGGGGGTCTGCTACGGCGAGCAGCTGATGTGCGAGCTGCTGGGCGGCAAGGTCGAGAGCGGCCATCACCGCGAGTTCGGCCGCGCCGACATCGTCATCACCCGTGAAAGCCCGCTGTTCGCCGGCATCGGCGCCGTCGACCACCGCGAACCCGTGTGGATGAGCCACGGCGACAAGGTCACCGCCATTCCGGAAGGGTTCGAGCCGATCGCCACCTCCGCCGGGTCCCCCTTCGCCGCCATCGCCGACGAGGCGCGCCGGTTCTACGGCATCCAGTTCCACGCCGAGGTGGCGCACACGCCGCGCGGGGCCGCCATCTACCGCAACTTCACCCACGCCATCGCCGGGCTGAAGGGCGACTGGACCATGGCCGC
>DASPKD010000031.1:0-19233 GCA_035628275.1 Caulobacteraceae bacterium | reverse complement strand
GGGCGAGCTGCCGATCTACCGCCGCGCGGGCGTGGGCTTCTCCGCCTACAGCGAGGGCTGGGGCCTGTACGCCGAGCGGGTGGCCGACGAGCTGGGCGTCTACGAGAACGACCCGTTCGGGAAGGTCGGCTACCTGCAGTCGTACCTGTTCCGCGCCGTGCGCCTGGTCGTCGACACCGGCCTGCACCACAAGCGCTGGTCACGCGAGCAGGCGATCCGCTGGATGGTCGACAACGCCGCCGAACCGGAAGGCTCGGCCGAGCGCGAGATCGAGCGCTATGCGGTGATGCCGGGCCAGGCCTGCAGCTACAAGATCGGCCAGACCGAGATCGCCCGCCTGCGCGCAGAGGCCGAAGCCAAGCTGGGCACACGCTTCGACATCCGCGCCTTCCACGACGTGATCCTGAACAACGGCGCCATGCCGCTGACGGTGCTCGAGCGGGTCGTGCGGGAATGGACGATGGCGGCGTGAGGACGGCGGCGCTCGCGGCGGTCGTCTGGGCCGCCGCGGCGGCCCAGACGGCCGCGGGCGTCGCCTCCCTGGACGTCGGCCGCTGGCCGGGCGGCGTGGTCCCGCTGGTTTTCGACGACAGCGTCTCGCCGGCGGACCGCGCCGAGCTGCGTCGCGCGGCGCAGGCGTGGAGGGACGCGCTCGGCGGCGACGCCGCGCCCGTGAGCTTCATCGAAAGCACGGCCGCGGCAGGCCCGCACCTGCGCGTGCTGCGCGTCGTCAGCCCCGACGGCGCGAACCGATGCCGCGCCACCCTGGGCCGCTCGCCCCGTGCCGTCGCGCCGACGCTGTACCCCGGCGAGACCCGAGCCGCGAAGCCTCCGGCCGATGCGCGGGGGCTGGTGATTCTGTCGGGCCGCTGCGCCTACCGGTCGCTCGTGCACGAACTCGGACACGTGCTGGGCCTGCGCCACGAGCACGAGCGCACCGACCGCGACGCCTGGGTGAGCATCGGCCCGCTGAAGGGCCGGACGCCCGACCCGCTGCTCTGGCGCAACTATGAGAAGCGATGGAGCGTCGCCGGCTTCCGGCCGGTGAAGACCCAAGCGGGCATGGCCGTCTCCGGACGCATGCTGTTCACCCGCGCCTACGACCCCTGCTCCGTCATGCAGTACATCGAGGATCCGGCTCACGCCCGACGCGGCGTTGATCTGCGGTTCACCGCGCTGGCCCGGCGGACCGCCGCCGCGCGCAAGTGTCCGCCGGGCGGTTCGGGCGGGGCGATCTCTTCCGGCGATGCGGCGACGGTGCGGGCGCTCTACGCCCGCTGATCACCCCCGCCTCAGTTCCTCCGGCCGGTGGATCGCCTCCTTGCCGGACTTGTCGCTCTTCACCCGGTACTGGGGCTCGGCCTTGCTGGCCTTGGCGACGTGACCGCCGGCCCTGGCCTGGCTGGTCTCCTTCTTCACGACCTTCCCGTGGGTCTCGCCCTGCGGCGTGTCCCACTTCACCTTGTCCCCGGCCTTAAAGCTCTTGCTCGCCATGGATCGTCTCCTCGCGTCCCGACGGGGAAGGAGACTAGGGCGCGGACGACGGCGTTCCAGCGGTGCGGAAGCGCGGACTCACTCGGCCGGAACGGCGTCGCCCAGCGCCCGCTCGATCGCCGCCTCAAGCCGCTCGAAGGTGTAGGGCTTGGCAACGAACGGATAGCCGGCGCACTCCGGCGGCAGGGCGGACGCCGAATAGCCGGAGGTCAGCAGAACCTTGAGGTCCGGCTGCAGCACCTGGGCCGCGCGCGCCAGGGCCCCGCCGTTCATGCCTTCATCCAGCATCACGTCGCTGACCAGCAGGTCCGGCGCAGAGGCGGCGAGCGCGATCAGCGCCTCGGCGCCGCTCTCCACCGAGCGCACCTCGAAGCCGAGTTCCTCCAGGATCGCGCCGATCACCGCGGCCACGACCATGTCGTTCTCCACCAGGAGAACCGAAGGACGGACGGAGGCGGAGATTTCTGCTGACACGCTAGAGGCTTACGCCCAAAGCCGAGCCTGGTCAAACTCGCCGAGCGCGTTCGGCGGACGGACGGCGCACGGGGGCGGTGAACCCCTCCCCCGCCTCGCGGGTTGTGGGCGCGACTGAACGAGGACCGTCATGACCTACATCGACCCCACGCCTCCCGGCGCGCCGCAGCCGGAGATCCCGCCCAGCACCACGCCCATGCCCGAGGTCCAGCCCGGCGACACTCCGCAGGAGATGCCCGAGCTCGAGCCCGGCGGCGGGGACGAGAACGACTCCCGCCCCTTCGACGCCTGACCCGGAGGTCCCCGTGAGCGAGCAGGAACAGAGCTTTCCGCCCCAGCACCAGGAACATCAGCCGGGCATACAGGCGGAGATGACGCCGAAGCCCCAGGCCGAGGCCAAGAGCTACAAGGCCGCCGGCAAGCTGGAGGGCAAGGCCGCGATCATCTCGGGCGGCGACAGCGGCATCGGCGAGGCGGTGGCGGTGGCCTTCGCCAAGGAGGGCGCCGACGTCGCCATCCTGTACCTGGACGAGCACCAGGACGCCGAGCGGGTGCAAGAGCTGGTCGAGAACGAGGGCCGCCGCTGCATCGCCCTGTCCGGCGACATCGGCGACGAAGCCTTCTGCGCCGAGGCGGTGCGGCAGGCGGTGAAGGCGTTCGGCCGGCTCGACATCGTCGTGCCCAACGCCGCCGAGCAGCACGTGAGCAAGAACTTCGCCGAGCTGCCGACCGCGCAGATCGAGCGGACCTTCCGCACCAACGTTTACGGCGCCTTCTTCCTGGTTCGCGCGGCCCTGCCGCACCTGAAGGAAGGGGGCTCGATCGTGATCTCCACCTCGATCACCGCCTTCCGCGGCTCGCCCGACCTGGTCGACTATTCGGCCACCAAGGGGGCGCTGCTGGCCTTCACCCGGGCGCTGGCCAACCAGCTGGTGGACAAGAAGATCCGGGTGAACTGCGTGGCCCCGGGGCCCATCTGGACGCCGCTGATCCCCGCCAGCTTCGACGAGGAGAAGGTCAAGGAGTTCGGCCAGAACACGCCCATGGGCCGTCCCGGCCAGCCGGACGAGGTGGCGCCCAGCTACGTCTTCCTGGCCAGCGACGACGCCTCCTACATCACCGGCCAGACTCTGCACCCGAACGGCGGGGAGATCGTCGCCTGACGGTTTCGTGAAAATTACCGGAATCGCTTCCGGAACCCTCTGTCAAGCCTGGGGGTTCAACCAGCGCCCCAGCCCCAAACGGTATGTAGTTCAAGGGGATTTTTAAGGAGCCTCCCATGCCGCAAGGCCAAGGAAACGAGCGCAGCGGGACCTCGAAACGCGGCTTCGCCTCCATGGACCCTCAACGTCAACGCGAAATCGCCCGTAAGGGCGGTGCGAGCGTGCCCAGCGAGAAGCGCAGCTTCTCTCAGGACCGTTCGCTCGCGGCGGAAGCGGGTCGCAAGGGCGGTGAAGCCTCACACGGCGGCCGCAAGCGCAACGGCTCGAACCGGAGGTCGTCCGAACAGGGCGCCGAAGGACGGAGCTGAAGGCGGGAGGAAGGTTCGACAGCCTTCCTCCCGTTTTCTATTCGCCTCGACTTTTCAGCAGGAACACCGCGAACTCCGGCTCGGGCGAAACCCACGTCCGGGCCGTTCGCCATCCGGCGCTCTCCGCCAGGCGTGAGAAACCGTCCACCGTGAACTTGCAGGCGTTCTCGGTGTGGATCGTCTCGCCGTCGGCGAAGCCGAACCGCCGTCCCCCGACCGTGACGCTCTGCTCGCCCACGCTGACCAGATGCATCTCGATGCGGCTCGCGCCGGCGTTCCACACGGCCCGGTGCGCGAACCGCTCCAGGTCGAAGTCCGCCCCGAGCTCGCGGTTGGCGCGGACCAGCAGATTGCGGTTGAACGCCGCCGTCACCCCCTGAGCGTCGTCGTAAGCCCTGACCAGGGTGGCCTCGTCCTTGACCAGGTCGACACCGACCACGAACGCCGCGCCCCCGCCCAGCAGCGCCTTGACCGACCGCAGCAGCAGCCGCGCCTCGTCCGGTTCGAAGTTGCCGATGGTCGATCCCGGGAAGAAGCCCACCCGCGGCCGCCCCGCCGCGGCTTCCGGCAGGCGCAGCGGCCGGGTGAAGTCGCCCGCGACCGGCGCCACCGTCAGGTGCGGGTAGGCCTCGGCCAGCCGCGCGGCGCTCTCTGCAAGCGCTTCCTCGCTGATTTCGATCGGCACGTAGGCGTGCAGCCGGGGCGCTGCGTCCAGCACCAGCCGCGTCTTGATCCCCGCCCCGCTGCCGAACTCGATCAGGGCCGCGCCGTCGGGGATCTCCGCCGCCAGCTCCGGCGCGATCCGCGCCAGCAGGGCGGTCTCGGTGCGGGTCGGATAGTACTCGGGCAAGTCCGTGATCGCTTCGAACAGGCGCGAGCCCGTTTCGTCGTAGAACCACTTGGGCGACACGGCCTTGCGCGGCCGTGACAGCCCCTCGAGCATGTCCTTCAGGAACCCGTCCGGCTCCGTACGCACCCGCCGCGGCGGCTCCGCGTCGCGCGCCAGCCGCAGGCCCGAGAACTGCCAGCGTCGGTCGGGGTGGAAGAAGTTGCGGTAGCTCGCCCGCACATGGTCGGCCGGCGTCGCGAACGAGCCGCCGCGCAGCACCATCTGGTTGGCCATGAACTTGCCGTTGTACTCGCCGACCGCGCCCGGCGCGGGCCGGAAGCCGGGGTAGGCGACGTAGGGGCTGGCGGTCCATTCCCAGACGTCGCCGAACATTCCGCGCAGGCCCTCGCCCGATCCCGTGCCGATAGGGTGCAGCCGCTCGCCCAGGTTTCCGCGCACGGGCAGTCGCTCGGCCGCGTACTCCCACTCCGCCTCGGTCGGCAAACGCGCTCCCGCCCAGCGGGCGTAGGCGTCCGCCTCGTACCAGCCGACATGGGCGACCGGCGCGTTCGGATCGACCGGATGCTCGCCGTGCAGGCCGAACGCCAGCCAGGCGCCGTCAGCCTCGCGCCAGTACAGCGGCGCCCGCCACCCTTGCGCCTGGGCCGCCGCCCAGCCGTCGGACATCCACAGCTCGGGCCGGCGATAGCCGCCGTCCTCGATGAAGGCGATCCACTCGCCGCAGGTGACCGGCCGGTCGGCCAAGCGGTAGGGGCGCAGCAGCACCTGGTGACGCGGCCCCTCGCTGTCGAAGGCGAAGCCGTCGCCGTCGGCCCCGATCTCCACCACCCCGCCGTCGAAATCGGTCCAGCCGTGCGGCCCCGACGGCGCGGAGCGCTCCGGCGCGCCGGGCGCGTAGGCGGGCCTCAGCGGCGACTGCGCCAGCAGGTGCAGCAGGTCGGTGAGGATCAGCTCCTGGTGCTGCTGCTCGTGGTTCAGCCCGAGCTCCAGCAGCGCCGCGGCCTGCGGGTCCGCCGCGACCGACCCGTCGCGCAGCCGCCGCCCGACCTCGGCGTCGACATGACTGCGGTAGGCCGCCACCGCCTCCGCCCCCGGCCGGGTGATCAGCCCCCGCGCCTCGCGCGGCACGCGCTCGCCCAGGCTCTCGTAATATGAATTGAACAGCCGGTCGTAGGCAGGATGGAACGGCTCGAAGCCCGGAAAGCGGGCGAGCCACATGCGCTCGAAAAACCAGGTGGTGTGCGCCAGGTGCCACTTCACCGGACTGGCGTCCGGCATGGACTGCGCCGTCTGGTCCTCGGCGGAAAGGGGCGCGGCCAGCGCCGCCGTCCGGCCCCGGACACGGGCGAACCGCTCGGCCGCGCCGGGCGCGGTCAGGGTTTCGAACGCGTCGCTGACGTCGGGTCGCTGCATCCGTCCTCCCGGACCTGACGTAGGGCGCATACCCGCGTTCGGCCACCCGTGGAACCGTATTCACAATGGTTAAGTTGCCCTGAAAAGCGAAGTCGAACCCCGGAACGGAAGCCGGAGGGGCGCGTTCATCGAACGGCGTCGGCGAGCGGCCTTCAACCGCCGAGGCCTGCGTGGCGTCGAGACAGGGCTTCGATCCATGACCTTAGCGCATCAGAACGACGACCTCGCTCGGGAAACCGACACCCGGAGCCGGCCTGTCGACGATGCGCCTTCCAGCTGGCGGGACGACGTGGTGGCGCTGATCCCGGCGCTCCGGGCCTTCGCTTGGTCGCTCAGCCACAACAGCGCCGACGCCGACGACCTGGTGCAGGACACCCTGATCAAGGCGTGGACGCACCGTTCCAAGTTCGAGCCCGGCACCAACCTGCGCGCCTGGCTGTTCACCATCCTGCGCAACACCTACTACACCGCCGTGGTCCGCCGCCGGCGCGAGGTGTCGGACGAGACCGGCAAGCACGCCGCGTCGCTGTTCTCGCCTCCGACCCAGGACTGGACCGTGGCCATGCGCTCGCTGCAGGGCGCGCTCAGCCAGTTGCCTGACGAACACCGCGAGGCGCTGATCCTGGTCGGCGCCGCGGGCCTAACCTACGAGGAAGCCGCCGAGATCTGCGGATGCGCGCTGGGCACCATCAAGAGCCGGGTGAACCGCGCCCGCGCCCGCCTGCTGAAGATCATGGACGCCGACACCGCCAGCGATACCTTCGCCTCGGAAGAGCTGCTGGCCGCGGTGGTCGAGGAGCCGGTCAGTTCGGTCCGCTGACGCGGCGGCCGGCGTGCTTGCGCTCGAGTTCGTCCACCAGCACGGTGAGCCTGGACGGCATCGGGCCGGACGCCACCGCGTCGAACATCGCCTTCAGGCGTCCGCCGATCGCCTCTTCCCGCGTCTGCGGGTTCGCTTCGGCTTCGATGCTGCTGCCCCGGGTCTTGCGAGCGGCCACGCGGACTCTCCAGGCGGGAACATCCCGCGAAGGGTAAGTTAGATACGGCTAAACGACTGAAACAGGGCGCAAGCTGCGCCTTGAGGTACGAGGCCGCGCCGGTGTGACATCCGCGCGACGCCCCGGAACCCGGCGGCGCGGCGACCGGTTCCCGCCAGGTAAGATCAGGAGCCGCCATGCCCGCCGACGCCCAGGCCGACCAAGGCCCCAATCCCGCCCTCGAGGGCCACCCGCTCGTTTCCGCCCAGAAGGTCTCGGGCGCGGCGGTGTACGACCATAAGGGCGAAAAGCTCGGCCAGATCGAAGACGTGATGCTGCACAAGATCAGCGGCCGGGTCGCCTACGCGGTGATGGCCTACGGCGGGTTCTTAGGCGTCGGCGAACGCTACCACCCCTTGCCTTGGTCGATCCTGACCTGGGATCCCGAGCGACAGGGTTATGTCGTGCCGCTGGACCGCACTCAGTTGGAAGGCGCTCCCGCCCTCGCCCAGGACGAGCTCTCCGAAAGCGACGAAGCTTGGCGCGACCGCGTCCACAGCCACTACCAGGCCGCGCCCTACTGGATGTGAGGCGTCGGCGCGGCCGCGCCTTCTTCTCAGGAACAACACCCCCGCCGCTCCGGTTGGTCGCCCGCACCCCTCCAGCAGAGGAACCAGGGACAATGCCCAATCGACATCACGACGAAGGCGGTCGACATCAAGGCGGCCAGGAATCCGGGCGCGACGAGCACCGCGGCCAGGACTGGCGGTCGGACCGGGAGAGCCGCTCCTGGGGCGCTTCGTCCGGCGAGCAGGGCTCGTCGTCCTTCGGCCAGGGCGGCCAAGGCGGCGGCACCTACGGCCAGCACATGAGCGGCGGCGGCGCGCAGCGTTCGCAGTTCCGTGAAGACCAGCGCTACGGCTCGCACGACTCCCCCGGCCAGACCTACGGCCAGGGCGGCTCGGCCCGCGACCAGTACGGTCGCGAGGACTTCGGCCAATACGCCCGCACCGGTTCGGGGGGCGGCTACAGCGACCGCTCCATGGGCGGCGGCCAGGGCGGCTTCGGCGAAAGCGGCGGCTACGGCGCGCAGCACGGCCACGGCCAGGCCGGCCAAGGTCAAGGCGGCTTCGGCCAGAGCTACATGGGCGGCCAGTCGCACCAGCAGCACGGCCAGGGCGGCAGCGGCTACGGCGGCTCGCAGTTCGGTCAGGGCGGCTACGGCTCGTCCGACGGCCAGAGCTCGTCCGGCGGCGGTCAGACCTCCTACGGCCAGGGCGGCTTTCAGGCGCAAGGCCAGGGCGGCCAAGGCGGCATGAGCCACGGCCAGTCCAGCTTCGGCCAAGGCTCGCAAAGTCAAGGGTCGCAATCCCACGGCTCGCAGCAGCATCAGGGCGGCGGCTACGCTCCCTGGAGCCAGCAAGGGCACGGCGGTTACACCGGCGCCAACACCGGAGCCTCCTACGGTCACCAGTCGCAGTACGGCCAGGGCGCGGTCGGCTCGCAGCTGTACGGCGGCTACGGCGGCGGCGGTCAGGGTTCCTCGCACGGCATGAGCGCCTACGGCGCCCAGCAGGGCCAGAACTACGGCCAGGGTCAGGGTTCCGGCTACGGCTCCTTCGGCCAGACCTCGCACCAGGGTCACGGCGGCGCGGTCGGCGGCGGCTCCTATGGGCAAAGCTCCTACGGCGGCGGCGGCTCTCAGAGCGGCCAGCAGCAGCACGGCGCCCAGCACGCCCAGTACGGCGGCGGCGGCCACGGCCAGCAGAGCGGGCAGTCGCACATGGGCGGCCAGCAGCACGGGGGGCAGCAGCACCACGAGCAGACCTCTTACGCTCCCGGCGCCCAGATCTGGCAGAGCCAGAGCAGCCAGGGCCCCTCGCAGGCCTCCTCCTACGGCCAGGGCTCCCAGGGCGGCATGAGCCAGGGCCAGGGCGGTCAGGGCGGCGGCGTCCAGTTCCAGTCGGAGATCGGCGACTTCGAGCCCGACTACATGCACTGGCGCCAGAGCCAGATGCACGAGCTGGACCGCGACTATCACAGCTGGCGCCAGGAACGCCGGGGCAAGTTCAGCTCCGAGTTCGACGAGTGGCGCAAGAGCCGCAAGCAGCAGTCGGGCGGCCAGGAAGGCGGCGGCGGCGGCCTGATGGGCGCGGTCAAGTCGATGTTCGGCGGCGGCTCCGACCAGCAGGACGGCCAGCAGCAGCACGGCCAGCAGCAGGCCGGTCAGCAGCAATCCGGCCAGCAGCAATCGGACAAGCCCTCGTCCGGCTCGACCTCGCTGTCGGGCTCGGAAGACGGCAAGACCACAGCCATGGGCGGCGGCCATGACGCCAAGTCCCAGCAGCAACAGTCCCAAACCCAGCAGGCCTCGTCCGGCGGCCAGCAGCAGCCGGGCGGTCAGGACGGCGGCGCGATGATGAGCGGCAACACCCGCCTTCAGGACGTGGCCGATGGCGGCACCGGCTCCGCCGACCACGACAAGAAGGACGACAAGAAGAAGAGCTGACGCACCTCCGTCGGCCGACTGGAAGCCCGGCGCGCACCCCGCGCCGGGCTTTTTCCTGGTCAGTGCGAGGATCGCATCGCCTTCATCGCCGCCAGGGCCTCGCCGTGCTTGGCGAACTCCATGCGGGCGATGGTGCGGTTGTGGACCTCGTCGGGGCCGTCGGCGATGCGCAGGGTGCGGATCATGGCGTACATGGCCGCGAGGTCGGTGTCGCCCGACACCCCGGCCCCGCCGAACGCCTGGATGGCGTCGTCGATCACCTTCAGCGCCATGGCCGGCGCCGCCACCTTGATCTGGGCGATCTCCGAGCGGGCGTTCTTGGCGCCCGCCTGATCCATCATCCAGGCGGCCTTGAGCACAAGCAGGCGGCACATCTCGATGTTGGTGCGCGCCTCGCCCACCCGCTGTTCCCACACCGAATGCTCGGCCACCGCCTTGCCGAACGCCTTGCGGGTCAGCAGCCGCTTGCACATCAGCTCCAGCGCCCGCTCGGCGCAGCCGATGGTGCGCATGCAGTGGTGGATGCGGCCGGGCCCCAGGCGCCCCTGGGCGATCTCGAAGCCGCGGCCCTCGCCCAGGATCAGGTTCTCGGCCGGGATGCGGACGTTCTCCAGCACCACCTCGGCATGGCCGATCGGCCGCTCGTCGTAGCCGAACACGGTCAGGAACCGGTCCACCCGGAAGCCCGGCGCGTCGACCGGCACGATCACCATCGACTGCTGGGCGTGCGGACCGGCTTCCGGGTCGGTCTTGCCCATGACGATGGTCACCGCGACGTTCGGGTGGCCCATGTTGGTGGACCACCACTTGCGCCCGTTGATCACGTAGTCGTCGCCGTCGCGCTCGATGCGGGTCTGGATGTTGGTGGCGTCGGAGGAGGCCACCTCCGGCTCGGTCATCAGGAACGCCGAGCGGATCTCGCCGGCCAGCAGCGGCTTCAACCAGCGGTCCTGCTGCGCCTCGTTTCCGTAGAGGTGCAGCACCTCCATGTTGCCGGTGTCGGGCGCGTTGCAGTTGAACGCCTCGGCCGACCACAGCGCCCGGCCCATGATCTCGGCCAGGGGCGCGTACTCCAGCGTCGTCAGGCCCGCGCCGTGGTGCGGGTCGGGCAGGAACAGGTTCCACAGGCCCTGGCGCCTGGCCTCGGCCTTCAGCGCCTCCATCGCCGGCGGCTGGCGGCCCGGGTTCTCGCGCACCTGCGCCCAGTAGTCGGCCTCGGTCGGATAGACGTGCTCGTCCATGAACCGGGCCACCCGCCCGATCCACTCCTGCGCCCGTTCGGAATGCCGGAAATCCATGCTCGCCCCGCCGTTAAAGGAAAAGGCGCGGCCCGGCCGGACCACGCCTTGGAATAGATCAAGCGCCCATCGCGCTCAGCCCTTCAGGATCGAGCCCAGCTTCTGAGCCAGCATCATGTCGCCCTGAATGCGCATCTTGCCCTGCATGAAGGCCATCATCGGGTCCAGACGGCCGTCGCCCATGGCCAGGAAGTCGTCCTTCGACATCTGGATGGTCACGTCGGCGGGCTTGTCGTCGTTGCTCACCTGGTTGGGGGTGCTGACCCCGTCGATGAACACGATGCCGTCGCCGCCCAGGTCGATCTTGGCGGTCTTGCCGAGGCCCGAGTTCTCGCCCACCCGGGCGCGCAGTTGTTCGGTGATCTGGGCCAGATCGGCCATGGTTCGCTCCTGTCGATGGTTCGCCGCCACCGTTTCGAGAGAAAACGGGCGAACGTGTCAAGGGCGCGAGCCTGGCGAAGGCGCGAGGGTCGGCTCGACGATGACGGGGAAAGGATGGTCGGAGTGGCAGGATTCGAACCTGCGACCCCCGCGTCCCGAACGCGGTGCTCTACCAGACTGAGCCACACTCCGACTTGAGGAGGGGGCTTATAGCGACCCGCCCGGAGCCCCGCAAGCGAGCGTTTCGGCGCTGTTGCAAGCGGATAAACCTTGGGCTATCTGACCGCCTCCCGCGGGGTCGCCTCCGCGTGCACCGCCTCCGCTGGGGAATGGTGTAATGGTAACACAGCGGTTTTTGGTACCGTTATTCTAGGTTCGAGTCCTAGTTCCCCAGCCAACGGCCTCCCCCCCCCCACGTCGGTGAAGACGAACGCGCCGGGGGCCTTGCCCTCCTCCGGTCCGCTGATAGAAGCGCGCCAGCGAAACGGGGCGTGTCGATGAAGCTGCTGGCGGGCAACTCCAACCAATCCCTGGCCAAGGCCATCGGCGATTACCTGGACATCCCCCTGACCCGCGCCAGCGTGCGCCGCTTCGCCGACCAGGAGATCTTCGCCACCATCGACGAGAACGTGCGCGGCGAGGACGTGTTCGTCATCCAATCGACCAGCTATCCGGCCAACGACAACCTGATGGAGCTGCTGATCTGCGTCGACGCGCTGACCCGCGCCTCGGCCCGGCGGATCACCGCGGTGATGCCCTACTTCGGCTACGCCCGTCAGGACCGGAAGACCGGGGGTCGCACGCCGATCTCGGCCAAGCTGGTCGCCAACCTGATCACCCGCGCCGGGGCCGACCGGGTGCTGACCATGGACCTGCACGCCGGCCAGATTCAGGGCTTCTTCGACATCCCCACCGACAACCTGCTGCCCGCGCCCATGCTGGCGTCGGACGTGCGCACGCACTACCGCGACGTGGGCGAGCTGATGATCGTCTCGCCGGACGTGGGCGGGGTGGTGCGGGCCCGGGCTCTGGCCAGCCGACTGGGCGCCGACCTGGCCATCGTCGACAAGCGCCGCTCGGGCCCCGGCCAGAGCGAGGTGATGAACATCATCGGCGACGTGAAGGGCCGCCGCTGCATCCTCTACGACGACATCGTCGATTCCGCCGGAACGCTGTGCAACGCCGCCAAGGCGCTGATGGACCAGGGCGCGACCGAGGTGGCCGCCTACGTCACTCACGGGGTGCTGTCGGGCGCGGCGATCGAGCGGGTGTCGAACTCGGTGCTTTCGGAGCTGGTGATCACCGATTCCATCGAGGCGCCGGGCAATGTGAAGGCCTGCGACAAGGTGCGCGTCGTCGGCGTCGCCCCCTTGATCGGCGAGGCGATCCGCCGGATCGCCAACGAAGAATCCGTGTCCAAACTGTTCGATTGAAACGGCGTTCTCGGATCGGCTGTCGAAACCGCCCGGCGATGCCGCTATAGTGGCGCGACCGTCGCCGTCTGCGGGCGACGAGGCTCGAGTGGATTAGGGGACACCCGGTAATGAAGGCCCGTGCTCTGAAGGTCGGCGCGCTCGTCGCCGCGATCGCTTCCGCCGCCCTGCTGGCCGGGTGCCAGTCGCCGGCCCCGCCGCCGCCGGTCGCGGAGGCTCCGCCCCCGCCGCCGGTCCCGCCGATGGCCCTGTCGTCCGGCGTGACCGACGCGGCCGCCGCCTATCTGTCCTACGTCCGCGACGCCGAGACGATCACCGCCGCCTTCGCCGACCCCGCCTCGATCCAGGCCTCGCTGCGCCGAGGCGCCGCCTACGAGCCCAAGTCCTTCGCCCGCGGCGCGGTCGCCTACGCTGCGGTCGTCGCCATGCAGGATCCGGCCTTCGTGCAGGGCGTGCGCGCCTTCGCCGCCAACCCCTCTCAGCGCGAAGCCATGGTCCGCCAGATCATGGCCGACCCGGCCTACGCCGCCCAGCTGCCGGGCGCCCAGTCGGCCGCGGGCCTGATCGCCTCGACCCTGAACACCGACGGCCAGGCCATCCACAAGGCGGGCTCGGCGGTGAAGCAGGCCGCCTACGACGTCCAGCGCCAGAAGTGGTCCAGGGAATACGTCAAGGATCGCGACGCCCGCCTGGCCCTGGCCAAGCAGCTCGGCGCTACGCCCCTGACCGGCTCCTCCTCCGAGAGCGGCCGTCTGCAGCAGGCGGCGCTGACCGGATCGGGCCTGAACGTCGTCACCGCCTCGGCCCAGCCGCCCTACACCCAGACGGTGGTGCGCGGCCTGGCCGTCGCCGCCCTGGCCGCGCTCGGCGCCGCCGGCGAGGAGAATGCCGCCAACGTTGACCTGCTGCTGAACGAGACCACCGGTCCTTACTGCCTAAACATGTCCAAGCTGAACCTCTACCAGTGCCTGGCCGTCTCCAAGCCGCACTACGAGGACGTGTTCTGCCTGGGTCAGCACGTGCTGATGGACACCGGTCAGTGCCTGACCAAGGTGGCCGGCAATCTGCAGGCGCCGATGACCGCGTTCGAGCCGACCCTGACCGCCCAGACTCCGGCCGCGCCCGACGCGGCCACGCCGGTCGTCCAGTCGCCCAAGGACGGCGGCCCGACCAACTGATCCGCTGCGCGTTTCCGGCGCGGGACCCTCCCGCGCCGGGGCGTTGCAAGCGCGGCGTGATGCGTGTATCTAGCCGCGCTCTTGATTTCGAGGGGTTCGTCCCACGCCGCGCGGGTCGCGCGGCGGTTTCTTTTTGAGGCAGGCCATGGCCGACATCGTTCTGAACGTCGAAGTGCGCGAGCGCACCGGAACCGGCGGATCGCGCGCCGCGCGCCGCGAGGGCAAGGTGCCCGGCGTGCTGTACGGCGGCCCCCGCGGCGCGGTGCCGATCGCGGTCAACGCCAACGAGTTCCGCAAGGCGCTCTACACCGGCAAGCTGCTCGGCCACCTGGTCAAGCTGCAATACGGCCAGGAAATCCAGCCGGTGATCGCCAAGGACGTGCAGTTCGACCCGGTGTCGGACGCGCCGGTCCACTTCGACCTGTACCGCGTGGACGAGCACCAGCTGGTGCGCATCAACGTGCCGGTCCACTTCCGCAACCAGGAAGCCTCCCCCGGCCTGAAGCGCGGCGGCGTGCTGAACGCCGTGCGCCACGAAGTCGAGCTGTGGGCCCCGGCCGACTCCATCCCCGAGGAACTGGTCGTCGATCTGACCGGCCTGGAGATCGGCGAGACGGTGCGTATCTCGGCGGTGAAGCTGCCTGAGAACGTCGAGCCGACCATCACCGACCGCGACTTCGTGATCGCCACCATCGGCGGCCGCGGCGCTGAAACCGCCGACACCGCCGAAGCCGAGCCGGCGGAAGCCTGATCGGCCTCTTTCAGAGACTGTTCTCCAGACGGCCCCGATCCTCACCGGACGGGGCCGTTTCTCCATCACGGGAGCCGCCCATGCTGATCCTGGCCGGGCTCGGCAATCCGGGCCCCAAGTACGCGGGCAACCGGCACAACATCGGCTTCATGGCCGTCGACGAGATCGCCTCGCGCTGGCGCTTCGGTCCGGAGCGGACCAAGTTCCAGGCGATCGTGTCGGAGGGCTCCGTCGACACCCCGGACGGGCCTGTCCGCGCGCTGCTGATGAAGCCGCAGACCTATATGAACGAGAGCGGCCGCGCGGTCGGCGAGGCGATGCGCTTCTACAAGCTCAAGCCCGCAGACGTGGCCGTGTTCTACGACGAGATCGACATGGCGCCGGGCCGCTTCCGCATGAAGCTCGGCGGCGGCGCGGCCGGCCACAACGGCATCCGCTCCCTCACCAGCCAGATCGGCCCGGACTTCCGCCGCGCGCGCCTGGGGGTGGGCCATCCGGGGCAGAAGGAGCTGGTGCACGGCTACGTGCTGTCCGACTTCGCCAAGGCCGAGCAGGCCTGGGTGCAGGACCTGTTGCGCGCCTGCGCCGACGCCCTTCCGCACCTGGCGGCTGGCGACGACGAACGCTACCAGGCCGAGGTCATGCGCCTGGCTCCCGCCCCGAAGTTCAGTCCTCGACAAGCGGCGCGGGAGAACGGCTGACGTTTGACGCGGCGGCGCTGCGGCTCCTACATCACGGCGATGCCATTCTCCCTCAGCCCCACCCTGTTTCTGGCCTCGATCGTCTTCTCGCTGCTGCTGTGCGTGCACGTGGTGCGCAGCAAGCGGGAGCTCTACTGGCTGTTCATCATCCTGATCTTCCAGCCGCTGGGCGGGCTGGTCTACTTCGTGGCGATTATGCTGCCGGAGATTCTGCGCGGGCCCACCGCCCGCAGGCTCGGCGAGACCGCGCGCGAGACGCTGGACCCCGGCCGTGACTACCGCACCGCCAAGGCCGCTTACGAGGACACCCCCTCGGTCCAGAACACCATGAAGCTGGCGGAAGCCGCCATGGCGCTGGAGAAGTGGGACGAGGCCGACGGCCTCTACGCCGTCGCCATGCAGGGGCTCTACGCCGAGGATCCGGCGCTGATGGTCGGCCGGGCGCACGCCCTGCTGGAGCTTCAGAGGCCGGCCGAGGCGCTGGGGCTGCTCGATCAGGCCCGCGGCTTCGGAGACGCCGGCGTCAGCCCACAGGCCGCGCTGGCCCGGGCGCGCGCCTTGCACGCGCTCGATCGCCGAATGGAGGCGGAGGGCGCCTACCTGGACGCGGTCGCCCGCCTGCCGGGGCTGGAGGCTCCCGCACGCTACGCCGTCTTCCTGGCCGAGACCGAGCGTAAGGATCAGGCCCGCGACACCTTGGCCGAGATCGACAAGCGTATGGCCAAGACCCCCGGTCCCTTCCGCAAGGAAGCCAAGACCTGGCGCGACCACGCCGCCGAGCGGATCGGCTGATCCACGCAGCTCGCGTCCGGACGATTTCAGGGGCGGCTCACATTTCGCTCATGCCCCTCAGCCGCCGCGCGTTCACTTCATGACCGCATGCCGTCGACCGGCGGTTTCCGGCGGACCGCGACGGGTTCCGGAACAAGGCGCGTTGAAGCCCTTGGACCGGTGAAGGGCAAACATTGCCGAAAATACATTTGCCCGAAACGCGAGTGTGCGGTTCGGTCTTCACAATCGGCGGCGAACCGTCGAGTCAGGGGTGAGTTCGTTGAAACTGAAAGCTGTTCTGCTGGCCGCCGCGGCCGTCGTGGTCCCGGCCTCCGCCGCCTTCGCGCAAAGCGCGCCCGCTCAGCCCGGCCCCGCGCCCGCGCCCGCGCCCGCGGCGAACGATAAACGTGAAATCGTCGTCACCGGCCAGCGTGACGTGCGCACCTCGATCGACCGCCGCAGCTACGGCGTGGCGAACGATCTGCAGGCGACCACCGGCTCGATCGCCGACGCGCTGCGCAACATTCCCTCGGTCGAGGTGGACGTTCAGGGCAACGTCAGCCTGCGCGGCGACTCCAGCGTGACCATCCTGGTGGACGGCAAGCCGTCCGGCATGCTCAGCGGCGAGGGCCGGGCCCAGGCGTTGCAGCAGATGCCGGCCGATCAGATCGAGCGCGTGGAGGTCATGACCAACCCCTCGGCCGCGTTCAGCCCCGACGGCGCGGCCGGCGTGATCAACCTGATCACCAAGAAGAACCGCAAGCCGGGCAAGACCGGCTCGGTACGCGCCAACGTCGGCACCAACGGTTCGTGGAACGGCGGCCTCAGCGGCTCCTACAGCGCCGACAAGCTGACCCTGGCCGGCGATCTCGGCGTGCGTCACGATGAAAACGAAGCCAGTCTCGAGAGCGACCGCTCCCGCTACGATCCCGTCAGCGACAGCTTCATCGAGAGCCGGCAGGACGTGCGGGTGGAGAACACCGGCGACATGATGAACCTGCGCGGCAGCATCGACTACGACCTGACCGCCGGCGCCCGCCTCAGCGGAGAGCTGCGCCATCATCAGATGGAGTTCAACTCCGAGAGCCAGGAGCAATACGAGGGCGAGAACGCTCTCGGAGCGGTGACCAACGCCTACGTTCGCGACACGGATACCCAGTTCAAGCGGGCGAGCACCGGCGCCACCGGAACCCTGCGCCGCACCTTGGCCGGCGACGACCACAACTTCGTCGCCAGCCTGATGCTGGAACACACCGTCGGTGAGCGACAGGTAGATTCGATCTACACCGACCGGCTGCCGGTGGACGACGATCTCTACGAGGAAATCCGGGGCGACATGACCCAGGACCGGGGTCAACTGAAGCTGGACTACAAACGGCCCCTGCCCGACGAAGCCAGGCTCGAGACGGGCTACGAGATGGAGGTCCAGGACAACCGTTTCGACTCCTACGGCGCGCGGGGCGAGGTTCCGGGAGCGCTCAGCGTCGACGCCAACCTGACCAACCTGTTCCTGCATGAACAGACGATCCACTCGGCCTACGGGACCTACGAGCGCCCGATCGGGAAACTGACGGTGAAGGGCGGCCTGCGGCTGGAATCCGTCGAGCTCGACGTGAACCAGGTGACCGGCAACATCCAGGACAGCAACGAATACCGCCGCGCCTATCCCAGCCTGCACACGGCCTACCAACTAACCGACAAGCAGCAGGTGACGGCCAGCTACAGCAAGCGCGTCCAGCGCCCGCGGCCCGAGGACCTGAACCCCTATCCGATCTATCAGGACCCGTTCAACTACCGCGCCGGCAACCCCCAACTGGAGCCGCAGGAGACCGACTCCTACGAGCTCGGCTGGCAGTACCGTCCGGGCCAGACCTTCTACCTGGCCACCCTGTACTACCGCGAGACCTCCAAGGCTTTCACCGAGGTGGTGACCGATATCGGCGGGGGCGTGTTCCTGACCACCCGCGAGAACCTGGCCGAAAACCGCAGCGGCGGGCTGGAGCTGGTCGCCAACGGCAAGTTCACCCCCGAGCTCAGCTACAACATCAGCGGCAACCTGTTCTGGAACGAGATCGACGCCTCGGCGCTCGGCTTCACAGAAAAACGGGAAGGGACCAGCTTCGGCGGCCGGGTGAACCTGAACTGGCAGCCGACGCCCAAGGACTTCTTCCAGCTGAACGCCATGGGCCGCGGCGAGCAGATCATTCCGCAAGGTCGGCGCGAGCCGCAGGGCATGTTGAACCTCGGCTACCGTCGCAAGGTCAACGACAAGCTGTCCTTCGTGGTCACCGCGCAAAACGTGTTGGACACCATGCGGGACAAGGTCGTCATCGACACTCCGACGATCCAGGACGAGACCCTGCGCCGGATGCGCGCCCGCACCATCTACTTCGGCATCAGCTACAACTTCGGCGACGGCCAGCGCCGGCAACCGCAGCCGCAGTTCGACTTCGAGCCGAGCGCGGGGCCGGGCTGACCCCCCTTCTCCCGCTCATCCCCGCGGAAACGGGGACCCAGGCTTGAGCCGAGTCCGCCCGGTGCGCGGCGCACCGAGACTTCGGTCGCGCGCGGACGTAAAACCTGGGTCCCCGCTTCCGCGGGGATGAGCGGATCAAGACGAGGAGGACCGATCATGCCCTACGTCGACGGTTTCGTGCTGGCCGTACCCACGGCGAACCTGAAGACATACGAAGACATGGCCCGTCTGGCGGGCGAAGTCTGGATGGAGCACGGCGCGCTCGCCTACGTCGAATGCGTCGGCGACGACGTGCCCTACGGCGAGATGACCTCCTTCCCACGCGCGGTGCAGGCCAAGGAGGACGAGACGGTGGTGTTCTCCTGGATCGTCTACGAATCGCGCGAACGCCGTGACGAGATCAACGCCAAGGTCATGGCCGACCCGCGCCTGCAAAGCTCGATGGAGAACGCCCCCTTCGACGCCAAGCGGATGATCTACGGCGGCTTCAGGACGCTGCTGGAGTTCTGAAGCCCGCGTTGCCGCGCCCGGCGGAACCGCTATAACCCCGCCGACCTCGCGGCCGTGACGCCGCCCCCGCTCTCCAGAAGACGTCCATGGCCCTCAAAGTCGCGATCGTCGGCCTGCCCAACGTGGGCAAGTCGACCCTGTTCAACGCCCTGACCCAGACCGCCGCCGCCCAGGCCGCCAACTACCCGTTCTGCACCATCGAGCCGAACGTGGGCGACGTGGCCGTGCCGGAGCCGCGGCTGGAGAAGCTGGCGGCCATCGCCGGGTCCAAGGAGATCATCCCCGCCCGCATCAACTTCGTCGACGTGGCCGGCCTGGTGAAGGGCGCCAGCAAGGGCGAGGGGTTGGGCAACCAGTTCCTGGCCAACATCCGCGACTGCGACGCGGTGGCCTTCGTCGCCCGCTGCTTCGAGGACGACGACATCACCCACGTCGAAGGCCGGGTCGACCCCATCTCGGACCTGGAGATCATCGAGACCGAGCTGA